>LR134362.1:1934976-2257472 GCA_900637275.1 [Pasteurella] aerogenes
AAAGGCGTGTTGTTGCCATTATTACAAGCGCAGCAAAACATCACCCTTGCCAACCGTACACTGCCCAAAGCACAAGAATTAGCGCGTAAATTTGCCCAATATGGTGAAATTCAAGCGGTTGAACTAGAACATATTCCAGATCTGAAATTTGATTTGATTATTAATGCCACCTCTCTTGGTTTACAAGGCAAAACTGCGAATATTTCCACCGCACTTTTGCAAAAATGTGGTGCAGTTTATGATATGCAATATGCCAAAGATAGCGATACCCCCTTTATTGCCCTTGCCAAGCAAGCCGGCGCCAAGCAAGTCAGCGACGGATTGGGAATGCTCATAGGACAAGCCGCACATTCTTTCTTTTTGTGGCGTGGCGTGATGCCGGATGTGCAACCACTGTTCGACAATCTTTAAAGATCCAAGGGCTGAAATGCCCTTTTTGTTTATTTATCTGTTTGATTTTTAGGCAGCATTTCACCAGATAAAATTAGATTATCTCTAATAAAAATCAATATTTATTAAATAAATTCAATACCTCATATGTTTTATGATTTTCCTTTATGAAATCATTTGCAATTAAATCGGTTTTTAGTAGATATTATTGAAAGCCAACGAGCTATTTTTAATTATTATGCAAACAACATTAATTCTTTTAGAAGGAAACTTATATTATGTCGAGCCAAATTTCATTAGAGGAATTTCTAGCTAAAGTAGAAAAACGCGATGGAAATCAACCTGAATTTTTGCAAGCGGTCCGTGAAGTATTAACTTCCATCTGGCCTTTCTTAGAAAAAAATCCGAAATACCGTTCTGAAGCCTTATTAGAACGTTTAGTGGAACCGGAGCGCGCCTTCCAATTCCGCGTTGCTTGGACCGATGATAAAGGTCAAGTACAGGTTAACCGTGCATTCCGCGTGCAATATAACAGCGCCATCGGGCCTTACAAAGGCGGTATGCGTTTCCATCCATCCGTGAATTTATCCATTTTAAAATTCTTAGGATTTGAACAAATTTTCAAAAATGCACTCACTACCTTGCCAATGGGCGGCGGTAAAGGGGGTTCTGACTTTGATCCAAAAGGTAAATCTGATGCAGAAGTGATGCGTTTTTGCCAAGCGTTAATGGCAGAATTATATCGTCATGTGGGCGCGGATACCGATGTGCCAGCGGGCGATATCGGTGTAGGTGGTCGTGAAGTCGGTTATCTTGCCGGTTATATGAAAAAATTATCCAACCAAGCTGCTTGTGTGTTCACCGGTCGCGGTTTGTCTTTCGGCGGTAGTTTAATTCGTCCGGAAGCAACAGGTTACGGTTTAGTGTATTTTGCACAAGCCATGCTAGCAGAAAAAGGTCAATCATTCCAAGGCAAAACTGTTTCGGTTTCCGGTTCTGGTAATGTGGCGCAATATGCTATTGAAAAAGCGTTGGAATTAGGCGCAAAAGTGGTCACTTGTTCCGACAGCGCCGGCTATGTTTATGATGCAGCCGGTTTTGATAAAGAAAAATTAGCGGCCTTATTGGAAATTAAAAACGTGAAACGTGGTCGTGTGAAAGATTATGCGCAACAATTCGGTTTAACCTATGTGGAAGGAAAACGTCCTTGGGAAGTGAAAGTGGACATTGCGCTTCCTTGTGCAACCCAAAATGAATTGGAATTAGCAGATGCGAAAGCCTTGATTGCAAACGGTGTCCAATTAGTGGCTGAAGGTGCCAATATGCCAACCACTATCGAAGCTACCGATTTATTCCTTGAATCCGGTGTTTTATTCGGACCTGGTAAAGCAGCAAATGCCGGTGGTGTGGCAACATCTGGGCTTGAAATGGCGCAAAGTTCTCAACGTTTATATTGGACTGCAGAAGAAGTGGATGCACAATTAAAACGCATTATGTTAGATATTCATGCCAACTGCAAAAAATACGGTAGCGTAGAAGGCCAAACCAATATTAACTATGTAGTAGGTGCTAATGTTGCGGGCTTTGTAAAAGTTGCGGATGCAATGTTGGCACAAGGTGTTTATTAATATTTAGACACCAAAAATCACAAAGGCATAGTAAAACTATGCCTTTTATTTTCTTAATGTCCACTTAGGAACGCACACGTAAGCTATCACCATCTGTTTTTTTCAAACGTAATAAAAACACCACTAAAATCACTACAAAAATTACCGTCGTCAAAAAGGTGTAACTAAAGGCTTGTTGTAATTGTTCGCCCGTTTCACCAACCGCATCACGATATAAACTTAAAATCACAGATGACACCGCAATCCCGAAACTTATCCCCACTTGTTGCGAAACACTCAACATAGTGGAACCGCCGCTGGTTTGATGCGGAGCAAGATCACTAATGGTAAGCGTATTGACTGCGGTGAAAACTAACGACATACTAAATCCATACCACACCAAAACTAAGGCCATCATCCACATCGATGTCTCCGGTGTAAAATGGCTCATGGTAAAAATCGCCAAGCCCATTGAAATGGCAAAACCGATCAGCGTGGTTTTATATCCGATTGCCACTAAAATGCGGCTGATAAATGGTCGTCCCAACACGGAACTTATTGCAATCGGCGTCATCATCCAACCCGCTGTTTCCGCGTCATATAAAAATGCCACTTGTAACATCAATGGCAATAAGAAAGGCGTACTGGAACTAAATAAACGAATAATCAAATTCGCCACGATACCGATACGGAAAGTCCGTACAAAAAATAACGAGCGAGGCAAAAGGGCATTGTCATTCACTCTGGCATAAGCATAATACAACAATAATAAAACCACACCGGCAGCAATCACTGGCAGACTTTCTATGCGAGGCACAGAATTTTCCGCCACCAAATCCATACCAAGAGTTAACGCCACTAATCCGCCACCAAATAACACAAAGCCTTTCCAATCCAATTTCGGCACTTCGTCTTTAACATTTGGCATATAAAAATGCGCCGCAATAATACCAAGTATGCCGATAGGAATATTAATCAAAAAGATCCAATGCCAAGTGGTATAAGTCACCAACCAACCGCCTAAAATCGGTCCGACAACCGGTCCAATAAGCCCTGCCATAGCAGTCAAATTCCACGCTGCAAGCAATTGGGATTTTTCAATCGAACGCAACATAGATAAACGCGCTACCGGCATCATTAACGCGCCACCAACGCCTTGCAAAACGCGCGACAAGACTAACATATCCAAAGAATTAGAAAATGAACAGGCAATCGATCCTAATACAAACACAGTGACAGAAAAACGAAAGACATTGCGCGTACCGAAACGATCCGCCAGCCAGCCGCTTAAAGGAATAAAAAGCGCCACCGTCAAGGCGTAGCTAATAATCGCCAACTGCATATTCAGCGGTGATTCATTTAAACTACGAGAAATTGCCGGTAAAGCGGTATTTAAAATCGTAGCATCAAGCGTTTGCATAAATAATGCCATCGCTGCGATCCACGCTAAACCGCGATAACTCACTTCCTTTTTCATAAAACTATCCTATTTTACACCGCACTTTTTGCCATTTCGTACCATTGATAGATAAACGTTGCCACCGCATCCGGGTGGTTAATATTTAATCTCGGCAAAGTGCTTTCTACTTCATAATCCGTTACCAGCGCCACAACATTTCCATCAATTTCCGGCAAAGGTTTTGTCATCTTTTGACGATGCAATAAGATTTTCGGGATGGGCTCATCCTTAAATCCCTCTACCAAAATCAAATCGGTTAATGTGGGATCAAATTGTTGTGCCAAATAGGGTAAAGAAACCGCTTGGGGCGTTTCGGTCATTAATGCCCAACGCTCGGCACACGCCATAATCACCTGGCTTGCACCTGCTTCTTTCATACGCCAACTATCTTTCCCTTCTTTATCCACTTGTGCATTGTGATGGCTATGTTTAATCACTGCCACACGCAAGTTTTGTGCAGACAACAGTGGCAACAATTTTTCAAGTAACGTCGTTTTTCCACTACCGCTATAACCGGTAATGCCTAGTAATTTGATCATAAAACCCTGTGAAAAGTTGTAGAAGTGTTTGCTAATGCTAACACAAAATTACAATACGCGTAGCAGAATTGGCTGATAAGCTGATTTACGTTGCAATTTTTGTGCCAAAAAACGCACAATAACAAAAGAAAGTGCGGTCGAAAAAAAGATAAAAATCGCGTTCATCCACTCTTGTGGGAAAAGAGATGCGCCGATAAGTGTAGCACACAAAAGGGTCAGCAGCGGAACCACATAAACCAGCAGTGTAGAAAATAAAAGCGGCCGCTCTTCCAATCCCACTTCTACTGTTTGACCAATCGACACGGGCGTGATAGTAGCCACAGTAAAAATATGTTCACCATGTTCACCATTTAATTCTGCAAGCGCTGCCGTGCCACAAGAGGATTTCGCCGCGCATTGTCCGCAAGCGCTCTTTGACTGACATTTCACCGTCGCCACCCCATTTTGATAATCGACGACCACTGCATTTTCTCTTAACATAGGCTTATTTTATGGTTTAAATTGAATATCTTGCACAATACGTTTGGCGGTAGAAATCGGCAATTGACCGATAAAGGTCACTTCTTTGTTATTTTTGCTTTCGCTATAAATGGTTGTTGGACCTTGTCGCCAAGCATTTTCTGGCTCATCTGGGATGATGCTGTCGGAAACATACATAGTGAAAGAAAATAATCCATCACTGAACAATTGACTTTCAATACGATTATTACCGTCCACTTCAACACTTTTATTCACCAACTTAAAGCCTTTCGGCAACCACATCGGCTGCCAGGTTAGTTCCACTTTTTGATCCGGAGAATTATTTTCGCTCAACAATGGCGGAAACGTCACCCCATCTAAATAATCAGATAATTTCTCTAGCCCATCGCCCACATACATATTCACGACGCGGAATTGATCTAACAAATTGCCTTCACGATCCAACATATCACTGCGCAACAATAATTTACTACTTTCATCAATAAACACTAAATATTGATAACGAAAATCATCTTTCGGTAAAATGCGGATCGTTTGTACCACATGGTCAGCGACACGATTTCGCCCAATATTGACGAAATCATAATTTTCCACCAAGGTATCTAAATTAATGCGCATAATCGCCGGCAGACTGTCCACAATATGGGAGCTGTTGATCGAAAATGACGGGGAATTTGGTTGGAAATAGCTCACCAAACTATCGCGCTGCACAATTTCTTGTGGCACACCGTCTAAGGTGATTAATTGAGCATAGGTCTTGCCATTGGTATGTAAATGACGATAGCGCAAGGATTCCATATTCACCGGCGTAGTTTGAACAAAAGCAATTTCATAGTTTAATTGATTGGTTGCTTGGTTCATCTGCGCCAATAAAGCTTTAGGATCAAAATTATCAGCGGCAAAAGAAAAACCACAAACGCCTAAGAGTAAAGAAAGTGCGGTCAATTTTTGTATCGTTTTTAACATCATAAACATAACCTATTGTATCTAAAACAAATTCACCACCAAAAATGGTGGTGAATTTCCAAACTGACGTAGGATTATTTTCCTTGCTCGTTCAAACTCAAATTATCCGCATAAACACGACGTTGTAATTCGTAATTTTGCAACATGGAACTAATACGTTTATTTTTTTGTTCAATTTGGTCAGCAGTCACCACATCTCGCGCCGGCGCATTGTAACTGACCTCTTGCACGGAATTATTAAATGGTAAGGTTTGTAACACTGGATTATCCGCTGTGCTACCCGCGTTATCCGTTGCATTGAAACTTTGCACACCAAATACCGCAACCAAACATACAGATGCTGCCACCGCAACTTGCACCATCGGCGCCCAAAGCGATTTGAATTTTTGCATAAACGGCAATTTTTCCACTTCAGCAGGCGTCGGTTGAGCAACCATCGGTTTTACTACCACAGTTTCTTCTTGCTCAATCAGCATTTCCATCTTCGCCGTAAAATCCGCCCCTAACAGAACATCGCTTTCTTGACGCATGACCGCACGAATGGTATGAAAATTTGCCCAAGATTGTTGTAAAGCCTTATCTTGACAAAGTTTTTCTGTCAATTCGTTACTTACGTTTTCACCGTCAATGTATGCTGAAAGTAACTCTTTTTGCATCTTAAACTCCAGATTTGTTTCGCCTTAGCGGCATCAGTTTATTAGCGCTGTAACAAAGGCGTTATTTTTGCCTCGATAATTTCCCTTGCTCTAAAGATTCTCGAACGTACCGTTCCCACAGGACAATCCATAATGTCAGCGATTTCTTCATAGCTCAACCCTTCGATTTCACGTAAGGTAATGGCTGTTCTTAAATCTTCTTGTAAACCGTTAATGGTATCGAATACGATCTTCTTTAGTTCACTGGATAACATTTCATGTTCGGGCGTATCCACATCCCGCAAATTTGTACCGACATCGTAGGTTTCCGCTTCTTCCGCCAAAATATCTTCGTTCGGCGGACGGCGCCCTTGCGCGGTTAAATAATTCTTTGCAGTATTGACTGCAATTCGATAAAGCCACGTGTAGAAAGCACTATCACCACGAAAAGAATCGATCGAGCGGTATGCTTTTATAAACGACTCTTGTACAACATCGGGAATATCATTTTGTGAAACATAACGGGTTAATAACCCAGCCACTTTATTTTGATAACGCGATACCAATAGATTGAACGCTTTCTTATCTCCCTGCTGTACTCTTTCTACCAAAGCTTGATCCGTTAGCTGCTCAGCCATATAACCTCTTATCACCTCTAACAAGCCTTAATATAAAGACAGCAAGCTCTTGCATATAGTTAGACGGAACGAAATTCAAAAAGTTCAACTTTTTAAGAAAAATTGATCAATTTTGCAAATTTAATTTTTCTTGTATATAAGTTACCATTTCTTGTAATTCAAGATCGGATGCTGGTACTCGATTAAAAAACCACGAAAACAACTGTAAATCCGAGCAAGCCAACAAACGTAAAAACACGTCTTTTTTCTCATCCGGCAACGCGTCAAAATGCAACTGGAAAAAAGGCATAATCACCTTATCCAACTCCAACATTCCTCGACGACAATCCCATTCAATGCGAAACTTGTTGTATTTTTCCATACTTTGTTACCCAACTAGATCAAACCCCATCTCAGGTTTAAAAAAATAACATCAATCCCCAGACCACAACCACAATGCCCAGCGCAATAAATACCGCTGCCGAGCCTAAATCTTTCGCGCGACCGGATAATTCATGGTACTCTGTTCCAACTCGATCCACTACTGCTTCAACCGCGCTGTTTAACAACTCGACCACCAACACCAATAGCACCGATCCAATCATCAGCGCCATCTCCACTTTATCCTCACCCAGCCAAATTGCCAACGGAATTAAAATTACCGCCAAAGAAAGCTCATGACGAAAAGCTGCTTCATTTTTGACCGCACTTTTCAAGCCTTTTATCGAATAGCCGGTCGATTTAATTAAATGGGTCAAGCCCGTTGTTTTTTCCATATTTTCCCTAAATTAAAGACGTTTCGCCTCAATTACATCATCTAATTTTTCCAACCGAGCCAAAATTTTACTTAACATCTGTACATTATTCAGCTCAATTTCCATATTAATAGTCGCCAATTGTTTTTTGGTATCCGCACGACTGGAAACGCCCAGTACACTGATTTTTTCATTGGCAAGCACCGTAGTAATATCACGCAACAACCCGTTACGATCACTTGCCACGATACGAATACTCAAGCGAAATCCACTGGCGTAATTTTCTCCCCAAATGGACTCCACCGCACGTTCCGGATGGACTTTTTGTAACTCCAAAAACTGCTCGCAATCAGTACGATGAATAGAAATACCACGCCCCATAGTGATATAACCCATAATATCATCCCCCGGAATTGGCTGACAACAGCGCGCAATATGGTGCATTAAATTGCCAACACCTTCAACTATGACATAGCCTTTTTTCTCATTTTTTTGCTGCGAAACGACCGCACTTTTATTGGCTACTTGGCGCAAAATTTCTTCATCGGCTTCTTGCGCGGAAGATTTAATCAATTTATTTTGTAAAAAATTCACCAATTGATTTAAACGCACATCGCCGCCACCAATACCAGCATACAAATCCTCAAGATGTTTCATGTTATAACGCGGCAGCGCATATTGTTCCACTTGTTTCAAGGAAATGCCCAAACGGGTAATCTCATTTTCCAGCAATTCTTTCCCTGCCGGAATATTTTTATCCCGATCTAATTTTTTAAACCAGGCTTGAATTTTCGCGCGCGCTTTATTGGTATGCGTAAAGCCTAAATTAGGATTGAGCCAATCGCGACTTGGATTCGGATTTTTTTGAGTAATCACTTCAATCTGATCGCCCATTTGCAATTGATAAGTAAAAGGAACAATGCGCCCAGCAACTTTCGCGCCAATGCAACGATGCCCGATTTCGCTATGAATCGCGTAAGCAAAATCCAGCGGTGTCGAACCGGTTGGCAAATCCACCACTTCCCCTTTCGGCGTAAACACATAAACCCGATCATCAAACACCTGACTACGCATCTCCGCCATCACATCGCCGGAATCGGTAATATCATCTTGCCACGCCAATAATTTACGCAACCACGCAATTTTTTCCTCGTAACCCGAACGCCCAGTCACCCCTTCTTTATATTTCCAGTGTGCCGCCACGCCAAGCTCCGCATCATCGTGCATTTGTTGGGTACGAATTTGTACCTCAACCGGCTTGCCGCCTTGCCCCAAAACAACAGTGTGGATGGATTGATAACCGTTCGGTTTCGGATTGGCAACATAATCATCAAATTCTTTCGGTAAATGTTTAAAATGCGTATGTACAATGCCCAACGCAGAATAACAATCTTGCAATTTTTGTACAATAATCCGCACCGCGCGTACATCATACAAATCACCGAATTCCAAGTGTTTTTTCTGCATTTTGCGCCAAATGCTGTAAATATGTTTCGGACGCCCGTAAACCTCCACTTGGTCAATATTTTCTTTCAAATACGTAGTCAATTCCGTAACAAAATCGGCAATATATTTTTCTCGATCTAAACGACGCTCTTGCAGCAATTTCGCGATCGCGCGATATTGCTCCGGATGCAAATAGCGGAAACAATAATCTTCCAACTCCCATTTTAACTGCCCAATTCCCAAACGATTGGCAAGGGGCGCATAAATATTGGCACATTCTTTTGCTGCCAACACTTTTTCTTCTTCTGAACAATATTTTTCCGCATCGCGCAAAAACGTAATCCGCTCCGCCAACTTGATGATCACACAACGGAAATCGTCAACCATCGCCAACAACATTCGACGCACATTATCCACTTGCGAACTATTGGCAGAATTGACATTAAGTTGACGAATATTGTCCATCTCCATCACGCCTTTCACCAACTTACTGATATTGGCACCAAAATCTTCCTTAATCGTCGCTAAATCCACAATATTATTGCTGACAATCGGATACAACATAGCGGTTAATAAACTGTCTGCGTCCATATTTAAGCCATGCAAAATCTCCACCATTTCAACGCCGATTTGCAAATGGCAACTGATGTAGCACACCGCCTCTTTAGCCTGAAACTCACTGACTTTTTGCTGCGAATAATGCCATGCCGAAACCAGTGCTTGCTCGACTTGCGGGGCAAGCCCCAATTCGGCACACCATTTTTCAATGACAAAATCCTTTGGATTTAGCAAATGTGATCCGCGTACAGCAACCATATTAATTTCCTACCGTGTTTTTTCAAATAAGCTGATGGATTCCAAATGCTCCGTATTCGGGAACATATCAATCATCGCCACTTTGCGCAAAAGATAACCTGCCTCAAGTAAAATTGCGGCATCGCGTACCAATGTCGCCGGATTGCAAGAAACATAAAGTATTTTTTCCGCCTGCAATTGCATCATCGCGCTTAATGCGAACGCTGCCCCGCCGCGCGCCGGATCGAGCAAGATTTTATTAAAATGTTGTCCAGCCCAAGGCTGTTCGGCGAAGGGTTTTTCAAGATCGCTCTGATAAAATTGGACATTGTGGCAATGGTTTTGTTCCGCATTTTGTCGCGCCCGTGCCACCATCTCTGAAACGCCCTCAATTCCGGCCGCACTTTTCACGCACTTACTCAATGGCAATGTAAAATTTCCCATACCGCAAAACAAATCCAACACCTCATCTTGCGCACTCAATGCCAACCAATCCAATGCGGTGTCGATCATTTGCTGATTAAGCGGCGCATTAACCTGAATAAAATCGCGAATATCAAAATATAATCGCGTTCCATCTTTGAGCTGATAATAGGGAAATTCGCCATAAACGTGCGTAATTTCGTGGTCATCTTGCACAAATAACATCAATTGCTGCGCTTGCGCAAAGCGCAGTAATAAAGTGCGGTCAATTTCCGCCATGTTTTGCGTATAACGCAATAACATCGCCACGCCATTATCCGCCGCCACCAATTCCACATGACCCAATTGTTTCGGCGCTGACCATTGCGCCAAAAGTGCGGTCAATTTTTCCAATAATTCATTTAATGGCGATACTAACACTTCGCAACGACCGATATTCACAATATCCGCCGAGCGTTTCTGACGAAAACCCATCGCCAATTGACGAGATTTCGGATCATAGCGCAAACTCAAGCGCACACGCCGACGATAATGCCATTGCGCGCCGACCATCATGGGCTGAAAATCAATCGGCGCCGCCTGCAAACGACTTAGGCGCTGGAATAAGGCTTTTTGTTTACTTTCACGCTGCAACGCCAAAGGAATATGCTGACTTTGGCAACCGCCACATTGTTGATAATAAGGACATTTAGGCGTTTCGCGCAATGCACTGACGCGCAAAATCCGTTGCGCTTTCCCCACACCGAATTGGCGTTTTTCTTCCACCGGCGCCACCAGCACGCGTTCTTGCGGCAAGGCATTTTCGATAAACCACGTTTTGCCGCCAACTTTCGCCACGCCAAAACCCTGATAATCTAAATCCACAATATCCGCTTCAAAGTGCGGTGCTTTTTTCGCTTGTTTTTTAGGGGTATAAAGTAAAACCATGTGTTATTTCAAATATAAAATATTTTGCGTAAATAATTCGCGACTTTTCAAAGGCTTATTGCCCAAATAGCGTTTTAAGGCTATCCGGCTAAATCGTTTTGCCGCTTGCAATACGTCAGGATCGGCAAAATCCAAACGATCAAATGCCAATAATTCACGCCCATAAAAGGTTAAATTATCGCGAATTAAGGAAGCGATAAAGCCTTTTTCTTCTCGATAACGATAGGTCATATCGGCATCGACTGGCTGTCCGGAACCGGCGCAATGACAAAAATCAATACCGTACCCTAAGGTTCGCAGCAAACGAAACTCAAAGGTTCTTAAACTGGATTCGAGCAAATGCGGCGCGCAAGCTAAATCGGTTAAACATTGCAAATAATCTTGGAACAAGGAGGCGTAGGCAGTTTCCGGCTCCAACAGGCGAACCAGTAATTCGTTGATGTAAAAACCGCTGTACAATGCTTTCGGTTGGAGAGGCAACGCAATGGATGCCGGTTCGGCTTTGGATAAGGTTTTTAATCCGCCTTTTCCCGACCAATGCAACAACAGCGGCGTAAACGGTTGCAATACACTTTTTAACGACGAACGCTTAGTTCTTGCCCCTTTGGCAATCACCGTTAACCGCCCCGTTTCTTCCGTGAATAAATCCACTAACAAACTGGTTTCGCTATAAGCTCGTCGATGTAACACAAACCCTCTTTTTAAGCTGATTTGCGCTTGCCAATGTCCGATAAGATTGCCTCGCTACAATGTTATTTAAAATCTATTTATTTTAACAGATTTTTCACCGCACTTTGGTCATTCCTGTTATTTATTTTAATAACCAAAATGCATATTAATTTGCAAAAAATTATTAGATTATTCTAAGCGCTTTTGATAAAAATTACAGACTATTTTTTTATTATTTATTGGGGAAGTTTTTCTATGATTTTAACTGGATTACTCACCGGCATTTTGCTCGGTTTTGTGATGCAACGCGGTCGCTTTTGTATCACTGGCGCATTCCGTGATCTGTATGTTACCAAAAGCAACAAAATGTTTATCGCCTTATTGATCGCTATCAGCATTCAATCCATTGGCTTTTTTGCCTTAAAAGAAGTGGGTGTGTTAGCGGTTGAGCCGGCAGAAAATTTAGCCTTTTTCGCTGTATTAATTGGCGCCTTTTTATTCGGTGTCGGTATTGTTCTTGCCGGTGGCTGTGCCACTGGAACTTGGTACCGCGCAGGCGAAGGCTTGATCGGCAGCTGGGTTGCCTTAGCAACTTATATGCTGTTAAGTACTATGATGCGCACTGGTCCATTAGGCGAATTTAATCGAGCGTTACGTGCTGAAAATATTGAGCATACTACCATTTACGGAAGTTTCGGCATTTCACCTTGGTGGTTAGTCGGCTTATTAAGTGCGGTTACTTTATTCTATGTTTTCAAGCAGTTGTCTAAACCAAAAGCCAAACTCGCCACCTTAAAACCGAAAAAAACCGGCTTGGCACATATTTTATTTGAAAAACGTTGGGATCCGTTCGTCACCGCCATTTTAGTCGGTCTGATCGCCCTTGCTGCCTGGCCATTGAGTATCGCCACCGGTCGTGATTTCGGTTTAGGCATTACTGGTCCATCTGCCAATATCATGCAATATTTAGTCACGGGCGACAACAAATTCCTTAACTGGGGCGTGTTCTTAGTATTAGGTATTTTCTGTGGCTCCTTTATCGCCGCTAAAGGCAGCAACGAATTTCGCTTCCGCGTGCCAGATGTGACCACCATGCTACGCAGCGCTGTGGGCGGAGTGTTAATGGGTATCGGAGCGACATTAGCCGGTGGCTG
Organism: [Pasteurella] aerogenes; assembly: GCA_900637275.1. Taxonomy (NCBI): domain Bacteria; kingdom Pseudomonadati; phylum Pseudomonadota; class Gammaproteobacteria; order Pasteurellales; family Pasteurellaceae; species [Pasteurella] aerogenes. Next base: position 1,947,839 of record LR134362.1, read on the forward strand.
TTCTATCGGTAACGGATTGGTGGAAACCGCGTTCTTCTCTTGGCAAGGTTGGTTATCCTTACCGATCATGATCGTCGGAACTTGGGTTGCTGCTTATTTCACTATTATTCGCCCACAACAATCCCGTTTGCGTTTAGCACAAGCTTAGTAGATAATGATAAGAAAAAGAGAAGGAAAAATTATGATCATTAAATTAGAAACTGCTGGTTTAGTCTGCCCATTCCCGTTAGTGGAAGCCAAACAAGCGATGGCGCAATTAAATAAAGGTGACGGATTAGAAATCGAATTTGACTGCACCCAAGCCACCGAAGCCATTCCAAACTGGGCGGCAGAAGAAGGTTATGAAGTGACCAATTTTGAACAAATTGATGATGCCAAATGGACCATCACCGTCATTAAATAAACCTCAAGACGAGTTTCAGGCAAAAGTGCGGTAATTTCTACCGCACTTTTTATTTTCTGTTATGATACACATAAAATCGCGGAAACCATCAAGCCATTATGAGAATACCAAGAATTTATCACCCAACGCCATTAACACAACAAAAAACCTGTCAATTAAGCGAAGATGCCTCCAATCATGTGGGACGGGTATTGCGGATGCAAACAGGAGAGCACCTTGAATTATTCGATGGCAGCAACCATATTTATCCTGCGGTAATCACACAAGCCGGCAAAAAAGTGGTTGAAGTGGAAATTCTAGGTAGCGAATATCGCTCATGTGAAAGTCCATTATTTATCCATTTAGGGCAAGTGATTTCCCGTGGCGATCGCATGGAGTTTACCATTCAAAAATCCGTGGAACTAGGCGTCAACCTGATTACACCGTTGTGGTCGGAACGCTGTGGCGTCAAATTAGATGCAGAACGGATGGAGAAAAAAATCCAACAATGGCAAAAAATCGCCATTTCCGCTTGTGAACAATGTGGGCGTAATGTCATCCCGGAAATTCGCCCGATGATGAAATTATCGGATTGGTGTGCAGAACAAGATGGAAGCCTAAAATTAAATTTACACCCGCGCGCTGCCCATTCTATTCGCACATTACCACATATTCCCGCTGCCGGCGTGCGATTGCTAATTGGCTCGGAAGGTGGATTATCGCCGCAAGAGATTCAACAAACCGAACAACAAGGATTTACCGATGTGTTGTTAGGACAACGTATTTTACGCACCGAAACCGCCGCTTTAGTTGCCATTAGCGCGCTACAAGTATGTTTTGGTGATTTAGCATAATGAGATTAGGAAAGCAAAACCGATTGGTTCGGTTAAGGAGCGATGATGGAACTACAAAATCATTTTTTGATTGCCATGCCGCATTTAAATGATGAATATTTTCACCGTGCGGTAGTCTATGTGTGTGAACATAACGAACAAGGCTCTATGGGTTTAGTGATCACTCACCCCACTGATTTAAGCATTGCTGAACTTTGCGCCAAAATGAATTTTCTGATGGCAGATCATCGTCGTTATCCCGACGAATTAGTCCTATCTGGCGGACCGGTTAATCTTGAACGCGGCTTTATTTTGCATACGCCAACCAAACAAGACTTTCAGCACAGTTACAAAATCAGCGATCAATTAACGCTCACTACTTCGGCAGACGTTTTACAAACTTTTGGTACCTTAGCGCAGCCGGAACAATATTTGGTCACACTAGGCTGCGCCAGTTGGTCGCCGAACCAATTAGAAAATGAAATTGCCAATAACGATTGGTTAGTGGTTCCTGCCAATGAGCAAATTTTGTTTCATACACCTTATGAAAACCGTTGGCTGGAAGCACAATTATTATTGGGCATCCAACATCATCATTTGGCATATCAAGCGGGGCATTGTTAATGGGATTTACCGCATTAGCCTTTGATTTCGGCACCAAAAGTATCGGTTGCGCCGTCGGACAAAGCATCACCGGTACAGCGCAAGCCTTGCCAGCATTCAAAGCGCAAGATGGTATTCCTAATTGGGAACAAATTGAAAAATGTTTACGGGAATGGAAACCGCAAGTCGTGGTGGTAGGTCTTCCGCTCAATATGGACGGGAGCGAACAGGATTTGACTTTGCGCGCGAAAAAATTTGCTCAACGCTTACACGGACGCTTCGGGGTCAATGTAGTATTACAAGATGAACGCCTCACTACCACCGAAGCTCGTGCTGAAATCTTCCAACGTGGCGGCTTCAAAGCCCTCAACAAAGGCAAAATCGACGGAATTTCTGCTTGCTTAATTTTAGAAAGCTGGTTTGAAAATAGCGCGGAAATAAAACAACCTCAAATTTGACCGCACTTTTCCCTTCCTTTTCAGCCCCAGTACAACTTAGCATTGCTACTAAAATCGGTTCTGTTTGAGTTTGCAGCACAAAGAAAAGTGACAAAAAAAGCATAGCGCAAATGCTATGCTTTTTTTCGTGGATTATTTTTTATTTCGCCTATTTTTATTTCGCCTGCGGTACAGCGGTTAATTCAGGCTCTTTCGGTTTTTCTACCTCGTCAAAATGTTTACCTTGGTTGGCTTGGATTAAGGTTTCCGTTTGGTTTGCCAATTGGGTTAAATTCATTTTTTCATAAGCTTCTTTCATTAACGGTAGCGCATCTAACGTTGCTTGAGTATCAGGATATTGACGTAACATACCCACCACACGGTTGGCAACCGCTACGTGTGCATTACGTTTAGCATAAAATTTAGCAATCGCCAACTCATGACGCGCAAGGCTGGCTTTGATATACGCCATACGCGCAACCGCATCCGGCGCATAAACACTGTTTGGGAAATGTTGCACTAAATTTTGGAAATTGGCAAAAGCGGTTTTGATCGACGAGTTTTCACGAGTTGCACGATCAACACCGAAGAAATCTTGAATAAAATTATCAGCCAACGCTGAATTGGTTAAACCCGCCATATAAATAACGTAATCTAAATTCGGGCTGTTTGGGTACAATTGCAAGAAACGGTCAGCGGTGACCAAAGTTTTGGTGTAATCTTGAGATTTGTAATAGGCGTAAATCAAATTGAGTTGGGCTTGTTCGCTGTAAGCAGTTCCCGGAAAGCGAGTGTTAACCGCATCTAAATAGCGAATGGCTTGTGAATAATCCGCATCTTGCAAATAGGTTTGACCTTTATTATAAAGCTCTTGCTCAGAACCTTGCTCCACTTCTTTGTTGGAACTTGAACAGGCGCTGATTGCCAAAGCAGCTAATGCAACGAGAGTAAGCGATTTTAATTTACGCATTGGTTGATCCTTATTTTTTACGTGCAATGATAAATGAGTTACAATTATCCGATATTTTATATAACATTGCTAAATAAGCAAACTATTCACGGATTTTTTTATTTATGGCACAACTTATTTTGTCGGCTGAAGTCCGACCTGAACAAATGGGACAACGATTAGACCAAACTTTGGCAGAATTGTTCCCCGACTATTCCCGCTCGCGACTAAAAACCTGGATCGAAGGTGATTTGGTATTAGTTAACGGGCAAATCAACAATGTGCCGAGAAGCAAAGTCTATGGCGGCGAACAAGTGGAAATTACAGTAGAAGTGGATGATAAAACCCGCTTTGAAGCCGAAAATATCCCTCTGGATATCGTCTATGAAGACGAGCATATTTTGGTAATCAATAAGCCGAAAGATTTGGTAGTTCACCCTGGCGCCGGCAATCCGAAAGGCACAGTATTAAATGCGCTACTTTATCATTATCCTGAAATTGCAGAAGTGCCGCGCGCTGGTATTGTGCATCGCTTGGACAAAGATACTACGGGCTTGATGGTGGTAGCAAAAACCATTCCGGCGCAAACTAAATTGGTGCGCGATTTGCAAAAACGCAAAATTACCCGTGAATATGAAGCTATTGCCAGTGGCATTATGACCAAAGGCGGCACGGTAGATCAGCCCATGGCACGCCATCCAACCAAACGCACTCATATGGCAGTACATCCTTTGGGTAAACCCGCAGTAACCCATTATCGGATTATGGAGCGTTTTCGCGATTACACTCGTTTACGTTTGCGCCTTGAAACTGGTCGCACCCATCAAATTCGGGTGCATATGGCACATATTGCCCATCCATTACTTGGCGATCAAACCTATGGCGGACGCCCGCGCCCGCCGAAAAATGCCAGCGAGGAATTAATGCGCGTAATGCGTGAATTTAAACGCCAAGCGTTACACGCGGTAATGTTGCGTTTGGCGCATCCAATTAGTGGCGAGATGATGGAATGGTATGCGCCATTGCCGGCAGATTTCGTTGAGTTAGTCGAAGCCTTAAAAGCTGATTATCAATTACATAAGGACGAATTGGACTATTAATATGAAACACTTAACCCCAACTTGGCAAGCGCCAAAAAACGTCCGCGCCTTGATGACCTTGCGTCAAGGTGGGTATAGCCAAGCGCCTTATGACAGTTTTAATTTGGGTGATCATGTGGGCGATGAAAAAAGTGCGGTCAAAAATAACCGCACTTTATTAACCGAACAATTTGGCTTACCGCAATATCCGGTTTTTCTGACACAAACCCACAGTACTAAGGTGTTACATTTGCCTTGTGACGGAAAGGATCTCAATGCGGATGCGGCTTATACTAATCAACCGAAGCAAGTATGTTTAGTGATGACCGCCGATTGTTTACCGGTTTTGTTCACCAACCGACAAGGCAGCGAAGTCGCCGCGGCTCACGCTGGTTGGCGCGGGTTATGTGACGGTATTTTGGAGCAAACACTAGATTGTTTCCAATCGCCAAAAGAAAATATTATAGCATGGTTCGGCGCGGCTATCGGTCCGAGCGCCTTTCAAGTGGGCGAAGAAGTGATGGCTCAATTTGTGGCGCATGATCCGCAAGCCCAACAAGCCTTTCTCCCTGATCCTAATGCATCTGGGAAATATTTAGGCAATCTCTATCAACTTGCCCGCCAACGTCTCAACGCCTTAGGCGTGACGCAAATCAGTGGCGGAGAGCATTGTACCTATTTAGATCAGCAGCAATTTTTCTCTTATCGACGAGAAAAACAAACGGGAAGAATGGCATCATTAATTTGGTTTGAATAAACAAGGCATTTATAGATAAAAAATATCCCTCTTAATTAGAGGGATAATAACAAAAACAGCTGAAAAATTGACCGCACTTTGCTAGGGTATTCACCCGAATTACGATTTTTTCTTCAATTTTGACCATACTTTATCTTCTTGCCCACGCCATAGACGTTGGATATTGTCGTGATGACGGTAAATTAATAAGCAGCATACCAACGCAACGGGAAAAGTAAATTCCGGTTTAAACCACCACACATAAAACGGGACCAACAAAGCGGTCACGACAGCACTTAAAGAAGAATAGCCACTAACCACAAAAACCAACAGCCAAGTACCAATCATACTGCCGGCAACGCCCCAAGCAATCGGCGCAATGGCGCCAAAAGCAGTAGCGACACCTTTTCCGCCTTTGAATTTAAAGAAAATCGGAAAAATATGTCCCAAACATGCGCCTAATGCAACCATTCCCAGCTCAAACTGACTTAATCCAAGATAGTAACCGCCCCATACCGGCAACATCCCTTTTAAAATATCAAACAACAAGACTGCCAACGCCGCCCAACGTCCACCAATGCGTAACACATTGGTAGCGCCCGGATTATGCGAACCGCTTTCTCTCGGATCTGGCAAACCTGCCATTTTGCAGAATAAAATCGCACTTGATATAGATCCTAACAAATAGGTGAATAACATATAAAAAAGCGCAAAAATACTCATCGTCGATCCTTTTGTCATGAAAAAAGAAAAAAATTTGTTCGTCTATTCTACAGAAAAGCGCATAAACTTGATAGCATAATACGCATTATGCTAAATATATTAAAGGAGTTATCAAATGGATCGCATTTTTATTGAGGGATTAACCGTTTTCGCACAAATCGGCGTTTATGATTGGGAACAGCAAATCAAGCAAAAATTAGTGTTTGATTTGGAAATGGCATGGGATAGCGAAAAAGCGGCACAAACTGATGACGTCACTTATTGCTTAAATTATGCGAAAGTCAGCGAATTTATTATTGATTATGTACAATCTAAACCCTTTTTGTTAATTGAACGGGTAGCGTATGAAGTGGCGGAAGCACTACAACAACGTTTTGCGATTTCTTGGATAAAGCTCAAACTTAGTAAGCCTAAAGCAGTTGCACAAGCGAATAATGTCGGCATTATAATAGAAAAAGGACAATTGACATGAACAAACAAGGGTATGGATATTTTTGCTTAATTCTTGCCACGTTATTTTGGGGTGGAAATTATATTTTCGGTAAAATTCTCAGCCAAGATTTACACCCCATCATTCTCAACTATTCTCGCTGGTTTCCTGCCGCAGTTGTGATGTTATTATTGTTTTATAAAAGACTCCCCCCTTATCGAGCAGAAATCTACAAAAGTTGGAAAATTATCACCGCACTTGCCATACTCGGTATTATCATTTTCCCCGTCTTTACCTACCAAGGCTTAACCTCAACCAGCGCGCTTAATTCGAGCATTTATCTGGCAGTTGTACCGATTGTCGTGATTTTTATTAATCGCCTAGTTTTCGGCGATCCTATTCGCTCGACAGCCTTAATTGGCGCGATAGTGAGTTTTTTAGGGGTACTTTGGTTGTTAAGTCGTGGCGAATTAAGCAATTTACTGGCGCTAGACATTAACCGTGGTGATTTATGGGCAATGGGTGCGGCATTAGCTTGGGCGCTTTATTGCTGCATTATTCGCCTACGTCCGGCACTTTTACCCAATTCGGTGTTTTTAACCTGCCTTATCACCAGTGCAATGCTATTATTTACACCGATTTTTCTGTATGTCTATCTGCAAACCGATATCCCCATCTATTCAGCATTTACCACTGAACAATGGGAAATCGTTGCTTATTTGATTATCGGTCCGTCAATTTTATCTTACGCTTTTTGGAATTACGGGATTTCTGTCGTCGGTGGCGAAAAAGGCGCGGTCTTTACCAACACCACGCCCTTATTTGCCGCCGCACTAAGCATTCTGATTTTAGGCGAAAGCCTGTATATTTACCATATTATCAGCGCCATCTTAATCGTGATCGGATTATTGCTGTGTAACCGCAAGTAGTTGAGATAATTCATTAATTTCTACAGTTGGTAATAAGCGCGCCTCGCTAAACGCGGCAATAGTCTCGCCGGATAAATTGATCCACACCGCTTGGCATCTCGCTTGTAAGGCGCCTTGTACGTCAGTGATCAAATTATCGCCGACGTGCAAAATATCCTGTGGCGCGATGTTTAACGTAGTTGCACAATGATGAAACATATCAGGGTGCGGCTTGGCGCGGAAATGCCCTTTGGGATAGGCTTCGCCGGCGCGAAAATAATGATCAAAATAATGCAGCCCCACACGCATTGGATCCACGTTACCGTTCGTGATCGCAATTAATGGATAATGGGGTTTAAGTGCGGTCAATATTTCCACCGTTTCGCGCGGTAATTGAATTTTATTGCGCCATTCAAAGAAAATTGCCATGGCTTGCTGACAAATTTGCGCAATTTCGACCGTACTTTTTTGCTGAAATTGTAGCAAGGCAGTCAAGGTTTCTGCTCGCCAAGCGGTCACATCATGAGTTAAATGGGGAAATTGCTGTGCCATACGATCTCGCCAAGATCGCCAAAATTCTTGATTAAATTCAGCAATTTCGCTGCGTGTTTTCACATAATCAATAAAGTGCAGTTCTGCCTGGCGAATGACCTCGCGGTTATCATATAACGTATCGTCCAAATCAAAACTGATGGCGCGAAAAGGTTGCAAAGTGCGGTAAAATTTCATGTCGTTTTCCTATTTTTTTCGCTTTGCCCGCGGATGAGCCGCATCATAAACTTGCGCAAGATGTTGGAAATTGAGATGGGTATAAATTTGCGTAGTGGACAAGTTGCTATGTCCGAGCAGTTCTTGCACCGCACGCAAATCCGAACTGTTTTCCAGCATATGGGTTGCAAAGGAATGCCGTAATTTGTGCGGGTTAAGATGGCTATTTAAGCCTTGTCGAATGCCCCATACTTCAAGGCGCTTTTGAATTGTTCGCTGCGTCATGCGATTACCGAGCTGACTAACAAAAAGTGCCTCATCTTTTGGGTTAAATAATGACCGCACTTTTAACCATTGTTGAATCGCATGGGAAGCATAGCGCCCGAAAGGCAAGAGGCGTTCTTTGTTTCCTTTTCCCAGTACACGTACTTCACGCGATCGCGTGTTGATACTGCTTAAATTTAAGCCTTGCAATTCAGACAGGCGCAATCCGGAACTGTACATCAACTCCATCATCGCACGATCACGAATATCGATCGGCTCTTTGCTATCATTTGCCAACAATTGCTGTAGTTGTTCCGCATCAATATTTTTTGGCAAATGTTTCGCTTGTTTTGGCGCAGAAATACTCATGGCGGGATTAACCGCCAATACGCCTTGGCGGACTAAATATGCTAAAAATTGGCGTAACGCCGACAAGCGCAACGCTAAACTTTTTTCCTTTAATCCGTCCTTTTTACTTTGTGCCAACACAAAACGCACTACACTCGGCGTCATTTGTTGCCATTGGTAAATATCGTTTTGCTGCAAAATGGCGCACACTGCCTCCAATTGACGTTGATAATTCGCCAAGGTATGCGGGCTTAATTGGCGCTCAATTTTGAGATAATTCAAATATTGATGTAATGCTGTTTGCATCAGGCGTTATCCATGTAATTTGCCATCCAGCGTTGCAAATGTAACTCAACAATACTGACCAGATGTTTTAAAAAAGCGGTATCTTGTCCGTTGTGAAAATGGCGCTCATCACGCGCACTAAATAATAAAAGTGCGGTCGGTTTTTGGGCAGTTTTGGCACCGAGCAAACAACAAGCAACAGAACCGATAGGAAATTCTTCCGGCAAAAATAATAAGGTTTTTTCTTTGTGCGTTAGTTGTCCTAAATAAAACTGACGCAAGCCCATTCTTTCCAAACGAATTAACTCAAAAGCCTTCCGATCGACCCAATAATGTTCGTCAATGGTAGGATGTTTGCGCCATTGATCATTGAATAACAGGATTTTGGCTTGCTGCAAATCCAGTTTCTGCGCCCATAAATTCAAGTGCTGCTCGCCTTGCTGTAAATTAATGCAGTGAGATAGGCTGTGTTGTAAAGGCATCAAGCCGAAAAAAATATCCTGCTCTTGTCGTGCTAATTGAGAAAATCGCTCTAATTCCGCTTCCAGCGACTTAATTCGCTGACGCTGGCGCTCAAGCTGCACTTCCACTAATGAAAGCGTTCCCTCTTGGCTGGATGGTAAATAGAGCTTATCTAGCACTTCAAGGTGATCCTTGAAAAAATCAGGATGCGACTGCAAATATTGCGCCACAAAATCTTCAGTTTGCTGCAAAGTCATCTTCTTTTACCCGTAATTTTTCGTGAACTAAAGCCGAATAACACCATCGTAAATATGTGTAGCATCACCGGTCATATAAAGTGGCGAACCGACGCCTTCCCATTCAATCGTTAAGCGACCACCCGGCAAATCAACTTGTACGTTATTATCCAGCAAACCTTGCATAATACCGACTGCCACAGCCGCACAAGCACCGCTGCCGCAAGCCTGAGTTTCTCCGGCACCACGTTCGTAAACCCGTAATTTAATATGTTGGCGATTCATCACTTGCATAAATCCAGCATTCACACGCTCCGGAAAACGTTCATGACTTTCCAATAAAGGTCCAAGTTCGGCAACATTGGCAGTAGCAATATCGTCAACCTGAACGACGCAGTGTGGATTACCCATTGATACAGCACCACAAAGTACCGTTTGAATGTCAGTACGCAAAATATAATTTTTTTCAAATTTATTAGCAATAAATGGGATTTTTGCTGGCTCCCAAATAGGTTCCCCCATATTCACGCGGATCATTCCATCATCTTTAACACTTAAAATCATTTTTCCGTTTGTGGTACTGACCGCGATATCTTTTTTGTTGGTCAACCCTTTGAGGGTTACAAAACGAGCAAAACAACGTGCGCCATTGCCACATTGTGCCACTTCGCTACCGTCTGCGTTGAAAATACGATAATGAAAATCCAATTCCGGATCATAAGGTGGCTCAACAATTAATAATTGATCAAAACCAATTCCGCAATGGCGATCCGCTAATTTTTTGATGGTTTCAGTGGGAAAATAAACATTTTGAGTCATTGCATCGACGACAACAAAATCATTGCCTAAACCGTGCATTTTAGAAAACTGCATTGTACTACCTTTAAAATTTGTAAACATTTCTTGCATTATAATCAGCAAGTTTTAGAGAGTAAACAAAGTTTAAAGAATAAAAGAGGTAACAAAATATTGAAATGATAAGAAAATGTGTTTAATGGCAGGGGCGGAGAGGCTCGAACTCCCAACACCCGGTTTTGGAGACCGGTGCTCTACCAATTGAACTACGCCCCTATTGGTATGATAGAATTGGCGGAATGGACGGGACTCGAACCCGCGACCCCCTGCGTGACAGGCAGGTATTCTAACCAGCTGAACTACCACTCCGCTAAATGTGGTATTTGGCAGTGTCCTACTCTCACATGGGGAATCCCCACACTACCATCGGCGTTACAGCGTTTCACTTCTAAGTTCGGCATGGAATTAGGTGGTTCCACTGCACTATTGCTGCCAAAAAATTTTTATTTTGTTAACCCACTCTGAATAAATAGGCTAACAAAATAATAACCTGGCGGTGTCCTACTCTCACATGGGGAAGCCCCACACTACCATCGGCGTTACAGCGTTTCACTTCTGAGTTCGGCATGGAATCAGGTGGGTCCACTGCACTATCGCCGCCAAGATAATTCTTTCGATGATTTCACTTCTCTTATTTTAATCTCTTCGTCTTTTTGTTCTTTCTACAGCTTCCGTCCGTCTCGTCTTTCTCTTCAACAGACTCCTCACCCTAAATTCGAAACAAGCTGTCCACTGTACTTTTCTGCTCTTACGCTTTTCTTCGTTCTTTCGTCTCGTTGCACACACCCCAAACCAAAACGCTTGAGGTTGTATGGTTAAGCCTCTCGGGCAATTAGTATGGGTTAGCTCAATGTATCACTACACTTACACACCCCACCTATCTACGTCTTCGTCTCAAACAACCCTTACAGTCTTATTAACTGGGATAACTCATCTCTTGGCAAGTTTCGTGCTTAGATGCTTTCAGCACTTATCTCTCCCGCATTTAGCTACCCGGCAATGCGTCTGGCGACACAACCGGAACACCAGTGATGCGTCCACTCCGGTCCTCTCGTACTAGGAGCAGCCCCAATCAATTATCCAACGCCCACGGCAGATAGGGACCGAACTGTCTCACGACGTTCTAAACCCAGCTCGCGTACCACTTTAAATGGCGAACAGCCATACCCTTGGGACCTACTTCAGCCCCAGGATGTGATGAGCCGACATCGAGGTGCCAAACACCGCCGTCGATATGAACTCTTGGGCGGTATCAGCCTGTTATCCCCGGAGTACCTTTTATCCGTTGAGCGATGGCCCTTCCATTCAGAACCACCGGATCACTATGACCTGCTTTCGCACCTGCTCGACTTGTCCGTCTCGCAGTTAAGCTTGCTTATACCATTGCACTAACCTCACGATGTCCGACCGTGATTAGCAAACCTTCGTGCTCCTCCGTTACTCTTTGGGAGGAGACCGCCCCAGTCAAACTACCCACCAGACACTGTCCGAGACCACGTTTCGTAATCTTCGTTAGAACATCAAACGTTAAAGGGTGGTATTTCAACAACGACTCCATGCAAACTGGCGTTCACACTTCTCTGTCTCCCACCTATCCTACACATCAAAATTCAATGTTCAGTGTCAAGCTATAGTAAAGGTTCACGGGGTCTTTCCGTCTAGCCGCGGGTACACCGCATCTTCACGGCGATTTCAATTTCACTGAGTCTCGGGTGGAGACAGCCTGGCCATCATTATGCCATTCGTGCAGGTCGGAACTTACCCGACAAGGAATTTCGCTACCTTAGGACCGTTATAGTTACGGCCGCCGTTTACTGGGGCTTCGATCAGGAGCTTCTCTTTCGATTACACCATCAATTAACCTTCCAGCACCGGGCAGGCATCACACCCTATACTTCCACTTTCGTGTTTGCAGAGTGCTGTGTTTTTAATAAACAGTTGCAGCCAGCTGGTATCTTCGACTGGTTCAGCCTTCAGGAGTTAATCCCTACAACCTACTCCAGCGCACCTTCTCCCGAAGTTACGGTGCTATTTTGCCTAGTTCCTTCACCCGAGTTCTCTCAAGCGCCTGAGTATTCTCTACCTGACCACCTGTGTCGGTTTTCAGTACGGTTTAGATAAACCTGAAGCTTAGTGGCTTTTCCTGGAAGCGTGGTATCAGTTACTTCAGCTCCTTAGAGCCTCGTCATCATCTCTCAGTGTTAATAGAAGCCCGGATTTGCCTAAGCTCCCCACCTACCAACTTAAACAGACATCCAACAGTCTGCTAACCTAACCTTCTCCGTCCCCACATCGCAGTTTATCCAAGTACGGGAATATTAACCCGTTTCCCATCGACTACGCTTTTCAGCCTCGCCTTAGGGGCCGACTCACCCTGCCCCGATTAACGTTGGACAGGAACCCTTGGTCTTCCGGCGAACGAGTTTTTCACTCGTTTTATCGTTACTTATGTCAGCATTCGCACTTGTGATACGTCCAGCAAACCTCTCAATTCACCTTCTTCCGCTTACACAACGCTCCCCTACCCAACAATGTTTCCATTGATGCCGCAGCTTCGGTGCTATATTTTAGCCCCGTTACATCTTCCGCGCAGGCCGACTCGACTAGTGAGCTATTACGCTTTCTTTAAATGATGGCTGCTTCTAAGCCAACATCCTAGCTGTCTAAGCCTTCCCACTTCGTTTCCCACTTAATATAGACTTTGGGACCTTAGCTGGCGGTCTGGGTTGTTTCCCTCTCCACGACGGACGTTAGCACCCGCCGTGTGTCTCCTGAGTATCACTCTTCGGTATTCGCAGTTTGCATCGGGTTGGTAAGCCGGGATGGCCCCCTAGCCGAAACAGTGCTCTACCCCCGAAGGTGTCCGCTCAAGGCTCTACCTAAATAGATTTCGGGGAGAACCAGCTATCTCCCGGTTTGATTGGCCTTTCACCCCCAGCCACAAGTCATCCGCTAATTTTTCAACATTAGTCGGTTCGGTCCTCCAGTTAGTGTTACCCAACCTTCAACCTGCCCATGGCTAGATCACCGGGTTTCGGGTCTATACCTTGCAACTCAACGCCCAGTTAAGACTCGGTTTCCCTTCGGCTCCCTTATTCAGTTAACCTCGCTACAAAATATAAGTCGCTGACCCATTATACAAAAGGTACGCAGTCACCAAACAAGTTGGCTCCCACTGCTTGTACGTACACGGTTTCAGGTTCTATTTCACTCCGGTCACCCCGGTTCTTTTCGCCTTTCCTTCACAGTACTGGTTCACTATCGGTCAATCAGGAGTATTTAGCCTTGGAGGATGGTCCCCCCTTCTTCAAACAGGATTTCTCGTGTCCCGCCCTACTTCTCGCAAGCTTAGTACCACAACATGGATTTCAAGTACGGGGCTATCACCCTGTATCGCGCAATTTCCCAATTGCTTCCTCTATCTCTGTCGCTATCACTTGCAGGCTCTTTCGCTTTCGCTCGCCGCTACTCACAAAATCTCGGTTGATTTCTTTTCCTCGGGGTACTTAGATGTTTCAGTTCTCCCGGTTCGCTTTCTTAAACTATGTATTCATTTAAGAATGATGGATTCTTCATCCATCGGGTTTCCCCATTCGGATATCTTGGATTATTCGCCTCTTATCAACTCATCCAAGCTTTTCGCAGATTAGCACGTCCTTCTTCGCCTCTGATTGCCTAGGCATCCACCGTGTACGCTTAGTCACTTAACCATACAACCTCAAACATTTTATGTCTAAGGGTATTATCTCTACAACTAAACACTTAACTGCCTTTTCTCAGTTAAGATTTTCTTTTGAACTACTCAGACTTTCCTTTTATCAGCGCCTACTTTCGTAAGATCTGACTTGAAAAATCTCTCAGTTTTCAGCTTGTTTCCAATTTTTTAAAGAACAACAGACAATTGCCTTTCGGCAAATCATCATGACTAAATACATATCAATAAACTTTACTACCTCATCAAGGCTTGCTCATACAATGTACTTAGGCATGATGATTTGGTGGAGATAAGCGGGATCGAACCGCTGACCTCCTGCGTGCAAGGCAGGCGCTCTCCCAGCTGAGCTATATCCCCAGTCATCAACATTTTCCTTTCAGCTTTCGCTCTCACTCAACCTTGCCCTTATTTATCAAAATAAGCTCATTGAGTGGTGGGTCTGAGTGGACTTGAACCACCGACCTCACCCTTATCAGGGGTGCGCTCTAACCACCTGAGCTACAGACCCAAAAGGATGTTTCTTCGTCTTTCTCTTGTCTACAATATCTCAGCCAATCTGTGTGAACACTCGCTGTCGCTTTATCTAGGTAAGGAGGTGATCCAACCGCAGGTTCCCCTACGGTTACCTTGTTACGACTTCACCCCAGTCATGAATCATACCGTGGTAAACGCCCCCCTCGCGGTTAAGCTATCTACTTCTGGTACAACCCACTCCCATGGTGTGACGGGCGGTGTGTACAAGGCCCGGGAACGTATTCACCGCGACATTCTGATTCGCGATTACTAGCGATTCCGACTTCATGGAGTCGAGTTGCAGACTCCAATCCGGACTTAGATGCACTTTCTGAGATTCACTCCACCTCGCGGTCTCGTCGCTCTCTGTATGCACCATTGTAGCACGTGTGTAGCCCTACTCGTAAGGGCCATGATGACTTGACGTCATCCCCACCTTCCTCCGGTTTATCACCGGCAGTCTCCTTTGAGTTCCCACCATAACGTGCTGGCAACAAAGGATAAGGGTTGCGCTCGTTGCGGGACTTAACCCAACATTTCACAACACGAGCTGACGACAGCCATGCAGCACCTGTCTCAGAGCTCCCGAAGGCACAAGCACATCTCTGCGCTCTTCTCTGGATGTCAAGAGTAGGTAAGGTTCTTCGCGTTGCATCGAATTAAACCACATGCTCCACCGCTTGTGCGGGCCCCCGTCAATTCATTTGAGTTTTAACCTTGCGGCCGTACTCCCCAGGCGGTCGATTTATCACGTTAGCTACGGGCACCAAGCTTAAAGCCCAATCCCCAAATCGACAGCGTTTACAGCGTGGACTACCAGGGTATCTAATCCTGTTTGCTCCCCACGCTTTCGCACATGAGCGTCAGTATTTCCCCAAGGGGCTGCCTTCGCCTTCGGTATTCCTCCACATCTCTACGCATTTCACCGCTACACGTGGAATTCTACCCCTCCCTAAAATACTCTAGCTGCCCAGTCTGAAATGCAATTCCCAGGTTAAGCCCGGGGATTTCACACCTCACTTAAGCAACCGCCTGCGTGCCCTTTACGCCCAGTTATTCCGATTAACGCTCGCACCCTCCGTATTACCGCGGCTGCTGGCACGGAGTTAGCCGGTGCTTCTTCTGTGATTAACGTCAATCGATTAGCCTATTAAACTAACCGCCTTCCTCATCACCGAAAGAACTTTACAACCCGAAGGCCTTCTTCATTCACGCGGCATGGCTGCGTCAGGGTTGCCCCCATTGCGCAATATTCCCCACTGCTGCCTCCCGTAGGAGTCTGGACCGTGTCTCAGTTCCAGTGTGGCTGGCCATCCTCTCAGACCAGCTAGAGATCGCAGGCTTGGTAGGCCTTTACCCCACCAACTACCTAATCCCACTTGGGCTCATCTTATGGTAACCGGCCTTGCGGTCCCGGTCTTTCGTCTCTCGACACTACGCGGTATTAGCGACAGTTTCCCGTCGTTATCCCCCTCCATAAGCCAGATTCCCAAGCATTACTCACCCGTCCGCCACTCGTCAGCAAAGAAAGCAAGCTTTCTCCCTGTTACCGTTCGACTTGCATGTGTTAAGCCTGCCGCCAGCGTTCAATCTGAGCCATGATCAAACTCTTCAATTCAAGTTCAATCGCTCAATATGTACTGACTATAAAATTACGACTGAATTTCTTCAATCATTATGAATTTCAAGTTAAGCACCTATTAAGACTTCAAAATTTAAAATAGTTTTAAATAAAGTCAATCAACAAGTGCCCACACAGATTGTCTGATATATTGTTAAAGAACGTTTGCAATTAGCAAGGCTTGAAATTCTAATTAAACTTCCTTTCAATGTCAATCAGAAAATAAAACTTTTTTCTTTCACTTCCTGACCGCTTGCTGCTCTTGCGTTGCGGAGGCGTATTATAGTGATTTGAATTCATCTCGCAAGTACTTTTTTCATAAAAAACCTCATTATAAAATCAGTTGGCATTTTTTTACTCGCTTTTTGTATTTTTTATCTACAACATAATTTAATAAAAATATCTAGAACAACAAAATTTATTTTGTCAAAGGGAAATTTACACAAAATACGGTTTTTAAGGCATTCTTTTTTATTTCCTCGATCAAGTTCACAATTTTGCAACATAATTTACATAAATTTTTCATTAATCGCTAAGTATGTGCTATAACATTACTCGAAGTGGTTAATCTTAATCACAACTTTTGGTATAAACAGGGTAGTTTGCTGTTTAAGTGAAAATCATTCGGACAAAAGGATCTTGTATGAACATGAAAGTAAACACACAAAAAACTAGAGAGCTCCGTCAACAATTAGAGGAGCTTGTCGGTAACGTTAAAATCAAAAGACTATTTATTGGATGTGGTATCTTCAAGGATGAAGACTTATTTGGAATGTGTCAGGGAGAGATTTTTTATCTCAAGGCAACAGGTGAACTGGCTAAATACTTTGAGTCACTCGGTGCAGTATCCTACTTAATTACTTCACAGAATTCTCGCCTCACAATAAGTAATTATTACAGATTGCCTAAATATATTATGGATGATAAAAAGGCTTTCAAGCATTGTTTAATTCTTTCAATTGAACAAGCAAAAAAGCTGCGAATTGCAATGGAGTTGTCAAAAAAAAGGCGAATCAAAGAATTGATTAATTTATCAATTAAACATGAACGCCTATTGGCTAAAATACAGGTTTATGATGTTGAAACCTTTAAAACGGTCGGAGCAGCTAATTGCTATGTGAGGTTAAAAAAAATCGGCATATCTGTTAATATTTCTCTTTATTGGTCTCTTGCAGCAGCACTATTAAATAAATATGTGACCTTACTCACAGCCCAAGAAAAGAAAAAATTGACTGCTGAATTAAATACAGCTCTCTTGAATGCTGGCCTAAAACCGGTTAAAACAGAATAATCTGATTACATTCCTAAAACCAAAAGAGTTGGTTATGCCAACTCTTTTATTTATTAGTAAGATCACTTAACGACACATCATAAGTTGACGAGCTATTACCACCACGCTCAATACAATTAGTATGGAGCAATTCGCCACTAAATCTTCTAAGAAATAAACCCCGATATAATGTTCACACACGCCTACACTTTCCTATACACGTCATCAAACGGTACTCGAAAGCGTTCACCCCAAACACCTCTACCTGCTTTACGCACACCACAGGAAACAACCATATTGATTTCCGCTTGGCGTGCTAGGTTAAGGAATTTTTTAATCAAAAGGCTATCAACACCCTCCATTGGGCAGGTGTCATAACCTTGCTCTGCCATTGCTAACATAAAAGTTTGCACAGCTAAGCCACAGCTTTTGTGAGCTACTACACGAATATCAGCTTCCGAAACATCAACTACAGTCGGTGTTGAAAAATGTCGGATTAAACAGATCGCTTTGCGTAACAAGCCCAACAAGCTAAAACAGCGACTATAAACAAAAGGCATTAATTTTCCGTAATAGGCTTTTTTGTCTTGAATGCGTTTTGCTTGGCGATCAAGCGGACTGTAATTTTTGACATTTTCAATTTCAAATTCAATGTTGGCTTTAGCTCGTTGTAGATGCAAATCTTGACGAACCACAAAGACCACCATTTCTTGAGCAGTTACCGCTGCTTTTTGTCCTAAACAAGCGTATGCTAACTTTGCCAATGCTGTCTTATCAGTAATGTGATAAAACTCGTACAGTTGCATATTTGAACTGCTCGGTGCTAATGTTGCAAGTTGCAGGCAGGCTTTGACTTTTTCACTATCAATCGGTCTTTCCGCATCAAAATGGCGAACTGCTCGGCGATGGTATAATAAATCAGAAAGGGACATTTTTACGCTCCATTCATCTAAAATAAAATCCACTGCGACGCTATTAGCTTGCAGTATCGAAAAAAGTAAGACTAAATCTTCTTGATTTATCAAGCAACCAATACAGATAAATTGTATGCGATTTTGAAAAATAAAGGATAGGAATTTGGTTTAAAAAGACAGTGGCTGATAGTCATACTATCAGCCTTTTTCTTGCTATGATTTTAATGCATCTCATACTCTTGAATACTAATCGTTGTATCATACAAGCCAATCCGACTTTCTTGATGTTTCATCATACCCGAATAACTCAAACTGCTGTCTTCATAACGTTTAAATTTATACACCGCATCATTCATCTGACCGCTGTTAAATAAATTCAAGCTCACCAGCAAGCTAAAATCTTTCTGCGTTAAGCCTGTTACTTTGTAGAATAACTCAGGTTCAAGTTGGGTAATCACATCTTTTAAACTGTATTCACGGTTATCAGTTAAGTACATAAAAATCGGAATGCGTGTGGCAAATTTAATCAATTTTTCTTGTACTTGTTTCCGCAAACTTTTCTCTTTCTTTTCATCTTCAGAAAGTTGTTTTTTCTCTGTTGATGTCAGATCTCGTTCGCTTGCTTCTTTTTTGGCTTTCTTCACACTTTCAGAGCGATTGATGATGGTTTCAATATCTTGGTTCAAAGAACGGAAACCTTCAATACTCATTAATGCCTTCATGGCATCTTCATTGTGGCGTAATTTACTTAATGTTTCATTATCGACATTAACCAATAAAGCACTTTCCCAACGACGTGCTAAAAGCGTTGCTGTTGTACCGCTCATCGCCATATCCAAAATACCGGCGGCATCAATAGAACGCATTGAACTGCCATCATAAGCAAGCACAGGCAAGAATTGAATAAACTCTGCGACTTTCTGCTCAGGATTTTTATCGTCTGTATTTAATCGAACACAATAATCCGCCAACTGCTTTAAGGCACGGTCAGGAGCAAAATCGAACACATAACAATCTTCTTTGACGATACATTCATTATTGGGATCGTTTGGATTGTGTCCACGTAATACCCACGGTGTTTGCACACGGAAAGCCGCTTGGAAATAAGTTTCAGGGCTATTTAAATTGCGTAGCATAAAAATCCCGGTCCAAGGTGCAACAGAAACACCCGTAGTCAATTTGCCACAAGAAAGTGTAATGGTTTTGCTGTTCAGCGGTTCACTCATTGCTTTTCGTACAGGAATAATCGCATCTGCCCCCATGCCTGCATCATTACCTGCGGCAACAATCACTTGATATTCGTGGTAAAACTGATTTTGCTTTTGTGCCAACAAATTCCGCATTGCATAGCAAGATGCCACAGAAGGCATAAACCACAAGGTATGCAATAAACTGCCTAATAAACGGCTATCGCCAAAAGGCATTGGTGGCTTTTCTGCCCCTAATTTCAGATTATCAATGGTTGTAGAACGTAATGACCCACGAATTAAATCCAACCATTTTTGTACTTCGTTTTCATATTTGAATTTGGCATTTTCGCCTGTACCTTTGGCTTCAAAAAATTGCCCCAAATCGAACTCGTTAAATTCGCCTTTTAACGCGACTTCACGAATATCTTCGGGCAATTGATAAGTCAGCATCACCATTCGTGGTAAACTTAAATAAGGGTTATCATCGCCCTGCCAATTTTTCTTGGCTCGCTGTTCATCAGAATACGTCCAGTTGTACACCTGTTCTTCAATAAATTCACCCGAATTTAACGCACGGAACGGCGTACCCGACAAATACAAAAAGTGATGGCTCGTAATCGGCAAAGTTTCTTCATCAAAATAGTCGGGCATATCCATTTCCATCTCGGCGGCTTCGGCTTCTAATTCCTTTTGGAACGCCTGTTCTTCCGCTTCAAATAATCCTTTGGATTTTTCACGCCACGCACCATAATGGTATTCATCAAAAATAATGCAATCCCAGTTAATTGCGTGAACCCACTCATTTTTGAGTTTGATGCCGCCTGCTTTATTTTTGCCTAAATAATCTTGGAACGAACCAAAACAAATTTGCGGAAAATCCACCGCACTTTGCCATTCATCTTTATTGGTAACAAATCGCCAACCTTGAAAATCAAGATGATTTTGCAAATCTTCTTGCCATGCATTTTGCACCGCAGGCTTAAAGGTCAGCACCAAAATCTTTTTCCAATCCATTTCTTTGGCAAGCTGATATGCCGCAAAGGTTTTACCAAAACGCATTTTGGCATTCCACAAAAAGTGCGGTGTTTTTTCTTTATTCTTTTCATCTTGATGAAAAGAACGGAAGTATTGAGCGGTTTTGCTGACGGCTTCTTGCTGTTCAGGTCGCATACCAAATGCAAAAATTCGCTCTCTTTCGACCGCTTGTCTTGTTTTAACCTCTAAATAAGCAGATTTCACATCGTTTAAATCGCATTTAAACCATTCGCCCTCTAAACGTTCAATCCCTCTTTTCTGTAGAACAGCGTGGAGATCGTAATCTCGAAAACTTGAACCATCATCACGAATGGCACGTTCGTCAAATACCACTTGATAGCTTTGATTAGGCAATTTCACAGGATATTGTTCCGCCACTCGCTGTGCAACATCTCTTGTGGTATAGCCAATTTTTAAGCAATGGGGGAAACGTCTGTCGCGGTAAGCGTAGATTTTTGGGGTTCTTAATTCGGAAATAAAATTACTCATTTTCGTTCACCATTGGACGAATCATTGATTCAATATAATCAATTTCATCTTTCGTTAAATTGTATTTTGCGTAGAGTTCTTTATCTGACCAAGGTTTTGAAAAGTCTTGTAATGGTACAAATTTATATACTTTTTGGGTTGCGTGTTGCGTTGGTTTTTGTAATAAAACTAAGAAACGGAAAAATTTAGTTTCCATATAAGAAATAACATTCTTACATTCTTGTTTTGAACTAAATGGACCAATAACTAAATAAGTTTCAGTACAGCAAGTATTAGGCTCGCCAATAAATGGCTTATTTATGACTTGAACAGGAAATTTATCACCCATTCCATAAGCCATCGAAATATAAATTTTGTAACTGTTAGTCCATTCTTGATTTTTTTGAATTTCAGGTTTGCTGATATATGTAACCTTTTTATTACCAAATACTTTTACTGAAAATGGAAATTCATTAGGTCTTCCTGAAAAGGTTGTATCAAAGCCAAAAGGTTTTCTTGAGCTAACAAGAGAACTAAAATTGTCATCTGTTGATGACATCGTTTTATGATAAATTGTAACAGCTTGATTTTGACGAATAAAAATGTCAGAACCTTTTTCTCTTAAAGGTCGTTTCATCTGGGATAACATTTCCCCTTTTTGATAGGTACAAACCAAGCAATCTCCATTATAAGATTGTTCCCAAAGAAAAAAACTTACCCCACCCTCAACAGTTACACCAGGAAAACAATCACTAGAATTTGGATAGTCGTGAATTTCTTTCAGTCTATTATCAGAGAGCATATTTTCACGAAATTGATCTAAACCTTTACCGCCAGCAAACCAACGAGAAGGTGTAATCATTACTAAATAAGTTGGTTTAAGTTTTTGAGCTTGTTCTACAAATAAGTGATAAATTGGTCTAGCACTCGCTTGAGCTCCTCCATCACTTAACTGATAAGGCGGATTGCCGATAATAACGTCAAATTTCATAGGGCAATTTGGAATAATCTCTTGAATAGGTTGATGAATAAACGCATAAGCGTGGCTTTCTAAATGGCTTGCACGGTCGTAAACCTGTTGGCTTGCACCACAATGGGAACAACGCCCATTTTCCCAACTGTGTTGCAAAGGTGAATAGAAAATATTGCCTTGCGGATCGTCAAATTCAGTACAAAGGGCATATTGATGATTTGCCGAACGGCTACAATAAAGACTACGGCGTGCCAATAATGAAGTTAGTTCCGTGATCCCTAAGCCAAAAATTTGTTTGGTAAAAATATGGTTAATGCGAGTTTGCAAATCAGGAATTTCATTCTCTAAGCCTTTAATCAAACGCTTGGCAATCTCACGTAAAAACACGCCAGATTTTGTTGCAGGATCTAAAAAAGTCGATGTTTTTGAGCTAAACAACTCTTGTGGCAATAAATCCAACATACGGTTGGCAAGTTCAGGCGAAGTAAACACTTCATCATTAGATAAATTTGCCAAACAAGACAATACGTCAGGATTGTAGTTAATCGATAGGTTGTGCATTTTGGATCTCTAAAAAATAACAAATCGGATAAGGGCGTTGTGGAACAGCGTTTCGAGTTTCATTGCCATTTTTAACTAACTGCTCGTATTCGAATTCTTTTCTCTGTATGCAATAACGCCGATTGAACAAAGAAACAGGTTCCCACTGCGAAAATCTCAACATTTTCGTCTCTATATCTTGAGTGTTATCATCGACATAGCACATTTTTAAGGCATTACCTTGAACAATGTTGAGATTCAAAATAAAGCGAATGACCCCAATCACCTCATCACTAGCGGTTTTAGGAAATAGCAAGCGGTAAGATTCTTCGCAAAATTTGCAAAGCCTTTCACGACAAGCAATCACGTTATCTTGTTGTAGCTCAATGCCATAAATTGAACCAATCACAAGTACAAGATCAAATTCATAAGCTCGTTGGCTTCTGTATATTTCTTTTCGTGGTCGCTTTTTTATGTGTTTATTCTTAATCAAAGCTAGTTTGCGTTTCAAAATCTCAATCAAAAAATTTCCATCACCACAGGCAGGCTCTAAAAATCGGGACTCAATCCGCAAAGTTTCGTCTTTGACGAGATCAAGCATCGCATTCACTTCTTCTTGCCGTGTAAACACTTCGCCGTGATCAGAAACACGTTGTTTGGATTTGATTTGTTGGGTCATTGTTTTTAACTATTCTTGTAACTTTACAACTTTTTATAAAACTAATTATAAAAGTTGAAAACTATTTGATCTAGTTTTAATTTAGGATTCTGTAAGCTCTACATTAGGCTGTATGAATGAAAAAGAATACTTTGCAAAAAATTTGAGAGAAATTCTTGAGCAAAAGGGGATTGAAGCTAGACCTTGTGTTCTTGAAAGAGAATTTCATCTACATCACTATGGAAAAGATATTACTCAACAAGCGATTAAAAAATGGCTTGATGGTACATCTTTGCCTACGGCTGAACGGTTACAAACTTTAGCGGATTGGTTACAAGTTGATTTGACAGAATTGGTTTCTGAAGAAAGGGCTTACAAAATCCGTAAAAAAAATGAAAAGCAAAAGTCCAACAAAAACCTTTGGGAGCTTTTGCAAAAGAATTATGAAGATCAGGATTTAATTGAGAAATGGTTTAATCTGCCACCTGAACAGAAAAAAGTCGTCCGTGAAGTGATAATGGCAATGGATAAGGCGTATCGGGGATAAAATAAAAGGCATAGTTTTCACACTATGCCTTCATTTATGCCATCTATCAATTACACATCATAAGTGGTTGATGCTGTATTACCACCACGACCAGTCCAGTTGGTGTGGAAGAACTCGCCGCGAGGTTTGTCGGTACGCTCATAAGTGTGTGCACCGAAGTAGTCACGTTGTGCTTGAAGTAAGTTTGCAGGCAAACGCTCTGAAGTGTAACCGTCTAAGAAGGTGATTGCACTTGCCATACAAGGCATCGGGATCCCCACTTCGATAGATTTCGCAACCACTTTACGCCAGTCGCTTAATGCGTTTTCTAAAATGCCTTTGAAGTACGCATCTGAGCCTAAGAAGATTAAATCAGGGTTCGCTTCATACGCATCACGAATGTTGCCTAAGAAACGGCTGCGAATGATACAACCTTCACGCCATAATAACGCTGTTGCACCGTAGTTGATGTCCCAACCAAAGTTTTCAGAGGCTTCACGAATGAGCATAAAACCTTGTGCGTAAGAGATGATTTTTGACGCTAATAACGCTTTACGCACCGCTTCGATCCAAACTTGTTTATCGCCTTCAACTTTGCCGATGGTTTTGTTGAACAATTTAGATGCAGCAACACGTTGATCTTTGAATGAAGATACACAACGAGCAAATACTGACTCGGTGATTAAAGTTAATGGAATACCGAAATCTAATGCGTTGATCCCTGTCCATTTACCTGTACCTTTTTGACCTGCGGTATCAAGGATTTTTTCCACAAGTGGCGTGCTGTCTGTGTCTTTGTAGCCTAAAATATCGGTCGTGATGTCGATTAAATAGCTATCAAGTTCTGTTTTTTTCCATTCAGCGAAGATTGATTGCATTTCATCATAGCTTAAACCTAAACCATCTTTTAAGAACTGGTAGGCTTCGCAGATTAACTGCATATCGCCATATTCGATACCGTTGTGTACCATTTTCACGAAATGACCAGCACCTTCTTTGCCTACCCAGTCACAGCAAGGCTCGCCTTTGTCGGTTTTTGCTGAAATCGCTTGGAAAATTGGTTTCACATATTGCCAAGCTTCTTCATTACCGCCCGGCATAATCGAAGGTCCGTGACGCGCGCCTTCTTCACCGCCCGATACGCCTGAACCGATAAAGCGAATACCTTTCTCTGCTAACGCTTTCACACGGCGGTTGGTATCAGGGTAGTTTGAGTTACCGCCATCAATGATGATGTCGCCTTTTTCTAAATGCGGTAATAATGCCTCGATAAATTGATCGACCACTTCACCCGCGCGCACCATTAACATCACTTTGCGTGGTTTTTCTAATTTTGCGGCTAAATCTTCTAAGGAATATGCCCCAATAATGTTTGTGCCTTTCGCTGCGCCTTCTAAAAACTCGTCCACTTTTGAAGTCGTACGGTTATACGCCACGACTTTAAAGCCATTGTCGTTCATATTTAAAATAAGGTTCTGACCCATTACCGCTAAACCGATAACGCCAATATCGCCTTTTACTGACATTTTTTGCTCCTGTTGGATTGTTAAACTTATTTGCGGAAAATTGACCGCACTTTAAATTTCTCTGATTAACGAAGAACCTTGCTCAAGGGTATCTAACCATTGCCAATGTTCTGTCCCGACTAATTTGCCATTTTCTACTTCAAATGTTGTGACACAACGTCCAAGTCGATTTTCTAGTTTTTGGTTTAAATGTTGGTAAGTAAACTCAATTTGTGAGGTATTTACCCATTTTCCGATTAAAAAACCTTTTAAAATTTCACCGCCCGAATATTCAGCCCAAATTATTTCATCTTGTTGGTAGTAGTAAAATTTAGTTTGATTACTGACTTCACCAGTTTCACTATTTTGAAGTGCTATAAAAATTTTTTGGTTTAAGTTCATATTATATCTATATGATTAAATTCACCACCAACGCCAACACCGCCGGCATTCCTTGTTTTATCAAAATCCCTTTATTCTTTGCACTTATTGCTCCATAAACTGCAGCAACAATCACACAACTTAAAAAGAAATACGTCACCGCACTTTGTTGAATACAAAGGGAAAAAATAATCCCTGCGGCTAAAAAACCGTTATACAACCCTTGATTAGCAAACAACAACTGAATTTTTGGATTGCTTGCCGTTTGTTCGTCTAAGTTAAAAATCTGCCTTGCTTTTGGGCTGTTTAAGGCAAACATTTCTAAATACATAATGTAGAAATGCTCAAGGGCGACAAGAGTGGTTAAAATATAAGCTAACATCAAAGTAATTTCGCGGCATCTTTATCTAAATACCACTCCGTTACGCCATTTTTCGCTTGAATTTTTGCCGCTGGATAAGGCAAATCTTCTGGAAGTGCGGTCTGAATTTCTTTTAAAATTTCCGCTTTGCTCGCACCAGTGACCAAATAAGTAATGCGTTTTGCCTGTTCAATTAGTTTTGCGGTTTTTGAAATGCGAATTTGCCCGGTTTCAGGATGTTTAGCAATCACTGCTAAATTCGGATCATTAAAATCCGTTTGGTGTGGGAAAAGGGAGGCGGTATGCCCGTCAGTTCCCATGCCTAAAATAATCCAATCAAAAACGCCATTCGGAACGACCGCACTTAATTCTTGCTCAAAACGTTGAAGTTCTGATTCAACAGGTTCTTCACCACGAATACGGTGAATATTTTCTGCTGGGATTTGAATGTGATCGAACAATAATTTTTGCACCTCGCCATAATTACTTTCCGGATCTTGTGGTGGAACCATGCGATCATCACCCCACCAAAAATGTAAATTTTTCCACCGCACTTGGTTTTTGTAAGGCTCTTGGGCAAGGGTTTTAAATAATAATTTTGGCGTTGAACCACCAGATAAAGAAATATGCACCGGGCGATTAAATTGGCTATAAAGCACAAATTCTTGCGCAATTTTTTCCACCGCACTTTGTGCTGTTGGGAATGTGATGTAGTTCATAAAATCCTTGTAGGGACACACTGCATGTGTCCTTTATCAATAATGTATATGGACGCACGAAGTATGCCCGTTAATGGTTGATGTTAATTTCAGTGGACACACAGCGTGTCTCTACGTGGTTACACTTTTTTTCTCATTGCGCCGGTAGGTTTGCGCCAAACGCGACCGGATTTGGCAATAAGTTTATCCGCTTCGGTTGGTCCCCATGTACCGGCTTCATATTCATATATTCGACCACGATCGGCTTTGTAATCTAAAATTGGTTGAACAAATTTCCAGCAAGCGTGTACCGCATCGGTACGTGCAAATAAAGTAGCATCCCCTTTCATGGCATCTAGCAACAAACGATCGTAAGCGGTTAAAATGCTTGGTGACGCCAAATCCGCATAACGGAAATCCATCGACACTTCTTTTGCTTCAAAGCCGGCACCCGGTTTTTTCAAGCCAAAACGCATTGAAATTCCTTCATCTGGTTGAATACGAATAATCAATTTATTTTCTGGCGCATTTTGGCTAAACACCGGGTGAGGAGTGGTTTTGAAATGAATCACCACTTCAGTCACGCGCGTTGGTAAACGTTTTCCGGTACGTACATAAAACGGAACGCCCGCCCAACGCCAGTTGTCGATTTCACAACGCAATGCCATATAAGTTTCTGTCGTGGAGTCAGAAGGTACACCTTTTTCTTGTAAGTAGCCTTTGATTTCTTCACCGTCAATATTAGTAGCGGTATATTGCCCCAGCACTAAGTTATTTTTAACATCTTCTTCGCTTAATGGGTGCAAACAATGCAACACTTTCGCTACTTCATCACGCATAGAATCCGCATTGATAATTGCCGGCGGCTCCATGGCAATCATCGCTAACACTTGTAATAAATGGTTTTGGAACATATCGCGCATCGCGCCAGAACCATCATAATAGCCGCCGCGTTCTTCAACGCCAATTTCTTCCGCACCGGTGATTTCAATATAATCAATAAAATTACGGTTCCACAGCGGTTCAAATAATCCGTTGGAAAAACGTAATACCAATAAGTTTTGTACAGTTTCTTTACCCAAATAATGGTCGATACGATAAATTTGATGTTCTTCAAAGAAACGGTGAATTTGAATATCCAGCGCTTTTGCGGTTTTGATGTCATAACCGAACGGTTTTTCGACAATAATACGTTTCCAGCCGAATTCTTCGGTATTTAATCCATGTGCAGCTAAACATTCAGGAATAACACCATATAAGCTCGGCGGCGTTGATAAATAATAAAGTGTGTTACCGGCGGTGTTATATTGATCGTGTAATTCGTCAAGGCGTGGAATCAGTTTACCATAATCTGCTGCATCGGAAGTGTTTAGCGTTTGATAATAAAGATGGCTACAAAATTTTTCTAAAATAGCAGGATCCGGATTTTCCGTTTTGATTAAAGCCTCACGCATTTTTTGTCGAAAGGTTTCGTCGTTCATGTCGCTGCGCGCCACGCCTAAGACGGAAAAGTTTTCGGTTAAGCGACCGATTTTATATAAATTAAATAGTGCTGGAATTAATTTGCGGTGCGTCAAGTCACCGGAGGCACCAAAAATGACAATACAATTATTTTCTGCGTTTGCGTTCATTTTATCCTACAACTTATAAAAACTACGATGAATGGTTATAATATGCTGAAACGATACAAATTACCAATAGTTATAATGAATTATATTGAAAGATTTTTTGCCAATTAAACAGCGCATCGGAAACCATTATAAAATCGGGATTAACAAAGGTTTCGCGCTGGTTATAGGTGAGTGGATTAAAGTTTAAATCCATAATTTTCCCGCCCATTTCTGCTAAAATAATTTCTGATGCGGCAGTATCCCATTCGCCAGTTTTACCCAAACGGATATAGCAATCGGCAATATTGCCGGCAACCAAAGTACTTTTTAACCCGCTTGAGCCATAAATTTGAAATTGATATTGAAAATTCGGCGATAAAATCGACCGCACTTTTGTGACCGCTCCCTCCGTCCCCACCACAATATGAATAGGCTGATTGGCATCCAGCGGACGATATTGTAATTTTTCCTGCTGTCCATGGTCAATTTTATAAGCACCATGACCTTTGGCGGCATAAAACGTTTGTTGCAAAACCGGAGCGTGAATTATGCCTAAAATTGGTCGATTTTGTTGAATCAAGGCGATTAATACGGAAAATTGTCCGCTGCGATTGATAAACTGTTGTGTCCCATCAAGGGGATCGATAAGCCAATAGCATTCCCAATTTTGGCGCAGCGCCAAGGAAACATACTGACTTTCTTCCGATAATACTGGAATATCGGGCGTAAGTGCGGTCAGTTTTTCACTTAAAAATTGGCTAACTGCTAAATCCGCTTCGGTCACTGGCGTATTATCGGCTTTAGTGTGAATTTTAACGCTGGTGGCATAAAAACGCGTTAACAGCTCGCCGGCTTGATGGGCGATGGTTAATGTCGCTTGCAAAAGCATTGGAGTGAGTAATACGTTTTTTTCTGTCATAAGCCATGATTTGATTAAAGACACCAAGGGATGACGTTACCATAACATAAAAAAAACAATCTCAGAAGATATAACATCATCAATTGATGCGCTTGAGTTTGAGAGAATGAAAAGGGCATGAAAAAAGCCGCTAATTGTTTAGCGGCTTTATTAGAATTTGGCTCCTCCTGCTGGACTTGAACCAGCGACATATGGATTAACAGTCCACCGTTCTACCGACTGAACTAAGGAGGAAAAGTGGTGCCTCGAGGCGGAATCGAACCACCGACACGGGGATTTTCAATCCCCTGCTCTACCGACTGAGCTATCGAGGCAACTCATCAGTGGTGCGTATTAAACGTTTTTTTCGCTTTCAAGTCAACAGATAAATGAAAAAAAATGTGTTTTTTTGTTTATTTGCATATTTAACAAGCAAGGTGAGTAGAAAATCTTCAATTTTCAGCCAAAAGAAAGGGTAATTTACTTCACATAAATTACCCTTTAGTAAGTTATTTTTATCAATTATCGTCTAACACGATAACTTTTTTGTGCTTTATCCACTTTCACCAAATAATTTCTCGCTTGAGAAGATGGATGGCTGGTGGTTAAAATTCGATAAACCTGCTCCGGATACATTTGGTTGATTTTGGCAATTGCAGCATCACGATCTGAATCGAAAACCCGTAATACCGCGCCAGCACCACTGTTATACGCCGAAATCATGGCAAAACGTTTCGAGGTTGGGTTAGTAATACCATCTAAATATTTATTTTGCAGCAACCATAAATATGCCACACCAGCATCAATATTTTTCGCTGGATCAAATAAATAACTTTTCGACGGTTGCCCACCGCGCCCTTTCATTTGGAATACATCGCGTCCGGCAGTATGTGGAACCACTTGCATCAATCCCATGGCATTAGCATAGCTTATTGCATACGGGTTAAAACTGGATTCCGTTTGCATAATACCGAGAATTAAGCTTTCATCAATACCATATTGACGTGCGGATTTACGCACATAAGGCACGTATTTTTGCGCACGTACCGCCACGTGGTTGGCAATCATCGGGATCACCACAAACATCACGTTTTTTCCGTTGCCTAAACGACGAGTTTGTAATTTATTTTGGATTAAATAATCGGCAAAATTACCAGCAATAATCGTATTGGTTATTTGCCCGCCACGATTATCCACTACCTGTCCCACCAAGAATGGACGAGAACTAATCGGTACATCGCCGGAAGCAAATAAGTCAATCCCTTTAGCATCGGAACCCATTAATAAAGTATGAATAATTGCATTACGTAATCGATTGGTATCAGTATGGGTTTCTACTGTAATGGTCCCTTCATCGAAACTGACGTGGCTACGGGTATAGTAATTGTCCGTATATTTCACGTAATCTTTACGGCTGGCAACTAAAAGCTCATTAACCCCCCAAATTTGATCGATATTATGGGAAAATTGACCGGTTAAAATATCTAAACCTTGGGTATCTTTAGAAAATGCCTCATCATAATTGACCCCTTTATTTATTGAACCACTACAGGCGTACAAAAAGGGAATCAGCGCTAACATTAAATATTTTTTCATAGCATTATTTTTCTGTCGGTGGAACGTAACCTTCAATGTGAACCTCTTTGCCTTCAAACAAAAAATTCACCATTTCTTTTTCCAATAATTGACGATGTTCAACATTCATCATATTTAATTTTTTTTCATTCACAAGCATGGTTTGTTTTTTCATCCATTCCGCCCAAGCCTGTTTACTAATATGATCAAAAATACGTTTCCCTAATTCGCCCGGATAGAGTTGAAAATCCAATCCGTCCGCTTCTTGCTTTAGGTATTCACAAAACACCGTTCTTGCCATAATCATTTCCTTTTTTGAAATTGAAGTAATAAATTTTTGACCGGCGTTGCCAGTCCGATTTGATCAGGGTTTTGCGGATCATACCAATATTTAACCGCACTTGATACAGAAGATTGATATTGCCCCACATTTTCTGCTATTTTTTTCTCGTCAGATCTCTCATTAGAGCTGTTTTCCGAGCAAAAAGTTCGCTCAATTTCAGCGTAAATAGGATAAATAGTGAGATGGAAATGACTAAAAGTATGGCGAAACGCCACCCATTCCTCATAACGGGTAACCCCTTGTTGTTGCAATGCCTCAAGCAAATCTTGTTTCTGCGCAAATTGCGGAAAGCAATAAAGCCCACCCCAAAGCCCTTGCAGAGGACGTTGTTCCAATACGACCTTGCCCTGACAGGCCAAAATTAAAAAATAGCTTTCTCGCTCCGGCAGGCTTTTTTTGACTTTTTTACTTGGGTATTCCGTTTGTTTTTGTGTCATTCTGGCTTGGCAATGCTCGGCAATCGGGCAAAGGGAACATTTCGGCTTGCTGCGTGTACAAATCAGCGAACCAATATCCATCATTGCTTGATTAAAATCCGCCACCTTATCTGTTGGCGTCACTTCGGCGCTTAGCTGCCAAAGTTTATCTTCCACCTTTTTCTCACCGGGCCAACCTGCAAGAGCAAAATAGCGTGTTAACACCCGTTTCACATTTCCATCTAAAATTGGATAAGGTTGGTTCAATACAGAAGATAAAATGGCACCGGCAGTGCTGCGACCAACGCCCGGCAAATCCCAAACAGACTGAAAATGCGTGGGAAATTCGCCATGAAATTGATCTCGCACCACCTGTGCCGCCCGATGCAAATTGCGCGCACGCGCATAATAGCCCAATCCCGTCCACAAATGTAACACTTCATCCAGTGGTGCATCTGCAAGTGCGGTAATTGTTGGGAAAGTTTTGATAAAACGCTCAAAATATGGAATGACCGTGGTCACTTGAGTTTGCTGCAACATCACCTCCGACAACCAAACACCATACAGGGTTTTCTGTTGCTGCCAAGGTAAGGTTTTTCGCCCGAATTTATCATACCAAGTTAAAATCGCTTGCGCGAAAGGGGAATTAACGGAAGATTTTGCCTGCATAACACTCGTGTAAGGTCAGAAAAGTGCGGTTAAAAATAGAGCAGAAGTGTAGCATATCCAAAATGGTGATGCCATGCTTGTTGTTGAAAAGTCAGGAAAATCCTGACTTTTTCTTTTCATACTATAGTGTTAACTCACTGAAATTGTCTAAGTTGATGATACAATTTAGCAAATTTCTCGCGTTTTTGTTGATAATATTCATGCCGCTGCCAATTGGGTTGATAAGTGGCTTCTAGGGTTAACGGCTGACAAAATTGCGCAATATTTTGTTGCGGATTGAGCGCGATTTGTGCCAGTTTTGCCGCACCCAATGCCGGACCAACATCACCACCGGTACGGTATTCTAAAGCTCTGCCGCTAATATCCGCCAACAATTGGCGCCAATAAGCGCTTTTCGCGCCGCCGCCGATTAACGCAATACTGTCGGCGACCACGCCGGTTTGATGCAATACGTCAATGCCATCCACTAAAGCAAAACTTACCCCTTCAATCACCGCTTTTGCCAATGTAACTTGGTCATCATTATGGGTCAATCCCCAAAAAACACCTTTAGCGTGTGGGTCGTTGTGCGGCGTTCTTTCACCGGAAAGATAAGGCAAAAAAATCGCTTCAGAATTGACCGCACTTTGTTCCACTTGCTGAAACAGCGTTTGAATATCGCCTATGCCGGTCACTTTTTTCGCCCAGTCCACCGCCGACGCCGCACTTAAAATCACGGACATTAAATGCCAACGATTTGGTAAAGCATGGCAGAAACTATGCACCGCTTTTTGTGGATTGGCGCGAAATTTATCCGTCACCACAAAATACACACCCGAAGTACCTAGTGACAACATCGCTTGTCCACTTTGATATAACCCTACACCAATCGCCCCCGCCGCATTATCGCCACCACCGGCAATCACTGGCACAGCGTTCATTTGCCATTGTTGCGCTATCTCTTTACGCAAATAGCCTGTAATTTGATTACCTTCAAATAGCTGCGGCATATTGTTAATATCTAACCCGCAAGCATTGAGTAAATCTTGATTCCAATCCCGTTTACCGACATCCAACCACATTGTTCCGGAAGCATCTGACATATCGGAGGCATATTCGCCCGTCATCAACAAACGTAAATAATCTTTGGGTAGCAGCACTTTCGCCACTTGAGTGGCAAGATTAGGTTGGTGTTTCGCTATCCATTTTAATTTCGGCGCGGTAAAGCCCGGCATCATTAAATTGCCAGTAATTTCGCGACTATTTTGGACTAATTGTTCAAGTTCGGCGCATTCGGCAAAGCTACGTCCATCATTCCATAAAATCGCCGGTGAAAGAACATTATCTGCTTTATCTAACAACGTTGCACCATGCATTTGTCCCGTTAAACCTATGGCTTTGACCGCTCGTAAATCATATTGGCTAGCAAGTTCTTGCATGGCTTGATTGGTTGCATTCCACCAATCCTGTGGATGTTGTTCCGACCAAAGCGGTTGCGGACGAGAAATGGGAAGCGCGTGGCTGGCGGTGGCAAGAATATGTTGTTCCTCATCCAGCAAAATCGCTTTAACGCCGGATGTGCCTAAATCAATTCCGATATACATAAAGGCTCCTTATGACCTCGCTCCTGATCACAAAAAGTGCGGTCAAAATTTTAAAAATTTTCACCGCACTTTTAAGATTAACGATAAATATAATGATTGACGATATTTTCAAGATATTCTTGTTGTCCTGAAACCGGTTGCGGATCTAAATTTTCCGCCGCTTTTGCTAAGGCTTCAAGTGATGAGTTGCCACTTAAGATTTGTTGACCTAATTCACCATTCCAACCAGCATAACGTTGTTCAACAATATTTTCTAGGGCTTTATCTTCAAGCAATTTCGCCGCACGTTTTAGTGATAGAGCAAGTACATCAATGGCACCAATATGACCGTGGAAAAGATCATAAGGATCAGTACTTTGACGACGAATTTTTGCATCAAAGTTAAAGCCACCGGTGGTAAATCCACCTGCTTTTAAGATTTCATAAAGCGCTAACGTATTTTCTTCCACACTATTTGGGAATTGGTCAGTATCCCAACCTAATTGCGGATCGCCGCGGTTCGCATCAATGGAGCCTAAAATATCAAGTGAAGCAGCAGTTGCAATTTCATGTTGGAAGGTATGACCTGCCAATGTCGCATGGTTGGCTTCAATATTCACTTTAATCTCTTTTTCTAAACCAAATTGTTTTAAGAAACCATAAACCGTTGCTACATCGTAATCATATTGATGTTTCGTTGGCTCTTGTGGTTTTGGCTCAATCAACAATGTACCTTTAAAGCCAATTTTA
The DNA here is from genome assembly GCA_900637275.1 of [Pasteurella] aerogenes. Classification (NCBI taxonomy): domain Bacteria; kingdom Pseudomonadati; phylum Pseudomonadota; class Gammaproteobacteria; order Pasteurellales; family Pasteurellaceae; species [Pasteurella] aerogenes. The sequence continues at coordinate 1,982,268 of LR134362.1, forward strand.
TGTTTGTGTTCCACCACCATTTGCATAAAACGACCAATTTGCTCACGTTCACGACGTAAATCCGTATTAAGTAACGTTTCATAACCCTCACGACCGCCCCAAAGCACATAGTTTTCCCCGCCTAAACGTTTAGTCGCATTCATAGCATTGAACACTTGAGCTGCCGCTCGCGCAAAAATTTCAGGATTTGGGTTAGTTGCCGCACCTGACATATAACGTGGATTACTAAAACAGTTTGCAGTACCCCATAAAAGTTTCACTCCTGTTTCCGCTTGTTTTTGCGCTAAAAGATCGACAATTGTATTAAAATTCTTCACATATTCTGCATAAGAATGCCCTTCCGGCGCGACATCCACATCATGGAAACAATAATATGGCACACCTAATTTTTGCAAAAATTCAAAGGCAATTTCTGCTTTCTGTTTTGCAGCATCTAACGGATTAGATACTTTCTGCCAGCTACGATTAAGCGAGCCAACCCCAAACATATCATTGCCTTCCCAGCAAAAAGTATGCCAATAACATACCGCTAAACGCAGATGTTCTTCCATGGTTTTACCTAAAATCACTTCTTGTGGATTGTAATGTTTAAATGCAAATGGATTAGTTGAATTGACACCTTCATATTGCACTTTTGCGATTCTGTCGAAGTAGTTGGACATAGTTCATTCTCCTCTATGTAGTAAATACTGAAATCCATTGCATGATGACGAAAACTCAAAACCCCTTCAATTACGATATTTCGTTTTTTAATTTAGATTATTAGTTAATGTGTATCAGATCACAAAAGTGAAAAAACGTAATACCATTATGAAATCTAGTAATTGAACTATTCAATCAAGGAACGCAAACTCTGATGCGAGCAAGAGGTTATCGCTCAATAATCTTGATTAAATTCCTTGAGGTGAACTATGAAAATCAAATCAACCTTATTAGCCGTTGCGGCAGCGACATTACTGGTTTTTGGGCAATCTGCTGTTGCAAAAGATCTTAAAATAGGTATGTCTATTGATGACTTACGTTTGGAACGTTGGCAAAAAGACCGTGATATTTTCGTTAAAAAAGCGGAAGCTCTGGGAGCAGAAGTATTTGTTCAATCCGCCAATGGCGATGCGACTGCACAAATTTCTCAAATCGAGAATATGCTGAATAAAGATATTGATGTGCTTGTCATTATCCCTTTTAACGGTGAAGTATTAAGCAATGTGATTTCAGAAGCGAAAAAAGAAGGGGTAAAAGTATTAGCCTACGACCGTTTAATCAATAACGCTGATATTGATTTCTATGTTTCATTTGATAATGAAAAAGTCGGTGAATTACAAGCTCAAGCAATTATTGAACAAAAATCGGAGGGTAATTATTTCTTAATGGGTGGTTCACCTGTGGATAATAACGCAAAATTATTCCGTAAAGGTCAGATGAAAGTACTGCAACCACATATTGATAGTGGAAAAGTAAAAGTCGTTGGTGACCAATGGGTGGATTCTTGGTTAGCAGAAAAAGCATTACAGATTATGGAAAATGCTTTAACGGCAAATAAAAATAATATTGACGCGGTTGTAGCTTCAAATGACGCTACCGCAGGCGGTGCAATTCAAGCATTACAAGCACAAGGATTGGCAGGGAAAGTAGCTATTTCTGGACAAGATGCCGATTTAGCTGCAATTAAACGTATTGTTGATGGCTCACAAACAATGACCGTTTATAAACCAATTACCAACCTTGCCGATAAAGCCGCGGAAATTTCTGTAGCACTTGGTAAAGATGAAAAAGTGGAATCAAATGCAACCTTAAATAATGGGGTAAAAGATGTTCCCGCATATCTTTTAGAGCCAGTTGTGGTGACCAAAGAGAACATTGATGCCACTGTGATTAAAGATGGTTTCCACACTAAAGAAGCAGTTTATGGCAAATAATTAGCTAAAAAATCCTGTGCGGTAGCAATACCGCACTTTTTAACAATGAGAGGAAAGGATTATGGCTCAATTATTAGAAATGAAAAATATCACTAAAAAATTTGGTGAGGTAGTCGCCCTGAATAATATTTCTATTTCATTAGAACCCGGCGAAATACTTTCCCTTTGTGGTGAGAATGGTTCAGGTAAATCAACACTGATGAAAGTGCTTTGTGGTATTTATCCTCATGGCGACTATGAGGGTGAAATTTACTTTGCGGGCGAAAAACTCATTGCAAAAAATATCAAGGATACAGAAGAAAAAGGAATTTCAATTATCCATCAAGAATTAACACTCGTAAAAAATATGACAGTGCTTGAAAATATGTTTTTAGGCAATGAAATAAAAAATTACGGAATAACTAACGATAATGAAATGTATCTACGCTGCCAAACCTTACTGAAACAGGTACAGCTTGATATTGATCCGAATACGAAAATATCCGAATTAGGTTTAGGGCAACAACAATTGGTAGAAATTGCCAAAGCCTTAAATAAACAAGTGCGGCTATTAATTTTAGACGAACCTACGGCGTCATTAACCGAAAAAGAAACTGCTATTTTACTTAACCTTATCAAGGATTTACAAGCACATAACATTGCTTGTGTTTATATTTCTCATAAACTTAACGAAGTAAAGGCCATTTCTGACAATATCTGCGTGATTCGAGATGGGGAATATATTGGTACACGTTCAGCAAAAGAAATGAGTGAAGATGACATCATTACAATGATGGTAGGGCGTGAAATCACCTCCCTTTATCCACACGAACCCCATGAAATTGGCGAAGAAATTTTGCGTGTAGAAAACCTAATTGCTTGGCATCCAACAAATACGCATATCAAGCGAGTAGATAATGCCAATTTTTCGCTAAAACACGGTGAAATTCTTGGTGTGGCAGGGCTTGTGGGTTCAGGTCGTACGGAAATGGCTCAATGTATTTTTGGTTCTTATCTTGGTAAATATCAAGGCGATATTTATGTGGAAGGACAAAAAGTGCAAATCAAAAATTGTGCGCAAGCCATTGCACAAAATATCGTGATGGTACCTGAAGATCGTAAAAAACACGGTATTGTGCCGATTATGGGCGTAGGGAAAAACATTACACTTGCCGCTTTACCACAGTTCTGTTTTGGTAAAAAAGTGATTAATGAACCGCTAGAAGAAACTATTATTAATCAATCTATTGCTAAATTGACAGTAAAAACCTCTTCCTCTGAACTTGCTATCGGACGTTTAAGCGGAGGTAACCAACAAAAAGCAATTCTTGCCAAATGTTTGTTGCTCAATCCAAAAATTCTCATTTTAGATGAACCAACTCGAGGTATAGATGTGGGAGCAAAATATGAGATTTATAAACTCATCAATCAACTTGCTCAACAAGGAATGGCGGTGATTGTGATTTCATCAGAACTGCCTGAAGTATTAGGGATTAGCGACCGAGTACTTGTGATGCATCAAGGTAAAATCAAAGCTGATTTAATCAATAATAATTTAACTCAAGAACAAGTGATGGAAGCCGCCCTTAAGGAGTAACCCATGAACAAGTTTAAATCGATCAATTTACAAGTTTATATTATGTTGATTGCCATTATTGTAATTATGGCATTCTTCTCTTTTGCCACAGACGGCGCTTATTTAAGTGCGAGAAATATCTCTAACTTACTACGTCAAACTTCTATTACAGGGATTTTGGCAATTGGTATGGTGTTTGTAATTATCTCCGCCGAAATTGACTTATCTGTAGGCTCAATGATGGGCTTACTCGGTGGTTTTGCTGCAATTACTAATGTTTGGTGGGGCTGGCCATTATCTCTTACTATTATTGTCACCTTAATGTTAGGCTTAATGCTTGGTGCTTGGAACGGTTGGTGGGTAGCCTATCAAAAAGTTCCATCATTTATTGTGACACTTGCAGGAATGCTTGCTTTCCGTGGCGTGTTAATTGGCTTAACAAATGGTACAACTGTTTCTCCAATAAGCCAAGATATGACAATCATTGGTCAAGGCTATCTTTCAGACACAATTGGAATGGTATTGGGTACTATTGGAATGTTCTGCTTCATTGCTTGGGGGAGTTACCAACGCAAGGCTCGGCAAAACCTAAATTTAAATGTACCAACAGTAGGTGGAGAAACAGCCAAATATGGTTTAGTTGCCATTGCAGTATTGGGGGCGATTTACTTATTAAACGATTATCGTGGTGTACCATTCCCTGTCTTATTACTTGCTCTACTTACCATTGCAGGCACATTTATTGCACGTAAAACCGCCTTTGGTCGCCATATCTATGCAATTGGTGGTAATATTGATGCTGCACGTTTATCAGGTATTGCGGTAGAGAAAGTCAAATTAATGATTTTTGCAATCAACGGTTTACTTGTTGGTGTTGCGGGATTGATTTTAAGCTCCCGTTTAGGTGCGGGCGCACCATCAGCAGGACAAAATGCCGAGCTTGATGCTATCGCCGCTTGTGTCATTGGTGGAGCAAGTTTAGCGGGTGGTATCGGTACTATTTATGGTGTCGTTATCGGGGCATTTATTATCGCCTTACTTGATAACGGAATGAGTATGCTTGATGTACCAACATTCTGGCAATATATTGTAAAAGGTGCGATCTTACTGCTGGCTGTATGGGCAGATAGTATGAGTAAGAAAAAAGTTTAACGTGGTCTAAATTAACGAGTGGTCGAAAAGCTATAACATTTTATAACTATTCGACCACTCGTTATTTTTTGTAAAAAAACAGTTGATATTATTATATTTATCCTTTTGATATTTAAAATGTTTTTTGTTTTTGTGAAGTTTGTCACAAAAAACAAAAAACGTAATAACAATACGGAATATTGACATTGAGCGCCTCTCTAATTTATGAAAAATAATAAATAAAAGCATTACAGGAGGAATTGCAAGTGTCATCTCAAAATCAGAAAATGAATTTGTATGTTGTTTGTGTAACACTGGTAGCCACTTTAGGTGGCTTATTATTTGGTTATGATACAGCCGTTATTTCAGGTACAGTCGCCTCAATTGATGAGGTCTTTATCAAACCACAGGGTTTATCTGAAATTTCAGCTAATTCACTACTAGGTTTTACCGTAGCAAGTGCATTAATTGGTTGTATTATTGGTGGTTTTTGTGGCGGTTATTTAAGTAGTAAATACGGTCGCAAAAATGCATTAATTATTGCCGCAATACTTTTTTTAATTTCCGCTATCGGCTCGGCTTTTCCTGAACTTGGATTGAAAGAAGTCGCTGACTCAAACAGCATCCCCTATTATCTCAGTAACTTTGTAACTGAATTTGTTATTTATCGCATTATTGGTGGTGTCGGCGTAGGTATTGCCTCAATGGTTTCACCAATGTATATCGCCGAAATTGCGCCAGCGAATGTACGTGGGAAAATGGTCTCATTCAACCAATTTGCAATTATCGCAGGTCAATTACTGGTTTACTTCGTAAATTACTTTATTGCATTAAGTGGTGATCATACTTGGTTAAATGCGATCGGTTGGCGCTATATGTTCTTATCTGAAGTCGTACCAGCAGCGTTATTTTTAATCTTATTATTTTTTGTACCGGAAAGTCCTCGGTGGTTAGTCTTAAAAGATAAACTCCAACAGGCAGAAGCTGTATTAGTTCGCCTACTCGGCAAGGCGAGAAGTGAAGCAGAACTACATAACATCAGAATTTCTCTCACCCATCGTAATACGGTAAAAACACCGTTACTGGCTTTCGGAATTGGAGTAATCACAATTGGGATCATGCTTTCTGTATTCCAACAATTTGTAGGGATTAATGTCGCGCTATATTACGCACCGGAAGTATTTAAATCACTAGGATCCAGCACAGAAATTGCCCTATTACAAACGATTATCATGGGAGCAATAAATTTATCATTTACCACTATTGCTATCTTTACCGTTGACAAATATGGACGCAAACCACTACAAATTTGGGGAGCGATTGGCATGGCAATTGGAATGTTTATTTTAGGTAGTGCATTTTATGCACGCCTTTCCGGCACCATCGCATTAGCGGGAATGTTGTTCTATGTTGCCGCATTCGCAATCTCTTGGGGACCGGTATGCTGGGTGTTGCTTGCTGAAATTTTCCCAAATGCTATTCGCAGTCAAGCACTCGCAATTGCAGTGGCAGCACAATGGATCGCAAATTATCTCGTCTCTTGGACATTCCCAATGATGGATAAAAGCACTTATTTACTTGAACATTTTAATCACGGTTTTGCTTATTGGGTATATGGTGTAATGAGTCTTCTTGCCGCCTTGTTTATGTGGAAATTTGTACCAGAAACAAAAGGTAAAACACTTGAAGAATTAGAATTATTTTGGAAAAAACGTTAATTTATTACAAAAGAATATTCATTGGCACTAATAGGAGAACATTATGCAACAACGCCGATTTGGTAAAACCAATAAAATGGTGTCCGAAATTGGACTTGGAACTTGGCAGCTTGGAACAAAATGGGGCGATTCCTTTAATCATCAAGAAGCTATGGCGATTTTAGAAACCGCCCATGAACAAGGTATCAATTTTCTAGATACTGCTGATGTATATAACAATAGACAAAGTGAACTTGCAATTGGTGAGATTTTGAAAAAATACCCTGATTTTTTCTATGTCACCACCAAATGTGGACGTGCATTAAGCCCGCATACCGCAGAAATGTACACTCCGCAAGCAATCGAACATTTTGTTGATGCGAGTTTAAAACGATTAGGCATGGAAAAACTAGATTTAATTTTATTGCATTGCCCGCCAACCTCGATTTACCGTAATGATGCTATCTTCGGCAAACTTGAACAACTTAAAGCGGCGGGTAAATTAGTTGATTATGGTGTGAGTATCGAAACCGTAGAAGAAGGGCTGATGGCAATGGAATACGATATTGCCGCCATGGAAGTGATCTTTAATATGTTCCGCCTTAAACCGTTAGATCAATTATTCCCGACAGCTAAGCAAAAAGATGTTGGCATTATCGCCCGTGTTCCCTTAGCAAGCGGTTTATTAACCGGACAATATCATGCCCAAACAATATTCGGTAAAAATGATCACCGCACTTTCAATCGCAATGGCGAAGCCTTTGATAAAGGAGAAACATTCTCTGGTGTTGATTATCAACTTGGCTTACAAGCAGTGGAAGAATTAAAAGCTTTATTTGGTACAGAAAATTTGATTCCTTACGCCTTACGTTGGATATTGATGAGTGAGTCTGTGAGTACCGTTATTCCGGGAGCAAGTAAAGCATCACAAGTAGTTAGCAACGTTGCTGCAGCTCAACAATCAGCGCTCAGTCAAGAACAAATGCAGAAAGTTAAAGCAATTTACGACAGACTGATTCGCCCTAGTGTACATCCATTGTGGTAAAACCGATAATCGTTAAAAATTTTTAAAAAATTTAACTGCTTATAGTTTCCCTCTTTTTCCATTTCTTTTATAGTAAGATGGAAAAGAGGGGAAACAAATGGAACAAAGGTTTAAAGTCGCTTTATTATTTAATGCCAATAAGATTTACGACCGCGGCGTTATCGAAGGCATTGGGCAATATATCCAAGCATCACAATGTACGTGGGATATTTTTATGGAAGATGAATTTATCTACCATAGCGATACCATTAAAAATTTATCCATTGATGGTATTATTGCAGATTACGACGATCCCGAAACAGTTGAATTGCTTAAAAATATCGAAGTCCCGATTATCGGTGTGGGAAGTTCTTACCAAAACCCGGAAGACTATCCCAATGTTCCCTATGTTGCCACCGACAACAACGCCTTAATTGAAAACGCTTTTTTGCATCTTAAACAAAAAGGCATCGATCAATTTGCTTTTTATGGCTATCCGACCGCGCAGAAAAAACATTGGTCAGTAGAACGATTGAATGCCTTTATTCAATTAATGGAAAAATACGAACACAAGCCAAATTTTTACTTAGGCGATCAAATTCATTCCTACAACTGGGGCGTTTCACAAGAAAAACTCTGTGGTTGGATTAAAACCTTACCGCTACATACCGGCATTATCGCGGTAACCGATGCCCGTGCCAGACATTTATTACAAGCATGCGAATACTTAAAAATTGCGGTCCCTGATCAACTTTGTATCATCGGTATCGACAATGAAGAATTGATCCAATATTTATCCCGCGTCTCCCTTTCCTCTGTGGTGCAAGGAACCAAACAAATCGGCTACCAAGCAGCGAAATTGCTGCATAAACGCTTACTCGATCAACCGGTTTCCAATAAACCAATGCTAATTCAGCCACTTAAAATTGAAGAACGCCGCTCCACGGATTATCGTTCTTTACAAGATCCACTGGTTATTCAAGCCATGCATTTTATCCGCCACCGTGCAACACAAGGGATCAAAACGGAACAAGTATTGGATCATCTGCGCGTTTCCCGTTCTAATTTGGAACAACGTTTCAAAGAAGAAATGCACAAAACCATTCATCAAATCATCCACGAAGAAAAACTGGCGCGTGCCAAACAATTATTGCATTTAACTGATCTACCGATCCAAGAAATCGCTGAGGTTTGTGGCTACCCTTCGTTACAATATTTCTATGCCGTATTCAAAAAAGAATTAAACCTCACGCCAAAAGCATTTCGAGATAACGGATAAAGATTATTGCAATACCTTTTCCAATTCTTCTTGCACCTCAAACCACTGCATTTCTACCTCCTCCAGCATTTTTTTATTGCGGGTTTGAGTGGCTAAAAGTGCGGTCAATTTTTCTTTATTTTCTGCCACATATAATTCGGTATCACCAAGTTGTTGTTCAATCTCCACCAGTTGGCGTTGCAAGCGTTCCATTTCTGCTTCAAATTGTGTGATTTTTTTGCGTAACGGCGCAGTTTGTTGGCGCAACTCAGCTTCTTTACGTTTTTGTTCTTTACGATTTTGGCTGGAATTTTCCTTAAAATTGACCGCACTTTCGCTGCTTTTCGCCGACGTTTGCGCATTAACCTCATTCAGCCATTTTTGGTAATCATCCAAATCACCTTTAAATTCTTCTACTTGTTTATCATGCACCAAGTAAAACTCTTCAACCGTATTGCGCAATAAATGGCGATCATGGGAAACCACTACCAAAGATCCCTGATAATCCACCAAAGCTTCAGTTAAGGCTTGGCGCATATCCAAATCCAAATGGTTAGTCGGTTCGTCCAATAACAACAAATTCGGACGTTGCCACACGATTAACGCCAGCACCAAGCGGGCTTTTTCCCCACCGGAAAAAGAGGCAACCATTTGATTAACTTTATCACCATGAAATGCAAAGCCGCCTAAATAATCGCGTAATTGTTGCTCGGTTTGTTGTGGTGCAATTTTTTGCAAATGCCACAAAGCACTTTCTTCCGCACGCAAAGTATCTAATTGATGTTGTGCAAAATATCCCAACTGCACCCCTTTGGCGAGCTGCACTTGCCCACAAAGCGCGGTCAATTCGCCGGCTAATAATTTAATTAAGGTTGATTTACCCGCTCCATTTTTTCCCAATAATCCAATACGTGACCCCGGCACTAAATTAAGTTTAATTTTTTGCAAAATTTCCACCGCACTTTCGCCCTCGCCATAACCGGCGCTGGCTTTATCCAAACTCAACAGCGGATTTGGCAAGGAAAGGGGATCGCGAAATTGAAACGTAAAAGGATTATCCACATACGCTGGTGCGATTAATTCCATGCGTTCCAAGGCTTTCATGCGACTTTGCGCCTGTTTGGCTTTGGTGGCTTTCGCTTTGAAGCGATCAATATATTGCTGTAAATGACTGATTTTTTGTTGTTGCTGACGATAAAGCGCAGTTTGTTGCGCTAATTTAGTGGCACGTTGTACTTCAAAAGAAGAATAATCGCCGGTGTATTCGTTTAATTTTTGATTTTCAATATGCAAAATTTTTCCCACGATTGGATCGAGAAAATCGCGGTCATGAGAAATCAAAATTAAGGTTCCGGGATATTGTACCAACCAACGTTCCAACCAAATCACCGCATCTAAATCCAAGTGGTTAGTCGGTTCGTCCAATAATAAAAGATCAGAACGACAAAGTAATGCTTGTGCCAAATTTAACCGCATCCGCCAACCGCCAGAAAAGGATTTTACCGATTGTGTGAGCGCTTGCTGACTAAAGCCTAACCCATGTAATAACGCGGAAGCACGAGCCTGAATAGTCCAAGCGTCAATAGTATCCAATTGCGCATGAATATGGGCAATCGCGTTTCCATCATTATTCGCATTGGCTTGTTGCAAAGCGTTTTGCAAACGACAATACTCCCGATCACCTTCGATAACATAATCCAGCGCACTGATCTCCAGCGCCGGTGTTTCTTGGTTGACCCATGCCATAGACCAATTGGAAGGAAAACTAATTTCACCGCCCTCCGCACTCATTTCTTGCTTTAACAACGCAAATAGCGAAGATTTACCGCAACCGTTTTTTCCCACCAAGCCAACTTTTTGCCCCGGATTAATGGTGGCGCTTGCATTATCCAATAAGAGCGATTGCCCGCGTTTTAAGGTTAAATTTGTAAAAAAAATCATTATTTTGTTTAATTTTGTTATAAGATATAAGGAATTACACAGAATTTCTGTATTTTCCACTTTTTTTCTGAGGTTGCCAATGTTTGATTCATTAATTGTTCAATTTGTAGTGTTATGGGCAGTTATCGATCCCATCGGTTCGGTCCCAGTTTATTTAGCTAAAACAATCGGATTACCCATGGAAGATCGGCGCAAAATCGCCTTAAAAGCGATCTTAATTGCGACCGGTATTTTGATGTTTTTCTTGATTTTAGGACAGGCTTTACTTGAGGCAATGCAAATTCCGCTAACCGCCTTCCAAATTGCCGGTGGCTTAGTTTTGTTATTATTTGCATTAACCATGATTTTTGGTGAAGGCAAACCGGAACAAGAAATACGCATGTCCACCAGCCTAAGCGAACTGGCAGTTTATCCTCTAGCGGTTCCGTCGATCGCCTCGCCCGGTGCAATGATGGCGATTGTGTTATTAACCGACAACCACCGTTTCAGCTTTTTTGATCAAGTGTTGACCACTTTTATTATGTTAGCGGTGTTATTTATCACCTACTTATTATTACTCGCCGCCAATAATATCCAACGGATTATCGGCACCACCGGCGCCGCTGTTATCAGCCGCGTGATGGGATTAATTCTCGCCGCAGTCGCAATTAACAATATGCTAGCTGGTATTCGCGATTTCTTCACCCAAATCGGCTAATCCCATATCGCCAAACAAAAGTGCGGTCGAAATTTGGTTAATTTTGACCGCACTTTTTACAATCTAAGAATTTTTCCTAGTTTTTCATCAAACTGTGATCCAATTCACAGAAAAAATATCCCCCTTTAGGTAAAAATAAATGCAATATTTGGGGGGAATTATGTCAATATTTTATGGGTTTACACTGTTAGAAAAACGCTTTATTCAATTTTTATTTACACCGGTGTTATTGGAACTGTTGCTTTTTTTAAACGGAATTTATGGTTTGCAGCTGATTTGCATTGCCATCTTGGGCAGTGTTTGTTTATGGGGTGTTTTTGTTACTATCAAATTATTACAAACGCCATCGACTAAATCGCCCGTAAAATATTAACGACAAGTCCTACCTCTTCTCCTTATTTCAATATTATCTTATTGAAAAATTTATATTTTTTTAACCGCTCTTTTCTTTAATTTCATTTCTAACTCTGTGATCTGCTTCAAGTATTTTTTTTATTAAATAAGTTATTATGTAGCGGATAGTTTATATAAAACGAGGTAAAACAATGACAAATGCAGCATTGATGCAAGAAGGTATTAACTTAATGTTTGCAGGTATGGGGTTTGTTTTGGTCTTTTTATGGATATTAATCTTTGCTATCGGATTGATGTCCAAATTGATTAATACTTATTTCCCAGAACCGGTTGCCGCACCAACGTCATCGATCGCGACGACGTCGGAAGATGATATCGAGCGTTTACGCCCAGTTATTGTGGCAGCAATTATGCATCATCGTAAACAACATCTTAAATAATATTTGGAGAACAATATGACAGCTCAAACAAAGAAAATTGCGATTACTGACGTTGTGTTGCGTGATGCACATCAATCTCTTTTTGCGACCCGTTTGCGTCTTGATGATATGCTGCCGATTGCTGCCGAATTGGATAATATCGGTTATTGGTCATTGGAGGCCTGGGGTGGCGCAACCTTTGATGCTTGTATTCGTTTCTTAGGAGAAGATCCTTGGGTACGGTTGCGCGAATTGAAAAAAGCCATTCCAAAAACCCCGTTGCAAATGTTATTGCGCGGGCAAAATTTATTGGGCTATCGCCATTATGCTGATGATGTAGTGGATCGGTTTGTGGAACGTGCAGTGGACAACGGAATGTCTGTTTTCCGTGTATTTGACGCCATGAATGATCCGCGCAATATGCAGCAAGCGCTGAAAGCAGTACGCAAAAATGGCGCTCATGCACAAGGTACATTAAGTTACACAACCAGCCCGGTACATACCCTAGAAACTTGGTTAAATACTACCGAACAATTGCTGGAAATCGGTATTGATTCCTTGGTGATTAAAGATATGTCGGGGATTTTAACACCGGTTGACGCGTATAAATTAGTCAGTGAAATTAAACAACGGTATGATGTGCAACTGCATTTACATTGCCATTCCACCACTGGTCTTGCCGAAATGACCTTGTTAAAAGCAGTAGAAGCCGGTGTAGATGGAATTGACACCGCGATTTCTTCCATGAGCGGTACCTACGGTCATCCAGCAACAGAAGCCTTAGTCGCTGCTTTGCAAGATACCCAATATGATACGGGTTTAAATATCCCGCAATTAGAAAAAATTGCCGCCTATTTTCGTAATGTACGAAAAAAATATGCCAAATTTGAAGGGCAATTGCGTGGCGTAGACAGTCGCATTTTGGTAGCACAAGTCCCGGGCGGAATGTTAACTAACTTGGAAAGTCAATTAAAACAACAAAATGCCTCCGACAAAATTGACTTGGTGTTGGAAGAAATTCCAAAAGTGCGGGCGGATTTGGGCTATATTCCGTTGGTTACACCAACTTCACAAATTGTCGGTACCCAATCGGTAATTAATGTATTAATGGGAGAGCGTTATAAATCTATCGCCAAAGAAACTGCCGGTATTTTAAAAGGTGAATACGGACGTACACCGGCGCCGGTCAATTCCGAATTGCAAGCTCGGGTGTTGGAAGGTGGACAACCAATTACCGATCGTCCGGCAGATCATCTTGCGCCAGAAATGGATAAACTGATTGCCGAGGTCAAACAACAAGCCAAAGAAAAAGGCATTCAATTGGCGGAAAATGAAATTGATGATGTGTTAATTGTGGCATTATTCCCGCAAGTTGGCTTGAAATTCTTAGAAAATCGTGGCAATCCGGATGCCTTTGAACCGACACCAACGCTAGAAAATAAAACAACAGAAAGCAAAATAAACGAAAAATCGACCGCACTTTCTGCGAAAACGCCACAAGGTCCGGCAGTTTACACGGTGGAATTAGAAGGCAAAGCCTTTGTGGTGAAAGTATCTGAAGGCGGTGAAATTGGGCAAATTAGCGCCGCCACACCAACACCGAGCGCACCCGCAACAGCGCCAAGTACCGAAGGTACACCAGTTAGCGCGCCAATGGCGGGCAATATTTGGAAAGTCGTCGCCACTGAAGGTCAGCGCGTGGCGGAAGGCGATGTATTGTTGATTTTGGAAGCCATGAAAATGGAAACGGAAATTCGTGCGTCCAAAGCTGGCGTTGTGCAAGGTATCCGCGTGAAAACTGGCGATTCCGTTGCAGTTGGTGCCACCTTGATGACCTTAGTATAGGCGGTGAATATGGAAAGTATTTACGCCTTATTACGTGGCATGGGGATCATGCATTTAGAATGGGGGCAGGCAGTGATGATGGCGGTCAGCCTCTTGTTGCTGTGGCTTGCCATTGCGCGCAAATTTGAGCCTTTGTTGCTATTGCCTATCGGTTTCGGCGGATTATTATCCAATATTCCGGAAGCGGGATTAGCGATGACGGCTTTGGATAATTTGTTGCATCAAGGCTCAAGTGAACAACTGGCAATTATCGCCACCAAGCTCAATAGTGCCGCTGATCCGCAGGCAATAAAACTGGCCCTCGCCAATGCGTTGCCATCGCTGCAAAACGAATTGGAAGTGATGGCGGGCGATATGGGTTATACCGCCGGCGTATTGGCGCTGTTTTATAAAGTGGCTATTGGTTATGGCGTGGCACCTTTGATTATTTTTATGGGTGTGGGTGCCATGACGGATTTCGGTCCGCTATTAGCCAATCCAAGAACCCTATTATTAGGCGCTGCAGCACAATTTGGGATTTTTGCCACCGTTATCGGCGCATTATTATTAAACTGGATTGGTATCATTGATTTCACCTTGCCACAAGCCGCAGCGATCGGAATTATCGGCGGTGCCGACGGTCCGACCGCTATTTATCTTGCCAATAAATTAGCGCCAGAATTATTGGGTGCGATCGCTGTTGCTGCTTATTCCTATATGGCATTGGTACCATTAATTCAACCGCCAATCATGAAAGCCTTAACCACGCCACAAGAACGCAAAATCCGCATGGTACAACTACGTCAAGTCAGCCAGCGGGAAAAAGTGTTGTTTCCGATCGTGTTATTGGTTTTAGTTGCCTTATTATTGCCAGACGCGGCCCCATTATTGGGAATGTTCTGTTTTGGTAACTTAATGCGGGTCAGCGGTGTCGTTGAACGTTTAAACGACACTGCACAAAACGCGTTGATCAATATTGTCACTATCTTTTTAGGCTTATCTGTCGGGGCAAAATTAGTGGCAGATAAATTTTTGCAACCACAAACTCTCGGCATTTTGGTACTTGGTGTTATCGCGTTCGGTATCGGCACCGCAAGCGGAGTGTTAATGGCAAAATTAATGAACCGTTTTAGCAAAAATCCGATTAATCCGTTAATCGGTGCTGCCGGTGTTTCAGCGGTTCCCATGGCAGCACGTGTTGCCAATAAAATGGGACTGGAAGCTGATCATCAAAACTTTTTATTAATGCATGCCATGGGACCAAATGTAGCGGGCGTTATCGGATCCGCTATTGCCGCCGGTGTAATGCTAAAATATATCGCAGCGATGTAGGCTATTTTCTTCGTACAAACCTTGCTATCATTGGGTAGCAAGGTTTTTTATTAGGAGTCTTTATGCAATATATTCAACTTAACCCAACCCTTCGTTTTAGCCGCTTAATTCAAGGTTTTTGGCGACTCGATCAATGGAAAAAAAGCCCGCAACAATTGCTAACTTTTATCAAACAAGGGCTAGAACTGGGCATAGATACACTCGATCATGCCGCTTGTTATGGTGGTTTTCGTTCTGAACAAGCCCTTGGCGAAGCATTGGCGCTAGATAAATCCTTGCGTGAAAAATTAACCATCATCACAAAGTGCGGTATTTTATTTCCAAATTCTGAACTGCCGGAAATAAAAAGTCATTATTATGACAACAGTTATCAACATATTATTTGGTCAGCGGAACGTTCCATCCAGAAATTACAGTGTGATTACTTAGATGTCCTACTTATTCACCGTTTATCACCTTGTGCCGATCCGGAACAAATTGCACTAGCATTTGAATACTTACAACAAAGCGGGAAAGTGCGCCATTTTGGTGTGTCAAATTACACGCCAGCAAAATTTTCCATGCTACAATCTTATGTCAAACAACCGCTTGTCACCAATCAAATTGAAATTTCACCGTTGCATCTCACACCATTTGATGATGGAAATTTAGATTTTTTATTGGAAAAACGCATTAAACCTATGGCATGGTCGCCTCTTGCCGGCGGTAAATTATTCTCTGCGTCAAACGAAACCGCAAAACGAGTCGCACAAACCTTGTTGGAAATTGGCGAAAGTAAAGGTGAAACGCGTTTGGATACGCTGTGCTACGCTTGGCTGCTAGCACACCCAGCCAAAATTATGCCCATTATCGGATCAGGAAATCCAGAAAGAGTAAAAAGTGCGGTCGATTCTATGCAAATTTCTTTTAACGAAGAAGAATGGATTAAGGTTTATGTCGCCTCACAAGGGCATGATATTCCTTAAAAAAATAAAGCAAAAAGTGACCGCACTTTTGCTTACTTTAAATATAAAAAAACTGCACGTTTTAAAGCGTGCAGTTTTTTTGATTAATAAATCGATTAATAACCCGCTTGTTTTTCCAATTGTTCAACCAAGGCATCATCTAAATTTAATGCCGCGGCTAAATTGGCAAGGAAAACTATTTCTTTACGATCAAGATCAGCACAAGCCACGCGTGCTACTAAATAAACTTGAGCGGCTAAAGCGGAATCGTTACCTACATATTGCGCAATTTCTTGTACGCTTAATGGTTGATTAACTGCGTCAACTAACCATTCATGAACTTCTGGATCATCGCCGGCTTCATTAATAATCGCTTGTTTTTCTTCTTCAGTAATTGAACCATCTGCAGAGGCGGCGGCGATCATGACTTGTAAAATTAATCGGCTTTGATCTTCGCTTTGTTCGGTAAAATGGCTTTCAGGCAAGGTCGCGCTTTGCGCTTGGCTTTGTTGATAGCTTTGGTAAGCTTGATAAGCAAGGCTGCCTAATGCAGCTAAAGATCCTAATTTGGTTAAACTTGCGCCACCGTTACGTCCTAGAATCATAGACAAAATACCAATCGCTGCAGCACCGCCACCGGCTTTTGTAATTTTATCGGTTGTTGAGTTGCCGCTCATGGTTTTTGTTACCTGATCTTTAGTAACATTTAATACTTGGTTTAGAATACTGTTGAAATCCATAAAATCTCCATAAATAAAAAGTGAACAAATCACAATAACTTTGTCGATTTTTTTCTCAATTAGTTCACTTAATCACACATTTTTTATTATGTTATTCAAAGTAACTTAATTATCGTCAATTTATATTTTATTTCACGTTATTCTTCAATTAATTATATTTAATTCTTTTATTTGATATTAATAAATATTTAAATATTACAAAAATAAAAATATATAAAATAAAAATCTTAATTTTTATATATTTTATTAATTTCATGATATTTATAACTATTGACTAACATGGATATTCGATTATATTTAAAGATCCTATTTATTAATAAAAACAAGGTGTAGGCTATGTCACAATCAAGTACAAAGCGCGAGACGTTTTCCGGTCGAAAAGCGTTTATTATTGCCGCTATCGGTTCTGCGGTAGGATTAGGAAATATATGGCGTTTTCCATATATCACATATGAAAATGGGGGTGGGGCATTTATTATCCCTTATGTTATTGCATTATTAACAGCCGGTATTCCGTTGCTGTTTTTAGATTATGCTATTGGTCATCGTCATCGTGGTGGTGCGCCACTTTCTTATCGTCGTTTCAGCCGCCATTTTGAAACGTTCGGTTGGTGGCAAGTGATGGTGAATGTAATTATTGGTATTTACTATGCAGTTATTCTTGGTTGGGCTGCGAGTTATACTTATTTTTCTATCAATGGGGCTTGGGGCGATAAACCAATTGATTTTTTCATTGGCGAATTTTTGCGCATGGGTGATATTAATCAAGGGGTTAGTTTTGAATTTGTAGGCATGGTTACCGGTCCGTTAATTGCGGTATGGTTAGTGGCGTTAGGCGTTTTGGCATTGGGTGTTCAAAAAGGAATTGCAAAATCTTCTGGAATTTTGATGCCACTGTTGACGGTAATGTTCGTTATTTTGGTAATTTCAGCGCTATTTTTGCCGGGCGCAGCAAAAGGTTTAGATGCCTTATTTACACCAAATTGGTCAAAATTATCCGATCCAAGTGTGTGGATTGCTGCTTACGGGCAAATATTTTTCTCACTATCTATTTGTTTCGGTATTATGATCACCTACGCTTCTTATTTGAAAAAAGATTCCGATTTAACCGGTAGCGGTTTGGTGGTTGGATTTGCTAACAGTAGTTTTGAAATTTTAGCAGGTATCGGTGTATTTGCCGCACTTGGTTTTATGGCAACTACTGCGGGTCAAGAAGTTAGTGATGTAGCGAAAGGCGGTATCGGTTTGGCGTTTTTTGCATTCCCGACAATTATTAACGAAGCACCATTTGGTGAAGTGTTAGGTGTATTGTTCTTCGGCTCCCTAACCTTTGCGGCTTTAACTTCATTTATTTCCGTGGTTGAGGTTATTATTTCAGCGGTTCAAGATAAATTAGGATTAAGTCGGGTTAAAACTACCTTTGTTGTCGGAATTCCGATGATGTTTGTCTCTATCTTATTATTTGGAACCACTACCGGACTTCCGATGTTGGATGTGTTAGACAAATTTGTTAACTATTTCGGCATTGTAGCGGTAGCCTTTGTTTCATTAGTTGCTATTGTGACCAATGAAAAATTAAGTACGCTGGGTAATCACTTAAATGAAACATCTTCTTTTAAAGTAGGTTTCTTCTGGCGTTTATTTATTATCTTAACCACTGGTGTACTTGCTTTTATGTTATTAAGTGAAGGGGCAAAAGTGTTATCCGAAGGTTATGAAGGTTATCCAAGCTGGTTTGTTAATATCTTTGGTTGGGGAATGGCTGTAGGATTATTTATCGTTTCATTCCTACTTTCTCGCTTAAAATGGAAAAATGAACAATTAGCCGAACATGGGGGAGAATAATATGAGCGGTATTGCAATTTTAATGATGGTTGTTGCGTTAGTGATTATTTGGGGAGGACTGTTATTTGCTGTTAAACGTCTTCCTAAAGAAGAATAACACTACCAGATAGAAAAAAGGGTTCAAAAAAATTGAACCCTTTTTTATTAAAGTGCGGTCAAATTAGCGTTTGTTTTTCACTAATTTTTCCGTTAATTCGTAAGCACGTAATTTTGCTAATTCTCTTGAAAGTTTAGATGCCAACATTTCATAATTTGCATCTTTCGCACCTGACGCAATATTTTGTTCAGCACGACGTTTGGCTTCCAAAATACGATCTGCATCAAGCTCTTTTCCACGAATAGCAACATCAGCAAGCACGGTAACAATGGTAGGTTGTACTTCCAAAAAACCACCGGAAACATAAATTACTTCTTCGTTACCATTCTCAAGCGTTAATTTTACAATACCCGGCTTAATCGCTGTCATTAACGGGGTGTGTCCCGGTAAAATACCTAACTCACCCTCAATACCAGAAGCCTGAATACTTTTTACCTCACCGGTAAAAATGCTTTTTTCTGCGCTTACTACTGTTAATTTAAGTGTTGCCATTTTTTTCTCCTTCAAGTTTGCTGTTTTTCAGTCTTGAAGTGATTACATTTTTTTGGCTTTTTCTAGCACTTCGTCAATTGAACCTACCATATAGAACGCTTGTTCCGGAATATGGTCGTATTCGCCATCTAAAATACCTTTGAAACCACGAATAGTATCTTTCAATGATACGTATTTACCTGGTGAGCCAGTAAAGACTTCTGCCACGAAGAATGGTTGTGATAAGAAACGCTCGATTTTACGTGCGCGTGCCACCACTAATTTATCTTCTTCAGAAAGCTCGTCCATACCAAGGATAGCGATAATATCTTTCAATTCTTTATAGCGTTGTAAAATCCCTTGTACACCACGAGCAACATCATAATGCTCTTGACCTACAACTAATGGATCTAATTGACGAGAAGTTGAATCTAATGGGTCAACCGCAGGGTAAATACCTAATGACGCAATTTGACGACTTAATACAACGGTTGAGTCCAAATGCGCAAAGGTCGTTGCTGGAGATGGGTCAGTTAAGTCATCGGCAGGCACGTAAACCGCTTGCACAGAAGTGATAGAACCGGTTTTAGTTGAAGTAATACGCTCTTGTAATACCCCCATTTCTTCTGCCAATGTCGGCTGATAACCTACCGCAGAAGGCATACGTCCTAACAAAGCAGATACTTCTGTACCAGCAAGGGTATAACGATAAATATTATCCACGAAGAATAATACATCGCGACCTTCATCACGGAATTTTTCTGCCATAGTCAAACCCGTTAAGGCTACGCGTAAACGGTTACCCGGTGGCTCATTCATTTGACCATAAACTAAAGATACTTTATCCAATACGTTGGATTCTGTCATTTCATGATAAAAGTCATTACCCTCACGAGTACGTTCACCTACACCGGCAAATACGGAATAACCAGAGTGTTCGATCGCAATATTACGGATTAATTCCATCATATTAACAGTTTTACCTACACCCGCACCACCGAACAAACCAACTTTACCCCCTTTCGCAAACGGGCAAATTAAGTCGATTACTTTAATACCGGTTTCCAATAATTCCGTACTATTTGATTGTTCTTCGTAGCTTGGTGCTGCACGGTGAATAGCCCAAGCTTCTTCCGCACCAATAGGACCTTTTTCATCAATAGGTTCGCCTAATACGTTCATAATACGACCTAAGGTTTTTGTACCAACCGGTACAGAAATAGGATTACCCGTATTTTCTACTTTTAAACCACGTTTTAAACCATCAGATGAACCCAATGCAATACAACGTACTACACCGCCACCTAATTGTTGTTGAACTTCAAGCGTTAATCCTGATTCAACTTTTAATGCATCGTAAACCCTTGGTACTGCATCTTGTGGGAATTCAACGTCGATTACCGCACCGATAATCTGTACAATTTTTCCTGCTGACATTACCGTCTTCTCCATTAAATCGCTGCAGCGCCTGCAACAATTTCGTTTAATTCATTTGTGATACTTGCCTGACGAGCTTTGTTATACACCAACTGCAAGTCATTAATTAAATTACCTGCATTATCTGTTGCTGCTTTCATCGCCACCATTCTCGCTGCTTGCTCAGAAGCTAAGTTTTCAACTACCGCTTGATAAACTTGAGATTCTAAATAACGAACCAACAAACTGTCCAATAAGACTTTTGGATCCGGTTCGTATAAATAATCCCAAGATTGTTTTTTCTCGCCTAAATTGTCATTATCCAATTCTGGCAACGGAACAAGTTTTTCAAACGTCGGTTTTTGCGACATTGTATTAATAAACTTATTATAAGCAATATAGATAGCATCTATTTTGCCTTCGCGGTAAGCATCAAACATACGATTTGCAATACCAATAAGTTCTTCAACTGAAGGATTATCCCCCATACCAGAATGTTGTGCGACAACATCTAATCCTAATGGATGGAAAAAACCAATCCCTTTAGAACCGATTAAACCAAGCGAAACTTCCACATTTTTCTCTTTCCAACCTTTAATTTCAGAAAGCGCTGTTTTAAATAAGTTTACGTTTAATCCGCCGCACAATCCTCGGTCTGTTGAAATTAACAAAACACCGACTTTTTTAATATCTCGTTCAACTAAAAACGGATGTTTATAACCTACACTGGCTTTTGATACGTGGCTAATTACACTGCGTATTGCATCAGAATACGGACGTGAAGAAGACATTCGATCTTGCGTTTTACGCATTTTCGAAGCAGCAACCATTTCCATTGCCTTAGTAATTTTTTTCGTACTTTGCACACTGGAAATTTTGGTTTTTATCTCTTTTGCACCAGCCATTTCGTTTCTCCGTTACTGTCTCGTTACCACGAACTATTTGCTTTAAAACTATCTAAAATACCTTTCAATGTGCCTTTAATGTCATCATTGTAATTACCGGTATTGGTAAGTTCGCGCATAAAGTCAGCATTATTGTGGTTAGCATACTCTAAAAGAGCAGCTTCAAAAGAACCAATACGATCTAACTCAACATCATCTAAATAACCACATTCAACCGCAAACAAGACTAATGCCTGTTCAGCTACGCTTAACGGTGAATATTGTTTTTGTTTCAATAATTCGGTTACTTTTTGACCGTGAGACAATTGTTTACGAGTCGCATCATCAAGATCTGAGGCAAACTGAGCAAACGCCGCTAATTCACGATATTGAGCAAGTGCAGTACGAATACCACCCGCTAATTTTTTCACCACTTTGGTTTGTGCCGCTCCACCCACACGAGATACCGAAATACCCGGGTTAACCGCTGGACGAATACCAGAGTTAAATAAGTTAGATTCCAAGAAAATCTGACCATCGGTAATTGAAATCACGTTAGTTGGAACGAAGGCAGATACGTCACCGGCTTGCGTTTCAATAATCGGAAGTGCGGTCAAAGAACCGGTTTTTCCTTTCACTTCACCTTTAGTGAAACGTTCAACATATTCCTCACTAACACGTGATGCACGCTCAAGTAAACGAGAGTGTAAATAGAATACGTCACCCGGGAATGCTTCACGACCTGGTGGACGACGTAATAACAATGAAATTTGACGATAAGCGACCGCTTGTTTAGATAAATCATCATAAACAATCAATGCATCTTCACCGCGATCACGGAAATATTCACCCATAGCACAACCAGCATAAGGTGCAAGATATTGTAACGCCGCAGATTCAGAAGCAGATGCCACAACAACGATAGTATTTTTTAACGCACCATGTTCTTCTAATTTACGCACCACGTTAGCAATCGTTGATGCTTTTTGACCAATCGCTACATAAATACATTTAATACCGGAATCACGTTGGTTAATAATCGCATCAATCGCTAATGCAGTTTTACCTGTTTGACGGTCGCCGATAATCAACTCACGTTGACCACGACCGATTGGAACCATGGAGTCAACTGCTTTATAACCAGTTTGAACCGGCTGATCAACAGATTTACGATCAATTACCCCCGGCGCAATTACTTCAACTGGAGAAAATCCATCATTTTCAATTTCGCCTTTTCCGTCAATCGGTTGACCAAGGGTATTTACTACACGACCTAATAAACCACGACCAACTGGAACTTCTAAAATACGTCCGGTACATTGAACTTCCATCCCTTCTGCTAAATCGGCATAAGGCCCCATCACTACCGCACCTACCGAATCTCTTTCAAGGTTAAGTGCCATAGCGTAACGATTACCCGGTAATGCAATCATTTCCCCTTGCATTACATCGCTTAATCCATGGATACGAATAATACCGTCGCTTACAGAAATAATCGTTCCCGTATTGCGAGCTTCGCTGACCACGTCAAACTGAGCAATCCGTTTTTTAATCAATTCACTAATTTCAGTTGAATTTAGTTGCATCTTCAATTCCTCTTATAATTGCAACTCATTTGCAAGGCGGTTAAGTTGTCCTCGACTACTTCCGTCAATCACAAAATCATCTGTACGAATAATAGCCCCTGCAATTAAGCTACTATCAATGCTGCAATTTAATTTCACTTTACGAGCAAGTCGTTTTTCCATTGCGGCAGCAATTTTTTGCTGTTGTTTTTCATTTAATGGTTGAGCAGAGATAACTTCCACTTCGGCGATTGCATGATGTTCCTCAACATAATGTTGAAATTCATCCGCCACGGCAGGAAGTACAGTTAAACGCTTATTTTCAGCCATTAACCGAACAAGATTTTGCCCTGATTTATCAAGTTGTTCGCCACAAATTGAAATCACAGTATCAGCCAACTTATCAGCTGATAATGAACTGCTTAGGAAATCATTCATCGCATCGTTTTTTACCACTTCAGCGAGAAAATTTAGCATTTCAGCCCATTTTTTGACCGCACTTTTATCAGTCGCGGACTGTTCAACTGCAAAATCAAATGCTGCTTTTGCATAAGGACGAGCTATCGTAGTTAATTCTGACATAAGCCCAACCTTCCTTATAATTCTGCAACTAATTTATCAATAATGTCATTGTTTGCCGCTTCATCAACCGTACGACCCACAATTTTCTCTGCTCCGGCAACCGCAAGTGAAGCCACTTTAACACGTAACTCTTCTTGAACACGTTTACGTTCGGATTCCACTTCTGCGTACCCTTGCTCAATAATTTTAGCTTTAAGAGCTTCCGCTTCCGCTTTCACCTCATCTAAAATTTCATTGCGGCGTTTATTGGCTAAATCCACAATTTCTTGAGCTTGAAGTTTCGCCTGAGTAATCTCTTGCTCAACTAATACTTTAGTATCCGCTTGCTCTTTTTTCGCTGCTTCAGCTGATGCCAAGGCATTAGCAATAGAACTTTGACGTTCTTCAATTGCTTTAATAATTGGTGGCCAAACAAATTTCATGCAGAACCACACAAAAAGTGCGAACGCAATAAGTTGACCAATTAATGTTGCATTTAAGTTCACAACGCCCTCCTCAATAATGTCGTCTTTATTACTCTAATCGAGTAATCCTTGCTGTAATGAGCAATGACAATTATTGTTGTAATAAACCGATGAATGGGTTTGCGAAAATAAATAGTAAAGAAATACCCACTGCAATCATCGCAATCGCATCTAAAAGACCAGCAACGATAAACATTTTGGTTTGTAAGCTGCTTGCTAATTCAGGTTGACGAGCAGATGATTCTAAGAATTTACCGCCTAGAATCGCAAAACCAATTGCAGTACCCAATGCAGCAAAAGCAAGTAGGATTGATGCACCAATAATAGTTGCTGTAATTACAGTTTCCATAATTTTCTCCGTAGATGTTTAGCCGACAGGCTAGGTTAATTAAAGTTAAGTTGTAAAAAAGTTTTTTTCATAAACCGCCGACTTATGCCAACGATTAGATGACCTTAATGATCCGCTTTATTATAAGCAATACTCAAATATACAATGGTTAACATCATAAAGATGAAAGCTTGTAAGGTAATCACCAAAATATGGAAAATCGCCCATGCAAGGTGTAATGGAATACCTAATGCCGCGATCGCCATATTGGCGCTATACATTACTGCAATCAAAATGAAGATTAACTCACCGGCATACATATTACCGAATAAACGGAATGCCAATGATATTGGTTTTGCCAACAACGTAACGGATTCAAGAATAAGGTTTACTGGGATAAATGCCCAGTGATTGAAAGGATGAAGCGTATATTCTTTAACAAAGCCGCTCACACCTTTAGATTTGATCGTGTAAAAAATAATTAATGCAAATACACAAATGGACATTCCTAATGTAGCACTAATATCAGCAGTAGGAACAGCTCTTAGATAATGAATACCGAATAAATTCGCCAATTGTGGTAAAAAGTCCACTGGCACTAAGTCAATAGCATTCATCACAAAAACCCAGCAGAAAATCGTTAACGCAAGTGGAGCAACCATATGACGCGGACCATGAAAATTTTCTTTCACTACGCCATCAACCCATTCCACTAACATTTCTACCAAACATTGCAATTTTCCTGGAACGCCGGAAGTTGCTGTTTTAGCGACTTTGCGGAAAAAGAAAAGAAAGATAACCCCTGCCACCAAAGAGAAGAAAAGGGTATCAAGGTGAATACTCCAAAAAGAATCTCCGGTTTTAAGAAATTCCAAATGGTGCTGAATATACTCAGCGGATGTTTGACCTGCCATAGTTGTTAGTCCTTCGATATTTAAAATTAAATTCCAAAATATTTGCTGACCATAAAGGGAACAATATTATTCAATAGAATACTTATAAAATAACCTAAGAAAAAAATGATAAAATTTATCGACAAGAAAACCTTAAAAAATAACACGATCAATAAGATCGTTAACACAAACTTAACCAACTCACCACGATAAAGTGCGGTCAATTTTTTGGCATATTCTTGTCGAGTAAAAAAAACCAATAACACAAAAAAACAATGCGGAATAAAAATGGCACTTGCACCCAGAATGAAGGACAATGCATTATTCCATTGCCATGCTGCCAGCAAACCAAAAATCACCAAAAAGCAAACGATTTCTATCCCTAATGCCAATTGGTATTTTCTTCTCGTTTGGTTAATAACTGCAGACATTACTAAAATTTATAAAAAATTAATCAAAAAAATCTTTTTAATTATACGCAAGTTTTCTTTCTATTCAACTCAAAACTAAACAAAAAGTGTTAAATAAATCACAAATTTACAAATTAAATTTAACAATAGCAAATCTATTTTTACGCTTATCACCGCAAGTGATCATTTATGAGCAATCAATACCAAATGACGCTCGCCAATTAATTCAGGAACCTGCAATTCAATAACTTGTTGTATTACAAATAAATTGCTTAATTCTTGTACTTCTTGCTGATGATATTGTCCTTTTAAAGCATAAAAAAATCCACTTTTATGCGGTAAATGCTGGCACCATTCGGTCATATCTTTAAGCGAAGCAAAGGCGCGACTTAATACACCATCAAATTGCTGATCTGGCATATAATCTTCCACTCGACTTAATACCGGTTCTACATTGGCCAATCCAAGTTCGCGTACCGCATTACGAATAAAACTTATCCGCTTACCCAAACTATCCAACAGCACAAAGTGCTTATCCGGCTGCACAATTGCCAACGGTAAGCCCGGTAATCCCGGACCGGTTCCTACATCAATAAAACGCTCACCTTGTAAGTAAGGACTTACCACAATGCTATCTAAAATATGTTTCACCAACATTTCCTGCGGATCACGCACGGAAGTCAAGTTATACGCCTTATTCCATTTATTTAATAATTTCACTAAATCGATCAGCTGTTGTTTTTGCTGATCGGTTATCAAAAGTGCGGTCTGTTTTAGCAAAGAATTGAGTTTTTCCGCTAACTGTTGTTCCAAGTTAGTCATTATTCACCTCGCTTTAACATACCCTGTTTTTTTAAATTCACTAACAAAATGGAAATTGCTGCCGGTGTAATCCCTGAAATACGACTTGCCTGACCAATTGACACCGGGCGATGTTGCTCTAATTTTGACCGCACTTCGTTGGACAAACCAGACACTTTGCTATAATCAAAATTTTCCGGAATAGCGGTATTTTCATGGCGTTTATGACGCTCAATTTCTTCTTGTTGATGTTCAATATAGCCTTGATATTTAATCGCAATTTCAACTTGTTCTACCGCTTCTTTATCCTCCATTGCTGGTTTAAACGGTGTAAGTGCGGTTAAAATTTGGTACGTTATTTCCGGACGGCGCAACAAATCTTCGCCACTCGCTTCACGAACTAAAGGGCTACCTAGCACTTGATTGGCTTCCGCTAAATATTCTGAACGCGGGTGTAACCAAATTTGACGTAAACGCTGTCTTTCTAACTCAATATTTTCCATTTTTTGGTTAAATCTTGCCCAACGTTTTTCATCAATTAAGCCTAATTCATGAGCAATCGGCGTTAAACGAATATCCGCATTATCTTCTCGTAACAACAAACGGTATTCTGCACGTGAAGTAAATACGCGGTACGGTTCTTTCGTACCAAGAGTGCAAAGATCATCCACTAATACGCCTACATAAGCCTGATCTCGTCTTGGGAACCAAGCCTCTTTTTCCTGCACAAAAAGACCGGCATTAATTCCAGCCAACAATCCTTGCGCCGCCGCTTCTTCGTAACCTGTGGTACCATTAATTTGACCGGCAAAGAACAAACCACGAATGACTTTGGTTTCTAAGGTCGGTTTTAAATCTCTCGGATCAAAATAATCATATTCAATGGCATAACCTGGTTTAACAATGCGTGCCTTTTCCAACCCTTTCATAGAATTCACAATGCCCATCTGCACGTCAAATGGTAAACTGGTAGAAATTCCGTTCGGATAAATCTCATTACTGGTCAATCCTTCCGGTTCAAGATAAATTTGGTGCGAATTGCGTTCAGCAAAACGCATCACTTTATCTTCAATAGACGGACAATAACGCGGTCCGATCCCTTCGATCACGCCAGTGTACATCGGACTGCGATCCAAATTTTTACGGATCACCTCATGGGTTTGTTCATTGGTGTGGGTAATATAACAAGGGATCTGACGTGGATGTTGATCAACCGATCCCATAAAAGAAAAGACCGGCAATTGCTCATCGCCATGCTGTTTTGCTAATACATCAAAATTAATAGTACGTGCATCAATACGCGGTGGCGTACCGGTTTTCAAACGTGCAACCCGTAAATTAAGATCACGTAAACGATCTGCCAACATCACCGATGCCGGATCACCTGCACGTCCGCCCGTATAATTTTCTAATCCAATATGGATCTTACCGGCAAGGAAGGTTCCCGCAGTTAAGACGACCGCTTTAGATCGAAACTTCAATCCCATTTTAGTCACCGCACCCACTGCACGATCTTGATCCACTAAAATATCCACTACTTCTTGTTGGAAAATATCCAAATTAGGTTGATTTTCTAACGCCATTCTGACCGCTTGACGATATAAAACCCGATCTGCCTGCGCACGTGTTGCACGTACGGCCGGACCTTTACTGCTGTTTAAGGTACGAAATTGGATCCCGGCTTTATCCGCCGCACTCGCCATTAATCCGCCCATGGCATCAATTTCTTTCACCAAATGTCCTTTACCGATTCCGCCGATTGCCGGATTACAAGACATCTGACCTAAAGTATCGACATTATGGGTAAGTAATAAGGTTTTTAATCCCATTCTTGCCGGTGCAAGAGCTGCTTCTGTTCCCGCGTGACCGCCACCGATTACGATCACATCGTAGTTTTCTGTGTAAAACATATTTCTTAATGATCCTTGATCTTTAAATTAGGCGCTATTCTACTGAAATTTGGCTTTGCTTAAAAGCAAGAATTGATCTTAATTTGGTAAATAAGTTGAGAGGATAAAATAGATGGATCATTTTTTTACAAAGGGATCGCTTAATAATAGAAGATCTTTTATTTATATATAAAGATCTTATTATGATGATTATTAGGATCAGTGATCCTTGTGTATAAGATCCTTTTTTTATTATAAATTAAGAAGTTAGATCATTTTAAAAACGGTAAAGATCTGGCGGAGTTGATCGGTATTGATTGTGGATAATGTGCCAAGTTATCCACAATTGGATCATTGATGATTTTTATTAATCGGATAAAAACAGGTTATCCAGCCTTTTATTCGGATCTTATCCACAATAGGATCAAGCAACAAATTAAAGATTTTGCGTGAAATTAGGCAGCCATTGTTCTGCTTCTTGTTCCGGATTAAAGGTATTTTTCATGTCAATTTTTAAAATTGGACAAATTTGCACCGCACTTTTTTGCTGTAAAATACGTTCTACCCGATTGGCAGCGTAACAAAAGGTATCGTAATCAGAATTACCTAATCCAATCACGGAAAAATGCAGATTGGATAAATCCATTTGATCTTCTTCTAAAAGATCAAAGAGCGGTCTTAAATTATCAGGAATTTCCCCGGCACCATGGGTTGAAGTAACCACAAGCCAATGTTGATATTCGATCACTTCTTCTAATTCTGGACCATGGTAGAGATGGGTTTTGAATCCTTGCTGTTGTAGCAGATCTTCGATATGTTCCGCTAAATATTCCGCGCCGCCTAAGGTGCTGCCGGTGATGATGCAAACTTCAGGTTTCATGTTTTACTCCTAAAAAGAAGGCTTAGATAAAATCTAAGCCTTGGTGAAAACAGTAAAAATTAAACGTTGTCGATGCGACCTAAAAGAGAACGCAAACGTTCTTGCCAGTTATGATGTTCTACTTTTAATTGTTCGTTTTCATTGCGTAGCGCTTCATTAGCTTGTTGTGCTTGGTTGTTTTTGTCTTTTAATTCTTCTACTTCAAGTTGAAGTAATTGAATTGTTTCAACCGCTTGTTTAATTTTTTCATCTAATTGATCTAAAATTTCTAATGACATTGCTGTTTCCTCTAAAAAGTGTTCATTAAGTCTTGGTATTCTACCTTAGTTAAACCGGTTTGTTAAACGGTAGCTATAAAATTCTTGTTACCTTAGCATATTTTGCCCACTGCACAATATAATTCCTTTTATTCTTTTTATTTTTTTATTACGCAAACGATTGCTAAAATGATAGAATAAGCCGATTTTTTGTTGAGCAATTAAGGATTATAAAATGAATAGAGCGTTGGCTATCGAATTTTCGAGAGTAACTGAATCTGCTGCACTTGCTGGCTTTGCATGGTTGGGACGTGGTGATAAAAATGCTGCTGATGATGCTGCGGTACAGGCGATGCGATTGATGTTAAATCAAATTGAGATGAGCGGTGAAATTGTTATCGGCGAAGGTGAAATTGATGAAGCGCCGATGCTTTATATAGGTGAAAAAATAGGGAGTGGAAAGGGAGAGGAAGTTTCGATTGCAGTGGATCCTATTGAGGGAACCCGCATGACTGCGATGGGACAACCAAATGCACTGTCTGTTTTGGCTGCTGGTGGAAAAGACACTTTTTTACGCGCACCGGATATGTATATGGAAAAATTGGTGGTGGGGCCGGAAGCCAAAGGAATGATTGATTTAAATTTACCGTTAGAACAAAATTTGCGTCGCGTCGCATCAAAAATGGGAAAATTGCTTTCTCAACTAACCGTGATTACATTGGATAAACCGCGTCATAGTGACATCATCAAAAAAATGCAGCAACTAGGTGTTAAAGTGATGGCAATTCCGGATGGTGATGTGGCAGCAGCGATTTTATGCTGTTTACCGGAAGGAAATGCAGATATGCTTTACGGGATTGGTGGCGCGCCAGAAGGTGTGGTTGCGGCGGCGGCAATTCGTGCGCTGGGCGGCGAAATGCAAGCAAGATTACTTCCTCGTCACCAAGTAAAAGGTGCATCACCAGAAAATCAAGCCATTGCTGCAGATGAAATTCGTCGTTGTAAAGAAATGGGGATTGAAGTCAATCAGGTGCTAAAATTGGAAGATTTGGTGCGTGACGATAATTTAGTTTTTTCTGCCACCGGTATCACTAATGGTGATTTGCTCAAAGGTATTCACCGCCGCGGTAATTTAGCTACAACGGAGACCTTGTTAATTCGTGGACGTTCGCGCACTATTCGTCGAATTCAATCCACCCATTATTTAGACCGAAAAGACACCGCACTTTACCGCTTAATTGGCGCTTGATGCGCAGAAAAAACGATGCATTAATTGCATCAATTCAAGCACACGAGCGTCTTTAATATAATAAAGGCGCTCTCTGTGGTTTTTTTCGCAATCAATTAACTGACTTTCGCGTAATAGTGCTAATTGGTTGGAGATGGCTGCTTGCGGTAATCCGGTTAATTGGGTAATTTGCGTGACGTTACGTTTTTGTTCCAACAAACAACACAAAATCATTAAGCGATTAGGGTTAGAAAAGGATTTTAGAAAAAGGGTTGCTTCATTACATTTTGAAAACATCTCTTGCATTTGATTTTCCTATTAATTTAACTTATTCCATGGCATTTTATCCAATAAACGCGCCATACCACAAAAACCGGTGATACCGGCAAAAAGTAAGCCTGTGCCGACAAAGCCGGATAATAAATAAAATGCTGCGTTTGTTGTCCACCCCAGTAAAACACCGATTAATACAAGACTTCCCGCCACTATTTGTACTTGGCGCATAATATCAATAGGTTTTGTTGGATCTTTTTTGGTCGGTTGATTTTCTTTTTTCCATCCATTAAGCCCGCCTTGCAAAATATACGCTTGTTTATTGCCACTAAGTGCGGTCAATAATTGGCTTGCTTTGCTGGTACGTTGACCGGAAAGACAATGAAAAATAATGGTTTCTGCCTGAAGTGCTTTGCCGCTTAGTCCTTCTTTTTCTAATTGGGAGAGCGGTTGTAATTGTGCGCCTTCAATATGTTCTCTAAGATATTCATTAGGTTGGCGAATATCTACTAATATTGCTCCTTGCTGTATTTTTTCAGCCGCACTTTTCACGTCAATAAATG
The DNA here is from genome assembly GCA_900637275.1 of [Pasteurella] aerogenes. Classification (NCBI taxonomy): domain Bacteria; kingdom Pseudomonadati; phylum Pseudomonadota; class Gammaproteobacteria; order Pasteurellales; family Pasteurellaceae; species [Pasteurella] aerogenes. The sequence goes on from LR134362.1 coordinate 2,013,946, forward strand.
AAATGGTCATGGTTTTCTCTCTTGCTTAAACATGAATACTAGCATTTTATATTTAAAAATTTTTATATTCAATATTTTTTATATAAAGATAATTTTATATTTTAAAACAGGGAAAAAATAGACCGCACTTTGTCTTAGCCAAAAAGGGAAAAATTTGCTATAATTCGGTCAATTTTTATTAATAAAACATAGAGAAACTTTATGGCAGATAAAACCCCAGAAAATTATGGTGCAAGCAGTATTAAAGTGTTAAAAGGACTTGATGCTGTGCGTAAACGTCCCGGAATGTACATTGGTGATACCGATGATGGTACAGGTTTACACCATATGGTGTTTGAGGTTGTCGATAATGCGATTGATGAAGCCTTGGCAGGATATTGTAAAGACATTATCGTGACCATTCATTCGGATAATTCCGTTTCCGTACAAGATGACGGGCGTGGTATTCCGGTGGATATTCACCCAGAAGAAGGGGTTTCTGCGGCAGAAGTGATCATGACCGTATTACATGCTGGCGGTAAATTTGATGACAATTCCTATAAAGTTTCCGGCGGTTTGCATGGAGTGGGCGTTTCTGTGGTAAATGCGTTATCAGATAAGTTGCAATTAACCATCCGCCGCCAAGGTCATGTACATGAACAAATTTACCATTTAGGCGAACCACAAGCGCCATTGTCGGTGATTGGTGAAACCGCACAAACCGGAACTTCCGTGCGTTTTTGGCCGAGTCCGACGATTTTTAATAATATCGAATTTGAATATGAAATTTTAGCAAAACGTTTGCGCGAGTTGTCTTTTTTGAATTCCGGTGTGTCCATTAAATTATTTGATAAACGTGACGATCGCCAAGACCATTTCCATTATGAAGGCGGTATTCAGGCTTTCGTAGAATATTTAAATAAAAATAAAACCCCAATTCATCAAAAACCTTTTTATTTTTCGACTGAAAAAGACGATATTGGCGTAGAAGTGGCGTTGCAGTGGAATGATAGTTATACGGAAAATGTATATTGTTTTACCAATAATATTCCACAACGAGATGGGGGTACCCATTTGGCAGGTTTTCGCGGCGCTTTGACTCGTGTGTTAAACAAATACATGGAAGAACACGCCAACAAAAAAGACAAAAAAGAAGTGGCGGCATCGGGGGATGATGCGCGAGAAGGCTTAGTAGCAATTATTTCGGTCAAAGTGCCGGATCCAAAATTTTCGTCACAAACCAAAGATAAATTAGTGTCTTCTGAAGTAAAAAGTGCAGTGGAATCAGTGACTAATGAGCGTTTGCAGGAATATTTAGAAGAAAATCCGAATGACGCCAAAATTATCGTGATGAAAATCCAAGAAGCGGCGCGTGCGCGCGAAGCAGCAAGAAAAGCACGGGAAATGACGCGTCGTAAAGGCGCATTGGATATTGCTGGTCTTCCGGGTAAATTAGCCGATTGTCAGGAGCGTGATCCAGCGTTATCCGAATTATTCTTGGTGGAGGGGGATTCCGCCGGTGGTTCGGCAAAACAAGGGCGTAATCGTGAAAATCAGGCAATTTTGCCATTGAAAGGGAAAATTCTTAACGTAGAAAAAGCCCGTTTTGACAAAATGCTTTCTTCACAAGAAGTCGGTACTTTAATTACCGCGTTAGGTTGCGGTATTGGTCGTGATGAATATAATCCAGATAAATTACGTTATCATAAAGTAATTATCATGACCGATGCGGACGTAGATGGTGCGCATATCAGTACGTTGCTTTTGACCTTTTTCTATCGTCAAATGCCGGAGTTAATTGAGCGCGGACATATTTATATTGCACAACCGCCACTTTACAAGGTGAAAAAAGGTAAACAAGAGCAATATATCAAAGATAATGATGCCATGGTGCAATATGAGCTGAATTTGGCGTTGGAAGGGGCAAGTTTGCATACCAATGAAAATGCACCAGCGATGAATGCACTGATGTTGGAAAAATTAGTGGGCGAATACAATATGGTACAAAAAATGATTACTCGCCTATCCCGTTATTATCCGGAAAGTTTGTTAAATCAATTAATTTATCAACCAAAATTGCACGTTGAGATGATGCAAGACCAAAGTGCGGTGGAAAATTGGGCAAAATCTTTGGTTGAAAAATTGGTTGAAAATGAAAATAGCGGTAATCACTATAATTATCAGGTTAATTTTAATCAAGAACGTCATTTGTACGAGGTGGTATTGACTATTCGTACGCATGGTGTGGATAATGAATATTTCCTTGATTTTCAATTTGTTAACGGAAATGAATATGCGCGGATTATTAAATTAGGCGAGCAGTTAAATGGGTTATTGGAAGAAGGTGCTTATGTGGCACGTGGCGAAAGTCGTTACCAAGTTAGCTCCTTTGAACAAGCTATTGATTGGTTGGTGAAAGAATCTCGTCGCGGATTGACTATCCAACGTTATAAAGGGTTGGGTGAAATGAATGCTAATCAATTGGCGGAAACTACCATGAAACCGGAATATCGGACGTTATTGCAAGTGACAATTAGAGATGCTGTGGCGGCAGATCAATTATTCAGCACCTTAATGGGTGATGAAGTGGAACCGCGGCGCGAATTTATCGAAGCCAATGCCTTGCGTGCGAATTTAGATATTTAGTGTGTTTGAGCAAGAAAAAGGGTGCATTAAGCACCCTTTTTTACTTCGTTAACCAGCTTTCCACTAATTGCGGCGTGGTTTCTTTGTGGGTCCACATACTGCCGAATTCTGGCTCGGGATATTTGGAATGGTTATAGCCGACAAACTCACGAAAATCAAACACCGCGTGCGGATAATCATTGATCAATAAAAAGGCTTTATAACCGTCTTCTGACCAACAAATTTGAAAACGTCGTGGTTCTTGGCGACTTTCTTGTTCAATATCATGAATACTATATACAAATAAACGATCCACCACAGGTTGTGGTTGATGTAAATCCATTGCATAAAAATAACCGGTTTCACCGTCATCTTCAAACATCACCACCAAATGCTCATGGGAGATGGAATGTGCGCCATTACGGTAGGCTTCACCCAGCAGAAGTTGATCCGTTAATACGGAATATAACATTTTACACTCCTATTTTTATAAAAAATGCGAAAAAAAGACCGCACTTTATAGAAAGTGCGGTACAAATTTTCATTATTTTTAAGCCTTAATTGTTAAAAATTAAGATTACGCTTGACCTTTAACCGCTTTTAAGCCTAAGAAAGGTGCTTTATCGCCCAATGCTTCTTCAATACGGATTAATTGGTTGTATTTCGCAATACGGTCAGAACGGCTCATTGAACCGGTTTTGATTTGACCTGCTGCGGTACCAACTGCTAAATCCGCGATTGTTGCATCTTCGGTTTCGCCTGAGCGGTGTGAAATAACCGCTGTGTAACCCGCATCTTTAGCCATTTTGATTGCAGCCAAAGTTTCAGTTAATGAACCGATTTGGTTGAATTTAATTAAGATTGAGTTAGCGATACCTTTTTCGATACCTTCTTTTAAGATTTTAGTATTAGTTACGAATAAATCGTCGCCCACTAATTGAACTTTATCACCTAACACTTTAGTTTGGTATGCAAAACCTTCCCAGTCTGATTCATCTTGACCATCTTCAATAGAAACGATTGGATATTCTTTAGTTAAACCTTCAAGGTAATGGGTAAATTCTTGAGAAGTGAATGATTTACCTTCACCTTTCATTTCGTATAAACTGTTTTCTTTGTTGTAGAACTCAGATGATGCGCAGTCCATTGCCAAAGTCACGTCTTTACCTAAAACATAACCTGCTTTTTCAACGGCTTCTTTGATACAAGCAAGCGCTGCAGCATTTGATTCAAGATTAGGTGCGAAACCACCTTCATCACCAACCGCGGTGCTTAACCCTTTCGCTTTTAATACTTTAGCAAGATTGTGGAATACTTCAGCACCGATACGAAGTGCTTCACGTAAAGTTTTCGCACCAACAGGTTGAATCATAAATTCTTGAATATCCACGTTGTTGTCTGCGTGTTCACCACCGTTGATGATGTTCATCATTGGTAATGGCATAGAATATACGCCTGGAGTTCCGTTAAGTTCTGCAATGTGTGCATAAAGCGGTAAACCTTTTGATGCCGCTGCCGCTTTTGCGTTTGCTAAAGATACAGCTAAGATCGCGTTTGCACCAAATTTAGATTTGTTTTCAGTACCGTCTAAATCGATCATGATTTGGTCGATTTCAGCTTGATTAGATGCATCTTTACCCACAACTGCTTGAGCAATTTCGTTATTTACTGCGGAAACCGCTTTTAATACACCTTTACCTAAGAAACGTGATTTATCACCGTCACGTAATTCTAACGCTTCACGAGAACCAGTTGATGCACCTGATGGCGCAGCAGCAAGACCAACGAAACCACCTTCAAGGTGAACTTCCGCTTCAACAGTTGGATTACCGCGTGAGTCGATGATTTCACGGCCGATGACTTTAACGATTTTTGCCATTTGTTTTTCCTCTTTAAGTTAATTCAAAGTCGAATTCAGTTCTGAGCGATATAGTAAAGCTATTTTATCGCTTTGTCTTGCTAAAAATGATGTTTATTTGATCAAGACAGTGATTTATTTAATTTTTTTAACTATTTTTCCTGATTTTCCTTTGCGGCTTTTACAAAACCGGCAAATAATGGATGTCCATCACGTGGTGTGGAAGTGAATTCCGGGTGGAATTGACAAGCGACAAACCAAGGGTGATTTGGGACTTCGATAATTTCTACCAATTTTTTATCCGCACTTAAGCCTGTTACTTTTAAGCCGGCAGCTTCAATTTGTGGGCGTAAAACGTTGTTGACTTCGTAACGGTGGCGGTGGCGTTCTTCGATGGTTTCTTTGCCATAAAGTTGGCGCGCGAGGCTGCCTTCTGCTAAATGGCATTGTTGTGCGCCTAAACGCATGGTTCCGCCTAAGTCGGAATTATCACTGCGGGTTTCGATATTACCTTCCGCATCCTGCCATTCGGTGATTAAACCAATAACCGGTTGCGGGCAGTTTTTATCAAATTCAGAAGAATTCGCTTGGGTTAAACCGGCAACATTGCGTGCGTATTCGATAAATGCCACTTGCATTCCTAAACAGATACCTAAATAAGGGATGTTGTTTTCGCGAGCGTATTGTGCGGTTAAAATTTTACCTTCAACACCGCGATAACCAAATCCACCCGGCACTAAAATGCCATCCAGACCTTTTAATAATTCGGTACCTTTGGTTTCGATATCTTGCGAATCAATATATTTGATATTGACGGTTAAGCGATTTTTTAAGCCAGCGTGTTTTAAGGCTTCGTTGACGGATTTGTAGGCATCCGGTAATTCAGTATATTTGCCTACCATACCAATAGTCACATCGCCGGTTGGGTTGGCTTCTTGATAAAGCACTTGTTCCCATTCGGAAAGATCGGCTTCCGGACAAGTTAAGTGGAAACGTTGACAGATAAAATCATCTAAACCTTGCGATTTTAATAACGCTGGAATTTGGTAAATGGAGTTCACATCTTTTAAAGAAATGACCGCTCTTTCCGGTACATTACAGAACAGGGCAATTTTAGCGCGTTCGTTTGGCGGGATCATGCGATCGGAACGACACACCAAAACATCCGGTTGAATGCCGATGGAAAGGAGTTCTTTGACGGAATGTTGCGTTGGTTTAGTTTTTACTTCGCCGGCAGTTGGAATATATGGCACAAGGGTTAGGTGCATAAAAATTGTGCGCTCGCGTCCTACTTGAACTGCCAATTGGCGTAACGCTTCCAAAAACGGTAGGGATTCAATATCACCGACAGTGCCACCAACTTCTACAATCGCCACGTCGTGACCTGCTGCTCCGTCAATTACGCGGGCTTTAATTTCGTTGGTAATATGTGGAATAACTTGGATAGTCGCGCCTAAATAGTCGCCACGACGTTCTTTGCGCAACACTTCGGAATAAACTTTACCGGTGGTAAAGTTGTTGCGTTTGGTCATTTTGGTACGAATAAAGCGTTCATAATGCCCTAGGTCTAAGTCGGTTTCTGCGCCGTCTTGCGTAACAAACACTTCGCCATGTTGGGTTGGACTCATGGTACCGGGGTCAACGTTAATGTAAGGGTCTAATTTCATCATGGTAACGTTAAGACCGCGAGCTTCAAGAATTGCTGCTAATGAGGCGGCGGCAATGCCTTTACCTAAAGAAGAAACTACACCGCCAGTGACAAAAATATAATTGGTAGCCATATTAAACCTAATCTGTTTTGGAATGAAAAATAGTAGTTGAATTGTTATTTAAGACGGGATGATAGTTTACACCAATGTACGGGCTAACTCAATGAATTTCCCTTTTTCGGGTAACTTGTTGAATAAAAATAAAAAATGCGGTCAAAAATGACCGCACTTTGCATTGATTTTAGTGATGTGAATCCGAGGTTAGTGGTTTGATACTTTCATCGAATTCCGGCAGTGGTTCATGTTCGCTTGCAACATAAGAATAGATGACCGGTAATACGAATAAAGTAAACAAGGTACCGATAGCAAGACCGGATACAATTACAAGTCCGATACTGAAGCGAGAAACCGCACCAGCGCCAGAGGCGTATAATAACGGAACTAGACCTGCAATCATTGCCGCGGTGGTCATTAAAATCGGACGTAAACGCACTTTCGCCGCTTCGGTGATGGCGTCAATTCGATTTTTACCGTGTTTCAATTGTTCCTCTTTAGCCACTTCACACATCAAAATTCCGTGTTTGGTAATCAATCCGACTAAGGTGATTAACCCGACTTGGGAATAGATATTGAGCGTCGTCCCCTCTTTACCGAAGAAACTAAACAAGTTTAATGCTAGCAAGGCACCACTTATCGCCAGCGGAACCGAAATGATAATAACAAACGGGTCGCGCATGGATTCAAATTGGATCGCTAACACCAAGAAGATAATCACAACCGCTAACACGAAAGTCAGCACTAAAGCATTACCTTCTTGTTCCAATTGGCGAGCTTCGCCACGGAAATCAATGCTATAACCTTGTGGCATCGTTTCTTGCGCTTTAGCTTTAATCCAATTAATTGCATCCCCTAAGCTGCTGGTTGGCGATGGTACTGCACCGATGGATGCCGAATTTAATTGGTTAAATTTCGGTAATGCATTTGGACGAGAAACCAGTTTAAGTGAAATTAAGCTGCTTAATGGAATGGCTTCGCCATTGCTTGCATTCACATAGAAGTTTTTCAAACTTTCCGGAGAAAGACGATCTTCACGTTTAACTTGTGAGATAACGCGATAAGCACGACCATCAATATCTACCCGCGTGATTGTTGCGGCGGAAAGATAGCTTCCGAGTGCGGTACTAATATCCGACATGGTAATGCCATAACTCGCTGCTTTTTCTTTATCAATGGTGATGTCCATTTCGGCAGTATCAAATTTTAAGTTTAAGGAGTTATACACAAACAACCCAGATTTTTTCATTTCTTCTAAGAAGTTACCGGCAACTACGGCTAATTCTTCATAGCTGTGGGCTGTATTAATTGCCACGCTAATTGGCGGACCTTGTTCCCCGGTATCAATTTCTGGGAAGGCAAATGCACTGGCGGAAACTTCAGGTACCGCTTTGTTTTTCTCATTTAACTCTTTCATGACTTGGTTTTGCGAACGGTTGCGGTCGTTCCAGTCTTTCAAGGTAACGATATTCATTGCTTGGTTGGAGTTTGGCGCACCGGAAATTACCAATGAGAATTGCGTTTCATCTGTTGATAATACGTTTTCCTCAACTCCTTTCATGGCATTTTGAATATAGTCAATATTTACGTTAGATGGCGCAGTACCCATAACCATAAAGGCACCTTTATCTTCTACCGGTGTTAATTCGGTAGAAAGTCCGCGGAATAATACCGGTAAGGTAGCAAAAATGACCATTGCAAAGGCAATCATACATTTACGATTTGACATTACAATGCTTAATGCATATTCATACATTTTGTTGACTTTACCCAATGTATGTTCAATACGTTGTTCCAATTTTGATGGTTGCGAATTATCTTTTAATAATTTACTACTCATCATTGGTGAAAGAGTTAAGGCAACAATTCCCGAAATCAGTACCGCACCGGCAAGGGTGAGTGCAAATTCTTTAAACAACGATCCTGTAATCCCTTCCATTAATGCCATTGGAGAATATACCGCCACCAAGGTGATGGTCATTGAGATAACCGGTATTGCGATTTCGCGCGTCCCAATAATGGCTGCACGGAATGGCGTTTCGCCTAACTTAATATGTCGGTCCACGTTTTCTAATACGACGATAGCATCATCCACCACCAGCCCGATTGCCAGAATTAACCCTAGCAAGGTCATCAGGTTAATGGAGAAGTCAAAGGCTTGTAACAGCAAAATAACTCCGATCAGGGAAATCGGAATGGTAATGATCGGAATAAAAATCGCACGGAATGATCCGATAAATAACGTAATTACCACCAATACGATGACGGTTGCTTCAATAATGGTTTTTACCACTTCATCAATAGAGCTATTGATTGCAACGGTTGTATCGTATTGAATTTTTGAGCTCATAGTATCTGGCATATTGTTGACGATATTGTCATAAATCGGCTTAATCGCTTTTACTACCGTCAACGGGTTGGCAGAAGATGTTGGGTTAATTCCGATAATCACCGCTTCTTCACCGTTTGCTACCGCACGACTGCTGTCTGCCTCTTTATTTAATTCAATGGTCGCAATATCTCTTAAACGCACCAATTTATCTTTATCAGAACGAACAATTAAATTTTCTAATTGTTCGACGGATTTGGTGGTGGTTTCCACTTTGTTTTTATATACCGTGAAATAACCGTTATCATCACCGGCGGTGGTTTGTACGTTATTCGCACGTAGTGAATTCATCACCTCGGTCGCGGATAAATTTTGTGATGCCATTTTTTGCGGATCAAGCCAAATGCGTAACGCATATTGTGATGCCCCGAAAACGTCAATGGAGGCGACCCCTTCAACGGTAAACAATTGTGGTTTAACCACGCGTTCGATATAGTCGGTTACTTGGCTAGAATCCAATAAATTAGAGATGAAACTGATATACATAATCCCGGAACCACCAGTTGACGACGTAATACTTGGGTCATCAATACCGCTTGGCAATTGAGAGCGCACAGAGTTTACTTGCGCCAATACGTTAGCCAATGCCGCATTTGGATCGGTATTTAGTTTCATTTTGACACTAATGCGAGAAGAGCCTGCGCGACTTTGCGAGTACATATAGTCAATATTGTCCGCTTGCGCAATGGCCTCTTCCAATTTTGAGGTAACGAACGCTTGCATCAAACTCGCATCCGCCCCATCATAAGTTGTCGAAACGTTAATCACGGTTGTTGTCATTTTAGGATATTCGCGCACTGCCAATTTTGAAATTGCCTGCAAACCTAAAATTACAATTAATAAACTTATTGAAATCGCAAGAATTGGACGTCGAATAAATATATCGGTAAATTTCATTCGTTTCTTCCTGCCTATTAAAGATTGGTTTTCGTTTCAGGTTCACGGGTGCCGACGCCTTCCTTATCGGAAATCATCACTAAGCTACCGTTACTGATACTTTGTTGGCCACTGGTGACGATCATATCGCCCAATTTCACCCCTTCAGGTTTTAAATGCGCCTCTATGCCGCGACGATCTTGGGTAAAGACGCTGACCTGTTTGGCACGATAAATTTTATCCAAATTGTCTTTTCCCGCGAGTTTAGCTTTATCTTCCTCAGAAAGTGCGGTCAAAACATAAGCCATTTCACCGTACATATTGTAGCTTACTGCTACTTGCGGTACGACGATTTGATTTTGTTCTGTCGGCAAAGATACATTTAAACGGGTAAACATACCGGAAAGTAATTTATTTGCATCTTCCGGCTCAAAAGTCGCTTGGATATCCATCAACCCAGTCGCTGAATTAATTGCTGGCTCAATCGCTGTAATTTTGGCATTAAAGGTTTGTCCGTCAATCGCATCCACGGTTGCACTCACTTTTTGACCGAGATGAATATTTTTTAAATCATTTTGTGAAACTGAAAAATCTACTTGCATTGAACTGCGATCTTCAACGCGCACAATTTCTGAACTTACGGTGACATATTCACCGACATTCACTTTTACAATACCCGCAACACCATCAAATGGCGCCACAATTTGGCGACGTTCAATCACGGCTTTTAAGGATTCAATATTGGCAACTAATGCATCATAATTCGCTTTGGCATTATCCAATTCTTGTTGTGAAATACTTTTACTTTTGTACAACGCGCTATAACGTTGATAAATTTGACGAAGTGACGGTAATTGCGCGAGTGAGGAATTTAAATTCGCACGTTCTACGGAGCTGTCTAACTCAACTAATAAATCGCCTTTTTTCACGGCTTGACCGGATTGAATATTCACTTTCGCTATAGTTCCGGCACTTTGCGCGCTTAACATCGCCCCTTGTTTCGGGCGCACAGTCCCTGTGGTGGCGATGATTGGTGTCCAATTACGCGGCTCAAGTTTAATTACCGTGACAGGATTTACCGGCTCACCCATCGCGGCGAGGGTTTTGCCAATCATAATGCCTTTAAATACATTTAAACCGATAACAATCGCAAAGGCTAACACGATAAAACCTAATACCAGTTTCATGAGAAGCGTATGCGAGCGCTTTGGTTTGGTTAATTGAGCCGAATTACTCATAAATAAAACTCCATGAAAAAACTAAATTTAACTTCACTTTTGAATTGAACGCCAAGTACGTTCAATTACGCTTTCCAAAACATCATTCGATAGCTCTTTATGTAAAAAGTAGCAATCTACAGAAAGTTTAATTGCACTGCCAATACTGAGTAAAAACAGAATATGACCAGAAAGATCACATAACACATCATCTTTGACAGCTTTTTGACAAAATTTTATCCAATAACTTTCATTTTCCCATTCCTTACACATATCGCAAAAACTTGGTAACGCCTGGTACTGATTTAAGTTGACGGTGATTGTCGGATTATCTTTTAAAAACGACCAAACATTCCACCACATTTGACGATATTGCTCGAAATAGGAACAAGATTCATCAATATGTTGCCACAATGTATTTTCAAATTTAAAAAATAAGTGTTGAGCAAAATTCTCTAACAGTTCTTCTTTATTTTTAAAATAAATATAAATGGTTCCAGCGGAAATTCCGGCATATTTGGCGATTTTATGCATAGAAAGGCTATGCAATCCGCCCTGTGCCATCAATTGTTCCGTCGCAGAAAAAATTTGCTCAATCATATCTTTTTCGGGTTGACGCATAATAAACTCGACAAAATAAATCACGTAAAAATCGACATCATGCGGCAAGTTTTCTTGTCACATCATATCGGAAAACGCAAACAATAAATTGATACTGAATGAACGTTCGTTCATTTTAAACCGATTTTGTTTTTTCGCAACCTTAAAATAAAAAAAGTGCGGTCAAAATAACCGCACTTTTGGCTAATTTTATTACTTACATTCCGATAACTACACAGGTTCCAACGGATTTCGCATTATTTAACGCCGCATTGGCAGCGCTTCTGTCACCAATTGGACCAACAACGACACGATTCCAGTCAGCACTACTGTTAACTCTGGCGTTAAATCCCGCCATAACCAAACGCGCCTGCATATTTTCCGCTTGCTCTCGATTTTTAAACGCGCCACATTGCAAACCAAATTTTTTCTCGCTATTTGAGGTAGCAGCAGTTTGTTTCGCTGGTGCCACTTCTGGTTTTTTCTCAGGCTCCGTTTTTTTCACTTCAGCCGTTTTGCTTTCTGCTTTTTTGGTTTCTGTCGCTGCTGTTTGCGTTGCTGGTTTGGTCTCTGCCGGTTTTGCTTGCACCGGTTTACTTTCAACCACTTTTACTTCAGTCGGTTTTACCGTTTCTGGTTTGCTTTCCACGGTTTGCGTTGCCGCCGATTTTTGCGCTTCTACTTTGGCAGCTTCTTCGGCTTTTTTACGTTCTTCAGCTTGTTTGGCTTTGGCTAATTCTGCTTGTTTTTGCTTTTCTTCCATCTCCAACAGGACTTTTTTCTGTTCTTCCGTCAAACGCATATTGTTTTCCAACGATTGCGAATTATTATCCACCGGCACGGTTCTCGTTTCCAACGCTTTAATATAGCTCCACACTTCTTCCGGTGGCGTTGGCAAAACACTTTTTGGTTGCGGTTTTTCCGTTTTTTCTACTGCAACTTGCACTTCCGGCGATTTTTCTTTTAAAAAATACAAACCGGCAGCAAAACCCGCAACAACAAAAAGGGCAAGAATTAATAATAATGATTTATTGGAGGCGGATTTTTTTTTCTTTCCGCGAGATGCATAATCACGTTGTGCCACGATATAACCTTTCTACTTTCTACGATTGATCGACAAATTATTCAAAAATACGCCTAATTCTACTGAAAAATAGAAAATTTTCCAGTTTTAACTGAGATCTAATGGATCTACGTCCAAAATCCACCGCACTTGAGCGGATTTTGGAAAATTTTGCAGTTGAAATTGGTGTAAAAAATGCTGTAGTTTCATGCGCGATGGATGTTGTAACAACAATTGCCAACGATAAAATCCCGCTTTTTTGCTAAATGGCGCAGGCAAGGGACCTAAAATTTGCAGCTCAAGATCTTGTGCCTGTTGACGCAGCGCATAAAAATCTTCGGCGACTTGTTGCAAAAATTGTTCAGCATCTTCAGTTTTTTTACTTTGCGCTTTAAATAACGCTTGTGCGCTAAATGGCGGAAGTCCCATTTGCTGCCTTAATTGTAAGGCTTGGTCGGCAAAGGCACCGTAGCCTTCAGTGAGCAAACAGCGCAGTAACGGGTGGTCGGGATAATGGGTTTGCAACACCACTTCTCCTTGTTTTTCTGCGCGACCAGCTCGCCCAGCCACTTGAATATATAATTGGGCAAGGCGTTCTTCGGCGCGAAAATCCAAAGAAAATAAGGCATTATCCACATTTAATAAGGCAACCAAGGTGACATTCGGGAAATGGTGACCTTTGGCTAGCATTTGCGTACCGATTAAAATTTGGCTTTTGCCTTGACGAATATCCGACAGATGTTGCTCAAGAGATCCTTTGCGCGCAGTACTATCACGGTCAATGCGTGTCACCTTAAATTGCGGAAAACGCGCGGTTAAGCTTTCCTCTAGTTGTTCCGTGCCGAGACCGGTGGTGATTAAATGAGTTGAACCGCAAGCGTCACATTGCATTGGAATAGGTTTTTGCGACGCACAATGGTGGCAGCGCAATACGCGCTGTGATTGGTGATAAGTATAGGGTTTATCACAATGTTGGCATTGGCAAATCCAGCCGCATTCATGGCACAATAATACTGGCGCAAAGCCCCGCCGATTTAAAAACAGCAGCACTTGGTTACCGCGCTGTAAATGTTCCTGCATCATATTAAGCAAGGCATCAGATAATCCTTGTTGCAAGCGTTGATGTTTTAAATCAATAACGCAATGGCGAAGTGCGGTGGCATTTCCGGCTCTTTTTGATAATACTAAATGACGATATTTGCCGCGTTTTACGTTGTTTAAGCTCTCCAAACAGGGCGTTGCCGAGCCGAGAATAATCGGAATATTTAAACGATTGGCGTACACCACTGCCAAATCGCGCGCATGGTAACGCCAGCCTTCTTGTTGTTTAAAGGACGGATCATGTTCTTCGTCGATAACAATTAAGCCAAGATGTAAAAATGGCGTAAACAGCGCCGATCTTGTGCCAATTATCATGGCAGTTTGTCCCGATCTTGCTCGTTGCCACACCTGTAATCGTTGTGTATCGTTTAAATTGGAATGTAGCACATCAATGGCGACGTTAAAACGAGATTGAAAGCGTTGTACAGTTTGTGGCGTTAAAGCAATTTCCGGTACTAACACTAAAACTTGCTGATCTTTTTGGAGAATTTCTTCGATATATTGCAAATAGATTTCCGTTTTGCCTGAACCGGTAATACCATCCAACAACCAAGCGGCAAAACCTTCATGGAAGACTAACTGGCTCATCGCCAAGGCTTGCTGTTTATTGAGGGTTAAGCGATTTTGTTGATTGACGATCGGACGATCTGCAAGTTGCTGCTGCCAGCTTAATGGACGAATTTCTTGCTCAACTTCTTCAACCCAACCCTTGCTTTTTAACGCTGACCAAATGGCGGAATTAAAGGCATTGTTGCCTTTTTCTAATGGAGTTTCCTTAAGAAATTGCAAGGCTTCTCGTTGTTTTATCGCCCGTTTAAGCGGGTTTTCGGCTAAAGTTTGCGCGCCAAGTGCGGTCAATTTAAACAATATTTTGCTTTTTTCGACCGCACTTTCGCCGAGACGCAATTTAACGGGCAACGCTTGAAATAACACATCGCCGAGTGGCGTTTGGTAATAATCCGCAGCCCAATGTAATAATTGCCAAAGTGGTTCGGGAAAGATCGATTGCTCATCGATGATAGCGGTGAGCATTTTTAATTGTTCTGTTGGCACTTCCGTTTGCGTTGGAAATCCCACTACAATGCCGACTTTACTTTGTTTACCAAAAGGTACCAAGACGCGACAGCCTAACGCTGGGGTTTGGCCCGGCGACAAGAGATAATCAAAAAATCGAAACAAAGGAACCGCCAACGCGATACGAACAAGTTGCATACATCACCTAAGAAAAAATTTATCCTATTATAACGAAATTATCGCAAGGCTTGAATATTCCTTTTTTTTCGGTATAATTTGCGCCTCTAAATGTAAAAGGCTGCCAGCTATGGCGTAATATTAACTACACTCGGTGCCGAATTCAGTTTCGGAGAGCGGAGTGGCTTCAGATTGAGGTTTTCTATGAAACAAGGTATTCACCCAGAATATAAAGAAATTACTGCAACTTGTTCTTGCGGTAATGTGATCAAAACTCGCTCAACCGTGGGTAAAGATTTAAACTTGGACGTTTGTGGCAACTGCCACCCATTCTATACCGGTAAACAACGTGTGGTTGACACCGGCGGTCGTGTAGAACGTTTCAACAAACGTTTCAGCATTCCAAGCAAAAAATAATTTGGATTTTTATCTGCAAAACCCTACAATTGTGGGGTTTTGTTTTATCTGAATAATCGGAATTGTTATGACAGAAACCTTGGTTCCCATCTTTATTATCAATATGAAAACGTCGGTTGATAGAAAAGCCTTTATTCAACATCAATTTGACAGTTTAATGCAACATCATCCCGCCACACACATTGACTATCAGTTTTTTGAAGCGATAAACGGTAAAGAAAATCCGGATTTCCCCTTGTTTAAAAAACATAATGCGAAAAAACGCTTTGAGCGTAAAGGCAGCGTTTCTACTTTGGGACAATTGGGGTGTTTTGCAAGTCACTATTTATTATGGGAAAAATGTGTCGCGTTAAATGCACCGATTATCGTGTTGGAAGATGATGCTATTTTGCATCAAAACTTTTTATCCGCTTATCAATTTCTTTGTCAGGGCGCCAACCAATTTGAATTTTTATGGCTTAGCCCGCCTTCTCCAGCAAAACGCAATCAGCCGGAAAAGCCTATTTATGCCATTCCTAATAGCGATAATTATGTGGCGCAGTTTTATGGTCAGTGGAGCAATACCACCGGCTATTATTTAACACCAAAAGCGGCAAAAAAATTTTTAGCCCAATCACAAGAATGGATTTTTGATGTGGATATTACCATGGAGCGCTATTGGGAAAATGACGTTTCTTACTTGGCATTAAAACCTTTTTGCCTTGAACCGAATTTTGAATTGGAAAGTAATGTACCGATTGATAAAGGTCGCGCTAATCGCACTTTACTTATTCGTTTAAAAAGAGAATATTATAAAATTCAAGATAAAATTAAAAAACGTATTTTTGATTTGAGACATCGGTAAAGGTATGGAAAAAAAGTTTGAACACCTTTTTTTAGTAGATTCCTTTTGGGATAAGCTGATAGCTACCTTAAATAAGAAATATCCATATCGCACGTTTTATCGAGGTCTGGTTCCCAAATTTTTGCGTCACTTTTGGGAGCGAAAACTTGACCTGATAAAACAAGAGAAAATTGAACGCGCATGGAATGTGCTAATTGATAATTATTTATCTGGTTCTACGCCTACATTTAAACTTTCTGCTAAGCAAAATTTTCCCGATCAAAAAATCATTTGGCAATATTGGGGACAGCCTTGTGAATTTCATGAATTGCCGGAAACGGTGCAAATCTGTTTTAAATCTGCCGAGCAGTTTGCCGACGGTTATCGAATTATCCGTTTAAATGATAATAATATTGGGGAATATTTAGATTTACCGGATTTTGTGGCAGAAAAGCGCAAAAATCCAGCGTTTAAGTATGCTTTTTTTGCTGATCTTTTACGCTTAGCGCTATTGGATACTTATGGTGGTATATGGATGGATGCAACGATATTATTGACCGGAGAAATTCCGTATGAAATGCGAGATCAATCTTTTTTTATGTTTCAACGGGATAAAAATTCAGAAAATAAAGTACTATGGTCGAAACCAAATCAATATTTTTCTTGGGCAGAGGAACATAAAATTAATTTTTTAAATAGTTTTATTTGTGCCAAACAAAATGATTTTGTTATCCACACTTTACTTAATCTATTACTGATTTTTTGGAAAACACAAAATAATATACCGCACTATTTCTTTTTTCAGATATTAATGAATACATTAATCAATCATTATTTCCCGGATAAACGAGGAATAGTTATTGATGATACCATTCCTCATTTGTTAGCAAAAAATATTAAAAATCGATTTGATCCTGAATTGTATGCGCAGATTACTGCTAAAACTGCAATTCATAAATTAACCTATACCAAAAAATATGCCTCTGATTCTTTTTTTGCCGCTTTAAAAGAGAATTATTTGAAGAATAAATAATGAGATAATCCCCATGATCCTCACTCTCCTTACATTTGGTCCTCGTTTGGAAAATCATTATCAAGCGGCATTTGCGATATTAAGTTATTTAAAAGATCCGTTAATTGAACGAGTTGTGGTGGTAACGGATTATCCGGCATTTTATGCGTTTTTTGCCGATCGGGTGGACACCTTGGTGATTGATGAGCAGACGTTGACGCAGTGGCAAGGGGAGTTTCAGTTTTTTTGGCGGGTTAAAATCAAGGCGTTGGAAGCAGTGTATGCGCGTTATCCGTTATCGGATTTATTGTATGTGGATAGCGATACGTTTTTAGCTGGAAATTTGACCGCACTTTCGTCTCATTTTGCCCAAGGCGGGTGTGTGATGCATTTGGCGGAATGTCGCTTGGCGGATAATACGGATAAAACCTTGCGAAAAATGCACCGCACTTTGCACGGAAAAACCATTGCAGGTGTTGAGATTGGGGATGATAGTTTGATGTGGAATGCGGGCGTGATTGGATTGTGTGCGCAAAAGACAAAATCAATTATTGCCTTGAGTTTGCAACTTTGCGATGAAATTTGTGCGACGAATTGTCCGCGCCGTTTGGTGGAGCAATTTTCTTTTTCTTTGGCGTTGGCACAGTTATCGTTGTTGCGTGCTTGTGATGATGTGGTGGGACATTATTGGGGCAATAAAATAGAATGGAATCAAGCGATTATGCAATTTTGGGTGGCGGCGAAATTGCAAAATTTTTCTGTACAAGATTGTGTGGTGGCTGTTTCTGAGTGGGATTGGTCGGCAATCGCATTACATAAAAAACAGCGCAATACAAATGCAAAATTAAAGCGCTTGATTGATAAGTGGTTTCAGCCGAAAAATATTCGCTATTTTCGTTAATTTGGGTGATGCGCATGAAAAAGTGCGGTCATTTTTGTGAGAGTTTTGCTTAATTCTTGACATCTTGCCTGTTCAAGATTAAAATTCGGCGTCTATTCATCTTTGAGTAGAACAATAAATAAACATTTTTTTGTGAATAACAATTAATAAAACTGGAGCTTTTTTAATGGCAACTATCAACCAGCTAGTACGCAAACCGCGTGTTAAAAAGGTTGTAAAAAGCAACGTTCCTGCTTTGGAAGCTTGTCCGCAGAAACGTGGCGTGTGTACTCGTGTGTACACAACTACACCTAAAAAACCGAACTCAGCATTACGTAAAGTATGCCGTATTCGTTTAACTAATGGTTACGAAGTAACTTCTTATATCGGCGGTGAAGGTCATAACCTTCAAGAGCATAGTGTTGTGCTTATCCGTGGCGGTCGTGTTAAAGATTTACCGGGTGTGCGTTATCACACCGTGCGTGGTGCATTAGACTGTGCCGGCGTTAAAGATCGTAAACAAGGTCGTTCTAAATACGGCGTGAAACGTCCTAAAGCTTAATGGTTCTCCGTTAAGTAAGGCCAAACGCTAATTAAATAAATTAATTAACCATAAACTCCAGTATCAGCAGCTTTGTTGCAATAGAGTTTTGGATAATCCTGAAGATTAATAATACGGAGAAATTAAAATGCCACGTCGTCGTGATGTAGGTCAACGCAAGATCCTCCCAGATCCGAAATTCGGTTCAGAATTACTTGCGAAATTCATTAATGTGTTAATGGTAGATGGTAAGAAATCTATCGCTGAAAAAATCGTTTATAACGCACTTGATACGTTAGCACAACGTACTGGTAAAGAAGCGTTAGAAGCATTTGAAATTGCATTAGAAAACGTGCGTCCAACTGTTGAGGTTAAATCTCGTCGTGTGGGTGGTTCTACATACCAAGTACCTGTTGAAGTGCGTCCGGTTCGTCGTAACGCGTTAGGTATGCGTTGGATTGTGGAAGCTGCACGTAAACGCGGTGATAAATCAATGGCTTTACGTTTAGCTAACGAATTATCAGATGCGTCTGAAAACAAAGGTGCGGCGGTGAAAAAACGTGAAGACGTTCACCGTATGGCTGAAGCTAACAAAGCGTTTGCACATTACCGTTGGTAATCTGTTAGCAAGTCGGTTTTTCAGGCTTCATCTCATGAATTTGTGTGATGAAGCCTTATCCATATTTAAAATTTTATATTTATCAAATTCCCAAACAAGGAAAAACTAATGGCTCGTTCAACCCCTATTTCACTTTACCGTAATATCGGTATCAGTGCGCATATCGATGCGGGTAAAACCACTACTACTGAGCGTATCTTATTCTATACCGGTGTAAGCCACAAAATTGGTGAAGTACACGATGGTGCTGCAACAATGGACTGGATGGAACAAGAACAAGAGCGCGGTATTACTATTACCTCAGCGGCAACCACAGCGTTCTGGTCTGGTATGTCACAACAATTTCCGCAACACCGTATCAACGTAATTGATACTCCGGGACACGTGGACTTCACTATCGAAGTTGAACGTTCAATGCGTGTTCTTGACGGTGCGGTAATGGTTTACTGTGCGGTTGGTGGGGTTCAACCTCAATCTGAAACCGTATGGCGTCAAGCTAACAAATATAAAGTACCTCGTATTGCGTTCGTAAATAAAATGGACCGTACTGGTGCGAACTTCTTACGTGTTGTTGAACAAATTAAAACCCGTTTAGGCGGTAATGCTGTTCCTCTACAATTGCCAATTGGTGCTGAAGATAACTTCAAAGGCGTTGTTGATTTGATCAAAATGAAAGCAATCAACTGGAACGAAGCAGATCAAGGTATGACCTTCACTTATGAAGATGTTCCTGCTGATATGCAAGCTGCTTGTGAAGAATGGCGTCAAAACTTAGTTGAAGCAGCGGCGGAATCTTCAGAAGAGTTAATGGAAAAATATTTAGGCGGTGAAGATTTAACTGAAGAAGAAATTAAAGCCGGTCTTCGTCAACGCGCATTAGCGACCGAAATCATTTTGGTAACTTGTGGTTCAGCCTTTAAAAACAAAGGTGTACAAGCAATGCTTGATGCAGTAATTGATTATTTGCCTGCGCCAACAGATATTGAAGCGATTAAAGGTATTAATCCTGATGAAACTGAAGGTGAACGTCATGCAAGTGATGAAGAACCATTCGCTGCATTGGCATTTAAAATCGCAACAGACCCGTTTGTGGGTAACTTAACCTTCTTCCGTGTTTATTCAGGCGTAGTTGAGTCTGGCGCAACAGTGTTGAACTCAGTGAAAGATAAACGTGAACGTTTTGGTCGTATCGTGCAAATGCACGCTAACAAACGTGAAGAAATCAAAGAAGTTCGTGCAGGCGACATCGCTGCAGCGATTGGTTTGAAAGATGTTGGTACTGGTGATACCTTATGTGCGCTTGATGCACCAATTATTCTTGAGCGTATGGAGTTCCCTGAGCCGGTAATTTCTGTTGCTGTAGAACCGAAAACTAAAGCTGACCAAGAAAAAATGGGTCTTGCATTAGGTCGTTTAGCGCAAGAAGACCCTTCATTCCGTGTTCACACAGATGAAGAATCCGGTGAAACCATTATTTCTGGTATGGGTGAGTTACACTTAGATATTATCGTTGACCGTATGCGTCGTGAGTTCAAAGTTGAAGCGAACATCGGTAAACCACAAGTATCTTACCGTGAAACTATCCGTACTCGTGTTAATGATGTTGAAGGTAAACACGCAAAACAATCTGGTGGTCGCGGTCAATATGGTCACGTTGTTATCGACTTGTACCCATTAGATCCAGAAGGTCCAGGATACGAATTTGTAAACGAAATCAAAGGTGGTGTAATCCCTGGTGAATATATCCCAGCGGTTGACAAAGGTATCCAAGAACAACTTAAATCTGGTCCGTTAGCGGGTTATCCGGTAGTTGATATTGGTGTGCGTTTACACTTCGGTTCATACCATGATGTGGACTCATCAGAATTAGCGTTTAAATTAGCCGCTTCTTTAGCATTCAAAGCAGCGTTCGCTAAAGCAAACCCAGTTCTACTTGAGCCAATTATGAAAGTGGAAGTTGAAACTCCACCAGATTATGTGGGTGATGTAATTGGTGACTTAAGCCGTCGTCGTGCGATGGTGAATGGCCAAGAAGCAAATGAATTTGTAGTTAAGATCAATGCAGAAGTACCACTTTCAGAAATGTTTGGTTATGCAACCGATCTTCGCTCACAAACACAAGGTCGTGCCTCATACTCAATGGAACCATTGAAATATGCAGAAGCACCATCAAGCGTTGCGGCAGCTGTAATTGAAGCGCGCAAAAAATAATTTTTTGAAAACTCCCAAAACTCCATAGCACATTATGTGCTATGGAATTTCAATAAAGGAAACATTAGCAATGTCTAAAGAAAAATTTGAACGTACAAAACCGCACGTAAACGTGGGTACAATCGGCCACGTTGACCATGGTAAAACAACCTTAACCGCAGCAATCACTACCGTATTAGCAAAACACTTCGGTGGTGCGGCGCGTGCATTCGACCAAATCGATAACGCGCCAGAAGAAAAAGCGCGTGGTATCACCATCAACACCTCACACGTTGAATACGATACAGAAACTCGTCACTATGCACACGTTGACTGTCCGGGACACGCCGACTATGTTAAAAACATGATCACTGGTGCGGCACAAATGGACGGCGCAATCTTAGTCGTAGCGGCGACTGATGGTCCAATGCCACAAACTCGTGAACACATCCTTTTAGGTCGCCAAGTAGGTGTACCTTACATCATCGTATTCTTAAACAAATGCGACATGGTGGATGACGAAGAATTATTAGAATTAGTTGAAATGGAAGTACGTGAACTTCTATCTCAATATGACTTCCCGGGTGATGACACACCAATCGTACGTGGTTCAGCGTTACAAGCGTTGAATGGCGTTGCTGAATGGGAAGAAAAAATCCTTGAATTAGCACACCACTTAGATACTTACATCCCAGAACCTGAGCGTGCAGTTGACCAACCGTTCTTATTACCAATTGAAGACGTGTTCTCAATCTCTGGACGTGGTACTGTAGTAACTGGACGTGTAGAACGTGGTATTATCCGTACAGGTGAAGAGGTTGAAATCGTTGGTATTAAAGAAACGGCGAAAACTACCGTAACTGGTGTTGAAATGTTCCGTAAATTACTTGACGAAGGTCGTGCAGGTGAAAACATCGGTGCATTATTACGTGGTACCAAACGTGAAGAAATCGAACGTGGTCAAGTATTGGCGAAACCGGGTTCAATTACACCACACACAGACTTCGAATCAGAAGTGTACGTATTATCAAAAGAAGAAGGTGGACGTCACACTCCATTCTTCAAAGGTTACCGTCCACAATTCTATTTCCGTACAACTGACGTAACAGGTACAATCGAGTTACCGGAAGGCGTGGAAATGGTAATGCCGGGTGATAACATCAAAATGACAGTAAGCTTAATCCACCCAATCGCGATGGACCAAGGTTTACGTTTCGCAATCCGTGAAGGCGGACGTACAGTAGGTGCGGGTGTTGTAGCTAAAATTATCAAATAATTAGCATCACATCGATAAGATGAAAGAAGGGTATCGTAAGATACCCTTTTTTTCTAAAACTTTTCCTGCAAATTATTGCATAAATTTACCGAAAAAATGACCGCACTTTGCAATTTAGCGTAAACCGCTTATAATTCACGCCACTTTTACATAAACAATAAATAATGATGATAAAACAAGAGACTTTTGCTGATCAAAAACGTAAAACCGTAGAAACCGCCGAATTTACCGAAGACGGGCGCTATAAGCGAAAAGTTCGCAGCTTTGTTTTGCGCACTGGACGACTAAGTGATTTTCAACGGGATATGATGAATGCCAACTGGGTTTTTTATGGGTTGGAACATCAACTTTCTTTCTTTGATTTTGCCAGCATTTATGGCAATACCAATCCGGTGATATTGGAAATTGGCTTTGGTATGGGGAAATCCTTGGTGGAGATGGCGATACAAAATCCGGATAAAAATTATCTTGGTATTGAAGTACATACTCCGGGCGTCGGGGCTTGTATTGCCTATGCAGTGGAAAAGCAAGTGAAAAATTTACGGGTCATTTGCCATGATGCTACCGAAATTTTACGCGATTGTATTGCTGATAACAGTTTAGGCGGGTTGCAACTGTTTTTCCCGGATCCGTGGCATAAAGCTAAGCATCACAAACGCCGCATTGTGCAACCGGCATTTGTGGATATGGTATGCCAAAAATTAGCGCCGAACGGATTTATCCACATGGCGACAGACTGGGAAAATTATGCTGAACAGATGTTGGCGGTGCTAAAAAGTGCGGTCAATTTACGTAATGTTTCGCCGACTGACGATTATATTCCGCGTCCGGATTTTCGCCCGTTGACTAAATTTGAAGCGCGTGGGCATCGTTTAGGGCATGGTGTGTGGGATTTGTATTTTATCAAGCGTGGATAACGGAAATATGTTATGATTAACCCCGAGTAAAACCGTTAATCACATCTGTTGATGACAGCAATCGGAGAAAAATATGGCTATCAAACGTAATCAAAGACAACGTAAAAAAATGCACCTTGCCGAATTCCAAGAATTAGGCTTTTTAGTGAATTGGCAATTTGCAGAAAATACGCCGGTTGAACAAGTGGATGAAGTTGTTGATCGCTTTATCGCCGAAGTAATTCAACCAAACGGGCTTGCCTATGAAGGAAGTGGTTATTTACATTGGGAAGGTTTAGTTTGCTTGGAAAAACTGGGAAAATGCGATGAAAACCACCGCACTTTAGTCAAAAACTGGCTAGAACAGAATGGATTACAACAAATCGAAATTAGTGAATTATTCGATATTTGGTGGGATTATCCAGCAAAATAATTCTTCTTCAAAGAAAATGCCTGTGTTAACACAGGCATTTTTATGGCAAAATCGACCGCACTTTTATCGCGTTTACTGCACATCGGATAAAAAACCGCCACTTTGGTGGCGCCATAATTTGGCGTATAACCCGTTGCGCTCCAATAATTCTGAATGCGAACCTTGTTCGACGATTTTGCCTTGATCTAAGACAATTAAGCGATCCATGGCGGCGATTGTGGAGAGGCGATGAGCGATAGCGATCACAGTTTTATTTTCCATCATCTTATCCAAACTGTCTTGGATGGCAACTTCTACTTCGGAATCTAACGCGCTAGTGGCTTCATCCAATAACAGAATTGGCGCATCTTTCAGCATTACGCGTGCAATCGCGATACGTTGGCGTTGTCCGCCGGAAAGTTTTACCCCACGTTCGCCCACGTGCGCGTCATAGCCTCGGCGCCCTTGTGCATCTGCCAAATAAGGAATAAATTCCGCCGCTTCGGCACGTTCAGCGGCATTGATCATTTCCTCATCAGTAGCATTCGGGCGACCGTAAATAATATTATCGCGTACTGAACGGTGCAACAACGAGGTATCTTGTGTTACCAAGCCGATTTGGCGTCGTAAACTTTCTTGCGTCACATTGCAAACATCTTGACCATCAATGGTAATTTGCCCTTGTTGCGCTTCATAAAAGCGCAGCAACAAATTAACAATGGTGGATTTTCCGGCGCCGGAACGTCCGATTAAGCCTACTTTTTCGCCTGGTTTAATGGTTAAATTAAAATCGCTTAGAAGCGGTTTGTTATCCGCATAAGCAAAGGAAACTTGATGAAAACAAATTTCGCCTTGGCTAACTTGTAATGGTTTAGCATCTTTTTTATCTAAAATAGTTTGCGGTTTGGTTAAGGTTTGCATTCCGTCGTTTACCGTACCGATATTTTCAAATAAACGCGCCGCCTCCCACATCACCCAATGAGAAAGCCCATTAATGCGCAACGCCATGGCAACCGCAGTCGCAATGGCACCCACGCCGACCGAGCCATGTTGCCATAATGCAATACCGAGAATGGCGGTTCCTAAAGTAAGTGCAATATTGGCAGCATAAGTTAAGGAATCCAATAAGGTTGCTAGACGCATTTGGCTATGCACTGTGACCATAAATTCTTGCATGGAATGTTTGGCATATTCTGCCTCTCTGGCACCGTGTGAGAACAGTTTGACAGTAGAAATATTGGCGTAGGCATCAGTAATTCTCCCGGTCATCAAGGAGCGAGCATCGGCTTGGCGTTCGGCCGTTTTGGCTAATTTAGGAATTAATATGCGTAATAAGCCGATAAATGTAACCAACCACAAGATAAATGGGGCTAAAAACCAGGGATCCAACGTCACCAATACCACGCCGGAAGTAATAAAATACACACTGACATAAACCATCATATCAGCAAGCGTGAGAACTGTATCCCGTACTGCTAGTGCGGTTTGCATCACTTTAGCCGAAACTCGCCCGGCAAATTCATCTTGATAAAAACTTAGGCTTTGTCCCAGCATTAAACGATGGAAATTCCAGCGTAGGCGCATGGGAAATGCCCCTTGCAGGGTTTGTAAACGCACGGTTGATGCCAAAAAAGACCAAATAATACTGACCAGTAGCAGCGCTGTCATGCCAAGCAATAAATGCCCTTTTTCATGCCACAAATTAGCCGGCGTATATTGTCCCAACCAATCAACCAACACACCCATAAATTGGAATAAAATGGCTTCCATCATGCCAACGCCAATAACCAAAATAATGAGTAGCAAGATCCATTTTTTGGTTCCCTCTAAACTTGACCAAATAAAGGGAATTAAACCTTTTGGCAATTTTTTAGGAGTGGGTTCCGGATAGGTTTCTACTTGTTTCTCAAACCACGAGAAAATTTTATTTAACATCAGTTATCCTTTTGAATTTTCTATTTTTTCGATTGCGGCAATTACATCTTCTACCTGAATTTCCGCCATCAGATTTTTACCTTTTAATTTTGTTGCCCAAGGCAATTGAGCAGAAGGTTTGCCAAATTCTTTTTGCACATTTTGCTCATATACAGATACGATGTTGTCCAAATTATAATAAGGACCGGTGCGCAACGGATTATGATAGGCATACAGCCCGATAATTGGTGTGCCTTGCGTGGTGGCGATATGTGCCGGACCGCTATCTGGTGCGACAACCAAATCTACCAAACCAATCAGTGTCGAAAGTTCCAATAGCGAAGTTTTACCGCATAAATTCGTTGGCGTAAAATCACAATGTGCCACAATATCTTTAACCATCGCCATTTCGCGCTCAGCCGGTGAACCACATAAAATAACATGCATATGGCGTTGATTTGCGTAATTTGCAATTGCTGCATAACGTTGCGGCAACCAATCTTTTTCCGCTTTGCTGGAACAAGGGGAAATCAAAAGATTACGTCTGTTCGGATCTAAATAAAGTGCCATTTGCCGGCGCATTTCATCAGTTATCCCCAAATCCCACGTTGGCGGACTTACTGGAACCCCCAAGTAAGCGACAAAGGCTAAGAAACCGTCTAACACATGTGGTGTTGCCGGATCCTCAATGCGTCGATTGGTAAACAACCATTGTCCTTCTCGAGCGCGTTGTTTACCAAAACCGACTTTATAATTGGCTTTGATGCCCAACGAAAGCAATGACGCACGAAAAGCGGTCTGCATATTGAGTAGTGCGTCAAAATGACAATCTTTTAACTGCTTCCATAACGCTAACACCCCCTTCCAGCCAGTTTTCTTGTCATACACCACAAAACGAATTCCTTTCACATGGCGAAAAAGTGACGCTTCTGTCTTACCGATGATCCACGTAATCTGCGTTTGTTGCCAATGGCGCTGAATTTGCTGTACCGCGGCAAGTACATGGCAAGTATCGCCGATGGCAGATAAACGGAGGATACAAAGGGATTTTGGCGGTTGTGTAAAAAGTGGCATATCTTTTCCTATGACTTTTGGTATTTTATTAATTTTACCGTAGAATATGGCTATCCCTCTATTTTATAAGAAATTCGTCGATGATGCTTGAATTCCAACTGAAAAAACAGTTTTTTATTTTTAATTTCAGTCAACCGCTGGCTGACCAAGCGCATTTTTTTGAGCCAGCCTATTGGCTGCAACAAAATCGCGTTTTAGGTTCCGCCAAAGGGCGAGGAACCACATGGTTTGTGCAAACTCAGGATTTATTTGGTGTCAATTGCGCCTTGCGCCATTATTATCGTGGCGGGCTTTGGGGGAAAATCAACAAAGATCGTTATTATTTCACTTCATTGCAAGAAACGCGCAGTTTTGCTGAATTTCATCTCTTAAACCGCCTCCATCAAGCCGGATTACCGGTACCTAAACCAATAGGCGCTCGCGTGCATCAACATGCCTTGGGTTGCTATAGCGCCGATATTTTGACAGAACGTATTGAACACGCGCAAGATTTAACCGCACTTTTACAACACACTGAATTATCCGCTGCGGCATGGCAGCAAATCGGCAGCTTAATCCGCCGCCTACATGATATGCAAATCTGCCACACCGACTTAAATGCGCACAACATTTTAGTGCAACACACAGCCGAAACTGAACATTATTGGCTGCTGGATTTTGATAAGTGCGGTGAAAAATCCGGTAATTTTTGGAAAGCCGAAAACTTACAGCGTTTGCACCGCTCTTTTGTTAAAGAAGTCGGACGCTTGGGGATTCATTTCACTGAACAGCATTGGCAACATTTATTAGCGGGATATAGGCATTAAGTGCTGTGGTTTGTCTTTTAGTATTGCGACAACGCGACCATGATGTTCTGAAAGCAAAATTTACAAAAATTTCATCGCACTTTAGTGGGTAAAAATAAAAGCACGAATGAGTCGTGCTTTTATTTTTAATTCAGATTTGTTTGCATAAAATAATAAGCGTTAAGATTTAAATTGTTTATTTCGTTCTTTGGCGAAAACATAGATGAAATATAACAAAGTAAATGCGCCGAAGCAGTAATAACCAATCCAAACAAATTCCGGTGCATTTTTCGCCATAAAGATATACATACTAAATGAAGCGAAGGTGACGATTAATGAAACTGCTTTTGCAAATGCCCAAGGTTGAATATCCACTTGTTTGGTATATTCTTCTTGATACGGATTTTCCATTGGTTTTACTTTACCGATAATCAACATAACAACAACGTTAAGGACAAATAAAATTGCGATCAAATGGAAGAAATGAATATCGACTTTGATCACATAGGTACATACGACATAAGCCACCATACCAAAAATTAACCCAAATTTCGCTGCAATTGGTGGTACACGTTTAGTTAATAATCCGACGACTACCACGCTTAAAATCGGTGCGTTGAAAATCCCTTGTAATTCTTGAATTAAGAAATATAAACCATCCGGTGCGTTTGCCACTAACGGTGCAACGATCATGGAAACTACTGCTAAAATTGTTCCCACCCATTTACCGACACTCACTAATTTCATATCGCTGGCATTTGGGTTAATTTTGACTTTATACACATTGCGTGAAAACAACGTAACGGAGGAATTTAGCGCACTGTTAAAAGTAGAAAGTACCGCACCAACAACCACTGCCGCGAAGAAACCAACGAAGGCATCCGGTAACACTAAATGGACTAAATCCGGATAAGCTTGGTCAGGAATATCTAATTTTCCTTGGAAAATATGATAAGCAATAATCCCTGGTAGAATGATTAATAATGGACCGAGTAGTTTTAAGAAAGCGCAAAGTAGCACCCCTTTTTGTCCTTCTTTTAAGTCTTTGGCACCTAATGCACGTTGAATAATGGACTGATTGGTACACCAGAAGAATAAGTTAGAAATAATCATCCCGGTAAATAGGGTAGAAAATGGTACAACGGAATTTTCATCACCAATGGAATTAAAATGATCCGGGTTAGCATGATAAACCTCTTTTAGTCCTTCCCACGCATTGCCATCGCCTACATAAGCCAAGCCTAATACGGTCACCATAATTCCGCCGATCAATAAGCCTACGCCATTAATTGTATCGGAAACCGCTACCGCTTTTAAACCACCGAAAATTGCATAGATAGAACCTAAAATACCGATTCCCCATACCATAATCCAAAGTGCAGTGGTTTTATCAACGCCAAAGACATTAGATACTTGGAACAAGCTTTCCAATGCGAGAGCGCCGGTGTAAAGCACGATAGGTAATAAAGAAATGACGTAGCAACCGAGGAAAAGTAATGAAGTGATTAATAATGTGCCTTTGTCAAAACGGCGTTCCAAAAATTCTGGGATAGTAGCGATACCTAATTTTAAATATTTCGGTAAGAAATAGAGCGCAAATGCGGCAATGGTAATGGCTGCCAATACTTCCCATGCCATAACGATAAAACCTTGGCGATAGGCCAATCCGTTTAAGCCGACTAAATGTTCGGTGGACAGATTGGTTAATAACATCGAACCGGCAATAAACGTGGCGGTTAATGAACGACCGGCAAGGTAATAACCTTCTGAATTGCTTAAATCGTCTTTTCTAGTGTACCACCACGCTAGCACAGCAACCAAAGCAGTAAATCCAACAAATGATATAAAAGCTAACATAATAATTTCCTTATATCGGGTTTCTGGTCATTGTATACAACAATGCGAGGATGAAAACGGTTTTGCAACGTTTTCTTATTTTGAAATATATATTTCAAAATTTGATTTAACAAATACTTTTGTTCTATTTTGCTACAGAGATCAAATTTTTTCTTTCTTCCTGACCTATTTTTATGCAAAAAGCACTTATTAAAAGTAGAAAAACAAGAAAATCAAAATAAAAAATGAAAAATTTATTGCATTTTTAAAAGAAATAAAAAACTAGTTCAAGGAAAAAGAGAATTACGTTTATTGAGGAGATGGTAGATTTATTTTTTCTAGATAAAACAAAAAGTGCGGTCATTTTAACCGCACTTTCCTTTGGATTAAGGATTAAAAATTAACCGCCAACAGAAATGCGTTTCATATCCGTCATATAACCACGTAACTCTTGACCGATTAATTCAACCGGATGGTTGCGGATAGCATCGTTGATGTCGCGTAGGTAAACATTGTCGATTTCCGCAGTTGGGGTTGGTTCACCTAAGTCACCTTTTTGCAACATTGGAATTAATTTTTCCGCAAGGATTGGGGTTGCAACGTGTGAGAATAAGTAGTTACCGTATTCTGCGGTATCGGAAATGACCACGTTCATTTCGTATAAGCGTTTACGCGCGATAGTGTTGGCGATTAACGGTAATTCGTGTAATGACTCATAGTATGCAGATTCTTCATAAATACCGCTTGCAACCATTGCATCAAATGCCATTTCAACACCAGCTTTTACCATCGCCACCATCACAACACCATTATCAAAATATTCTTGTTCTGAAATTTTGATACTGTCTGCTTTTGGTGAATTTTCAAAGGCGGTTTTGCCGGTTTCTTCGCGCCATTTTAACAAGTTTGCGTCACCGTTCGCCCAGTCTGCCATCATGGTGGAGGAAAATTCGCCACTGATGATGTCATCCATATGTTTTAAATAAAGATCATTTAATTGTGCTTTAATTTCTTCCGCTAATTCAAAGGCACGGATTTTCGCAGAGTTGGATAAACGATCCATCATTAAGGTAATTCCGCCTTGTTTTAAGGCTTCGGTGATAGTTTCCCAGCCGTATTGGATTAATTTGCTGGCGTAGGCTGGATCTTTACCGTCTGCTACTAATTTGTCGTAGCACACGATAGAACCGGCTTGCAACATACCACAAAGGATGGTTTGCTCACCCATTAAGTCAGATTTCACTTCAGCAACGAAAGATGATTCTAATACACCCGCACGGTCGCCACCTGTTGCAGAAGCCCACGCTTTCGCGATTGCCATCCCTTCGCCTTGTGGGTCATTTTCAGGGTGAACAGCGATTAAGGTTGGTACGCCGAAACCACGTTTATATTCTTCACGAACTTCGGTACCCGGACATTTTGGCGCGACCATCACAACGGTAATATCTTTACGAATTTGTTCGCCCACTTCAACGATATTGAAACCGTGTGAGTAACCGAATGCTGCACCTTGTTTCATCAATGGCATGACATCAGCTACCACTTTGGAGTGTTGTTTGTCTGGAGTTAAGTTAACCACTAAATCGGCAGTTGGAATTAATTCTTGGTAAGTACCCACTTTAAAACCATTTTCGGAAGCGCGGGTAAATGATGCGCGTTTTTCTGCAATTGCCTCGGAGCGCAACGCATAAGCAATATCTAAACCGGAATCACGCATATTTAAACCTTGGTTTAATCCTTGCGCGCCACAACCTACGATAACAATTTTCTTTCCTTTCAAGAAGTTACAACCGTCAGCGAATTCAGCGCGGTCCATAAAACGACAGCGACCTAATTGGTCAAGTTGTTGACGTAAGTTTAATGTATTGAAATAGTTAGCCATAATAGGATCCTTTATATTTTGGATGATGTTGTGTTTGCATATTGTTTTATGTTGTTACAGATTATCGCTTTTTTTACATTGCGTAAATTGATATTATTGCGATTTATTATTGCATTTTTTGCAATGAATTGTATTAAAAATGACCGCGCTTTTAGCGGCGAAGCTCGCCAATATTTCACCAAATTTAGGAGGGTGAACCATGGAATTTCGCGATTTACACTTATTTTTACACCTTGCCGACAGTAAAAATTTCAGCCAGACTGCCAGCCAAAATTTTATGTCGGCATCCACGCTGTCGCGCCAAATTCAGCGCATGGAAGAAGAATTGGGGGAAACGCTGTTGTTGCGCGATAATCGTCAGGTATCGCTGACGGAAGCCGGAGAAAAATTTCGCCTATTTGCGCAACAAAACTGGCAGCAATGGCTGCAATTTAAGCAATCTTTAAGTGCGGATCCGCAGGAATTAAGTGGAGAATTGCGCCTTTTCTGTTCGGTGACCGCTGCTTATAGTCATTTGCCACCAATTTTGGAACGTTTTCGTTCGCGTTATCCGAAAGTAGAAATTCAATTGACGACTGGCGATCCGGCGTTGGCGGTGCAACAAATTCAAACCCAACAAATTGATTTAGCGCTTGCCGGCCGACCGGCGCATTTGCCAAATGGCATTATTTTTCATTATATTGACGATATTTCTTTGTCGTTAATTGCACCGCGTATCGCTTGCCCAGCGACGCAATTATTGCAACAATCGCCGATTGATTGGCAGCAAATTCCGTTTATTTTGCCGGTAGAAGGACCAGCAAGGCAGCGCATTGACCAATGGTTTAAGCAACAAAAAATTAAATACCCGAAAATTTATGCGACGGTGTCCGGACATGAAGGAATTGTGCCGATGGTAGCGCTGGGCTGTGGGGTGGCGATGTTACCGGATGTGGTGATGAAAAATAGCCCGATGATAAGTCAAGTGTCCACCTTGGCAGTAGATTTTCCGATTGAGCCTTTTGAATTGGGGATTTGCGTACAACGAAAATGTCTTGAGCAACCGATAATTCGTGCATTTTGGGAAATGTTGGGGTAAAGTGCGGTGAGAAATTATGAAATTTTTCACCGCACTTTTATACCGGTTTAACTGATAATTAAAGGTATCGCCATGTTAAAAGGAATCAGTTTTTCGCTCCTTGCCTCGTTATTATTTGGCTATATTTATTATTTTTCTACCTTATTACTTCCTTTAGGCGGAGAAGATATTTTTGGTTATCGCGTCATTTTTACCGTACCTTTTGTGGTGGCGGCAGTATTTATTTTTCGTCAAAAATATTTATTAGTCAGACACTTAAAGCGCATTCGTCAACAACCTTGGATAGTTTTGGTTTTTTTATTTAATGCTGCCATGATGGGATTTCAAATGTGGCTGTTTCTGTGGGCGCCGAATAATGGCGGAGCGTTGAGCGTATCGCTCGGTTATTTATTGCTCCCGCTGGTGATGGTGGTGATGGGGCGGATTTTCTTTAAAGAAAGTATTTCTAACGTGAAATTGGTTGCTGTGCTTTTGGCGGCGATCGGTGTATTTTCCAATATTGCGATTAAAGGCGGTTTGTCTTGGGAAAGTGTCGCGGTTTGTGGCTATGCGGTGTATTTTATGATCCGCAAACGCCTCAATTTAGCGGATATTACCAGCTTTGCAATGGAAATGGTTTTGCTGTTGCCGGTGTGTATTTATTTAGCGCTACAAGTGGATCTTGGCGCGGTACAACAAGTTAATCCGCCTATTATTTGGCTCTTGTTGTTATTGGGATTAATGAGCGGTGTTGCTTTTATTTTTTATATTGCTGCCAGCAATTTATTACCTATCAATGTGCTAGGCCTACTGGGGTATGCTGAGCCGATTATGATGTTAGTGGTCGCTTTTATTATCGGCGAAAAAGTCGATCCTGAAAGCTATCCGTTATTTCTTTGTTTAATCGGTTCTATGACTTTGATTTTGATTGATGGTGTCTGGAAAATCAAAAAACATAGCGTATCAAGTTAACGCTATGTTTTTTCCGTTATCCCGCCATGGGATTGACCCAGTTTTGACTTGGTTTTTCCGCTTTTAAGGCGTTGATAAGATTATCTACAGCGCATTTTGCCATGTTGTAGCGTGTTTCTCCCGTTGCAGAGGCGATGTGTGGTAACAAAATCACATTATCCAAGGTCAATAACGGCGAATTACTTGGCAAGGGTTCCACTTCAAATACATCTAAGCCCGCCGCGCGGATTGTTTTTTGTTGCAATGCCTCGGCTAATGCCGCTTGATCGACAACTTTGCCGCGTGCGCCATTAATTAAAATAGCACTTGGTTTCATTAAACGGAGTTTTTCCCGCGAAATCAATTTTTCCGTTGCGGCGGATAATGGCACGGTGAGGCAAACAAAATCGGCACGTTGTAATACCTCGTCCAATGTGCCATATTGGGCGGCGTATTGTTGTTCGACTTCTTGATGGCGGCGATTACTGTGATAAAGCACTGGCATATCAAATCCACAAAAAGCGCGTTTAGCCAGCGCACGTCCAATTCGCCCCATGCCGATAATGCCAATGGTTTTATGATGAATATCCACGCCCCAAAATTCGTGACCTACGCCGCCTTGCCAATGCCCGTCTCGCACCCATTTATCCATTTCCACGACGCGTCGCGCGCTTGCCATTAATAAAGCAAAAATGGCATCGGCGGTCGTGTCGGTGAGAACGGTAGGTGTGTGCATTAACCGAATGTGGCGTCGGGTTAATTCTTCCGTATCAAAATTGTCATAACCGACGGAAATGGTGGAAATGGCTTTTAAATATGGCGCTACATCCAGCATTTCAGTATCAATTTTCACGCCAACGCCGATTAAGCCTTGCGCTTGCCCTAGGGCTGAGAGAAATTGATGGCGATTTTGTGCGTTCACACCATCAAAACGTATGACATGAAAATGTTCCGCCAAGCGCTCAACTTGATCTGGCGGAATGTTTTTATATAACACGACCGTTTTCTTCATTTTTACCTCGATAAATCATGGAAAAGCGCCGATATTGATGCGGTTAATCACCTTTTATTTAACGATACTTTCCAATTGCCACAATTCTTCAAAGCGTTCGCGACGTTTGATTAAATGCGCTTTGTTGCCATCCACTAATACCTCAATGGCGCGCGGGCGGGAATTGTATGTAGATGCCATGCTGGCGCCATAAGCACCGGCGGAACGTTGCGCGATCAGATCGCCTGCCGCAATGGCAAGCCTGCGTTGTTTGCCGAGAAAATCCGATGTTTCGCAAATCGGACCGACCACATCATACACTTGGCTTTCGCGCGCTAAAGTGCGGTCAACTTCAATGATATTCATGTATGCTTGATACAATGCCGGGCGGATCATGTCGTTCATACCGGTATCAACGATGGCAAAATGGCGGCTTTCGTTACTTTTTAAATATTCCACTTTGGTGACCAAAATACCGGCGTTGGCAGTAATTGCCCGTCCCGGTTCAAGGATAATTTCCAATTCGGCATAATCTTTTAATTTCGCCAGTAAGGCACGCGCATATTCAGAAGGATGCGGCGCATTTTCATTGGTATAGGTCACACCTAAACCACCGCCTAAATCCAAATGTTTTAGTGAAATGCCATCTTGTTTAAGTTGTTCCATTAATACAATTAAACGATCGGTTGCATCTAAAAAAGGTTGTAATTCCGTTAATTGCGAACCAATATGACAATCCATGCCGCTAATATGAATATGCGGTAATTGGCTTGCCAGTCGATAGACTTCACGCGCTTGTTCAACGCTGACACCAAATTTATTTTCTTTTAAACCGGTGGAGATATAAGGATGCGTATGCGCATCTACATCCGGATTGACGCGTAATGAAATTGGTGCAATTTTTCCCATTTCGCCGGCAACTTGATTAATCCGTTCCAATTCCGCCACACTTTCCACGTTAAAACAACGAATGCCGACTTCCAAGGCGCGCGCAATTTCTTGTGTTGATTTTGCCACACCGGAAAAGACAATTTTTCCCGCCTCACCGCCGGCAGCTAACACGCGTTCTAATTCTCCTTGCGAGACAATATCAAAGCCTGAACCTAATTTCGCCATCAGATTTAAAATCGCGATATTCGGATTGGATTTGACTGCAAAGCAAATTAAATGTGGATGGGTGCCTAAGGCATCATCAAAGGCGTGCCAATGGCGTTCCAACGTTGCTCGTGAATAAATATAAAGTGGAGTGCCAAATTGCGCCGCAATGTCGCTAACGGGCAGTTCTTCCGCCATTAACTGATCGTTTTTATATTGGAAAAAATCCATAATGTTCCTTATTTGGTTTGTTGTTGCTGTGGTGCTTTTTCAGGAAAATAAAGCGGACCTTTGACCCCACAAGAAGTGATTAAAAAAGTGACCGCACTTAAGAGTAGAATGGAAATGGTTTTTTTCATTGAAATCTTCCTCATACAAATTAATTTTCACTTTTTACCATTAAATTTTTCTTTGTGCTACCACAATATAACGAAAATCTCTATAATTTAACTTTATTTTGTCAATCAGGAAGGAATTTTATGAACGTAGCAGAATTTCATCAAAATATCGAACAAATCTGGCTGAATATTGAAGAACAATTAGAAGCGCAAGATTGTGATGTGGATTGCGATACGCAAGGTTCGGTGTTTACGATCACCTTCGCCGACCGTAGCCAAGTGGTAATCAATAAGCAAGAACCTTTGCTTGAACTTTGGCTTGCCAGCAAAGTAGGTGGTTTTCATTTCGCCTTTAAAGACGGACAATGGATTGCCAGTGACGGTAAATTGTTTTGGCAATGTTTAGAAGAAGCCTGTGCAGCCCACGGTGAAAACGCACATTTCGCTTAATGTCCTTTTCCTCAATTTCTTCAATATCTACAACGAAAAGTGCGGTCAAAAATCCACAAATTTCGACCGCACTTAAGGTGTTGCACGCTATTTTTGGCTATCAATCTTTCCGTCAAGGGCAAGAGGAAGTCATCAATGCCACCTTGCAAGGCAAAGACAGCCTGGTGATTATGGCGACCGGTAACGGAAAATCCTTGTGCTATCAAATTCCAGCACTGTGTTTTGACGGGTTGACCTTAGTTGTGTCCCCCTTAATTTCATTGATGAAAGACCAAGTTGATCAACTTTCTGCCAACGGAATTGCCGCGGATTATTTAAACTCCACGCAAACCTTTGAGCAGCAGCAAGAGGTGCAAAATCGCGTGATGTCAGGGGCATTAAAGTTGCTTTATGTCTCACCGGAAAAAGTGATGACCACCGGTTTTTTTCATTTTATTTCTCATTGTAAAGTGAGTTTTATTGCCATTGATGAAGCGCATTGTATTTCGCAATGGGGACATGATTTTCGTCCGGAATATGCCCAACTCGGCGGTTTAAAAGGTTGTTTTCCTGACGCGCCAATCATGGCATTGACCGCCACTGCCGATCAAACCACACGTTTGGATATTTTGCAGCATTTGAAACTGGCAGATCCGCATTGTTATATCGGCAGTTTCGATCGTCCAAATATTCGCTATACCTTGGTTGAGAAATTTAAACCAATGGAACAATTGAGCCAATTTGTACAGGGACAAAAGGGTAAAAGCGGGATTATTTATTGCAACAGTCGCAATAAAGTTGAGCGCATAGCGGAAAGTTTGCGTAAAAAAGGCGTGGCGGCAGAAGGATACCACGCCGGTATGGAAAATCGCCAACGGGAGCGGGTGCAACGGGCTTTTCAGCGCGATAATGTGCAAGTGGTGGTAGCGACCATTGCTTTTGGCATGGGCATTAATAAATCCAATGTGCGCTTTGTGGTGCATTTTGATTTACCACGCAGTATCGAGGCATATTATCAAGAAACCGGTCGCGCTGGACGGGATGATTTGCCGGCAGAAGCGGTATTATTTTACGAACCGGCAGATTATGCCTGGTTGCAAAAAATGTTGTTGGAAAAACCGGAAACGCCACAACGCCAAATTGAACAACATAAATTGCAAGCTATAGGCGAATTTGCCGAAAGCCAAACTTGCCGCCGCTTAGTCTTGCTGAATTATTTCGGCGAACAGCGTCAAACGCCTTGTAACAACTGTGATATTTGTTTAGATCCGCCGAAAAAATATGACGGATTAATTGATGCGCAAAAGGTGATGTCCACTATTTACCGGGTCGGACAACGTTTTGGCACACATTATGTGATTGCAGTGTTACGCGGGATGCAAAATCAAAAAATCAAAGAAAATCAGCATGATAAGTTGAGTGTGTATGGTATTGGAAAAGAGCGGACGAAAGAATATTGGCATTCAGTTATCCGCCAACTGATTCATCTTGGCTTTATCCGTCAAGTCGTGGATCAATTTAACAGCACATTGCAACTGACGGAAAGTGCCAAACCGATTTTGCAAGGCGAAGTTGCCTTATCCTTGGCTATGCCGCGCATTTCATCGGTGACCACATCGATAGTGAAAAATGCGCCGATTAATTATGACAAAGATTTATTTGCTCGCTTGCGCTTTTTGCGCAAACAAATTGCCGATCGGGAAAACATCCCGCCTTATATTGTGTTTAATGATGCTACGCTGCAAGAAATGGCACAATATCAACCTACCAGCGCACGGGAAATGTTGCAAATTAACGGGGTTGGTACCATCAAATTAGAACGTTTTGCTCAACCGTTTATCGAGATTATTCGTCAACATAAAAAATTGTGGACGTCAACTTCTGTTTAAAAATTCCAAAAAGAATTGAGATAAATTTTCATTTTTGCGATCAAGCTAACATTTTTTTGTTTAAAAATTTAATACAATGCCTACCACTTAATGATTAACTTTTAAATTTAACTTTAAATAGAGGTAATGTATGGTCGATGTAAACAAAGTAATCAAAGAGCTGGGTGAACTTGGCATTTATGATGTGAAAGAAGTGGTGCATAACCCAAGTTATGAACAGTTATTTGAAGAAGAAACCAAGCCGGGCTTGCAAGGCTTTGAAAAAGGTGTTGTGACCCAATCCGGCGCAGTTGCTGTTGATACCGGTATTTTCACTGGTCGTTCGCCGAAAGATAAATATATCGTTTTGGATGAAAAAACCAAAGATACCGTTTGGTGGACCAGCGAAGCGGCGAAAAATGACAATAAACCGATGAACCAAGCCACATGGCAAAGTTTGAAAGAGTTGGTTACCAAACAACTTTCCGGCAAACGTTTGTTCGTGGTTGACGCATTTTGTGGTGCAAACCCGGATACTCGTTTAGCGGTGCGTATCGTAACTGAAGTGGCATGGCAAGCGCATTTCGTGAAAAATATGTTTATTCGTCCTTCAGAAGCAGAATTACAAACCTTCAAACCTGATTTTACCGTAATGAACGGTTCTAAAGTCACCAATCCAAATTGGAAAGAACAAGGATTAAATTCTGAAAACTTTGTCGCATTCAATATTACCGAAGGCGTACAATTAATCGGCGGTACTTGGTACGGTGGTGAAATGAAAAAAGGGATGTTCTCTATGATGAACTACTTCCTACCGTTAAAAGGTATCGCATCAATGCACTGTTCTGCTAACGTTGGCAAAGAGGGTGATGTTGCGGTATTCTTCGGCTTGTCCGGTACCGGTAAAACCACGCTTTCCACCGATCCGAAACGTCAATTAATCGGTGACGATGAACATGGTTGGGACGATGATGGTGTATTCAACTACGAAGGCGGTTGCTATGCGAAAACCATCAATCTTTCTGCAGAAAACGAACCGGATATTTATGGCGCGATCAAACGCGATGCCTTGTTAGAAAACGTGGTAGTGCGCGCAGATGGTTCTATTGACTTTGCTGATGGTTCAAAAACGGAAAACACTCGTGTTTCTTACCCAATTTACCACATCAACAACATTGTTGAACCGGTATCCAAAGCGGGTCATGCAACTAAAGTGATTTTCTTAACCGCAGATGCATTCGGCGTATTACCACCGGTTTCTAAATTAACACCGGAACAAACCAAATACTACTTCTTATCTGGTTTCACGGCGAAACTTGCGGGTACAGAACGTGGTATTACCGAACCGACACCAACTTTCTCTGCTTGTTTCGGTGCGGCATTCTTGTCATTACACCCAACACAATATGCAGAAGTGTTAGTGAAACGTATGCAAGCAGCTGGCGCGGAAGCTTACTTGGTGAACACCGGTTGGAACGGAACAGGTAAACGGATTTCCATCAAAGATACTCGTGGTATTATTGATGCTATTTTAGACGGTTCAATTGAGAAAGCGGAAATGGGTTCATTACCAATCTTCAATTTAGCGATTCCTAAAGCCTTACCGGGCGTTGATTCAGCTATTTTAGATCCGCGTGATACTTATGCAGACAAAGCACAATGGCAAAGCAAAGCGGAAGATCTTGCCGGTCGTTTCGCTAAAAACTTTGAAAAATATGCGACCAATGCAGAAGGTAAAGCATTAATCGCAGCGGGTCCTAAAGCATAATTGAAGTAAAAACTTGATAAAAATTGACCGCACTTTTTAAAGTGCGGTTTTTTTTTGGAAAGTTATTTAATAATTTAATATGTTCTGCTACCGGCACAAATAAAACACTTATACCGGTATTGAATAACATTAATAAATTATTTTCCAGCCCAGACGATCATCACTTTGTCATTGTTGAGTTCACGGGTAAATGCAAAATAAGGCGTATTTTTGACCGCACTTTTTTGTTTTCCAGCGCCAATAGCGGGATGGCGTTGGCGGAATTGACTGAGTTTTTGCCAATGAGTTAATAGTGCGTTTTTGTCAATGGAGTCGGCAATTTCTTGCCAATTCATATCGGATCGCGTGCCTTGCATTGGATCAGAGCCGGTGGCGCCGAATTCTCGTCCACTTTCATCTCCATAATAAATTTGCACGCTGCCGGGGGCGAGCAGCAATAAGTTCGCGGCAGTTTTTTGTTTCTCGATATTTTGCTCGGCATCAGAATGAAAAAATAATCGGGTATCATGGGAAGATAAATAGCTCAACACATTGATTTCTTGCAATTTTTCATTCATGGTTTGATATGTGCTATCAATATTGGCAAAACAATCCAAGGCGTTTTTCGCCTGATCTTGAAAATCAAAGTTGATCATGGCGTCAAATCCGTTTTGGTAATAATCACTTTTAAATACGCCATGTCCCCAAGCTTCTCCGGTCATCCAAAATGGTTGCTGAAAACTTTCTTTGGGATGAGTATTTTGCCATTCTTGTAGGGCTTTTTGCGCTTGATTTTTTAATGCCAGCCAAGTGGATTTTTCCACGTGTTTGGCGGTATCAACGCGAAATCCGTCCACTCCGTATTTACGTACCCAATCCGATAGCCAAGTGATTAAATAATCGCGGACTTTGGCGTTCGGTAAAGCATGAGCATGAGTGTCTTTATGTTGTAAAATTGGCGGTAAATCGACCGCACTTTCAGATTCGGTTTTTAAATCTGGCAAGGAAGCTAATGACATGGTCAGATCGTCAAATTGTGGGCGATCGTAACCACCAATATCAGAACGTACCCAATTTTTTCCCCACCAATTTTGCCATGCTTGTTTATCGGCAAAGTTAATATAATCATTAAAACTATGCCAATTTTGGCGTTCGCTTGGTTTCCAATCTGTCCAGTGTTTTCCTAAGATTTGTTGTTTTTCCTCTTCCTTAAGATAAAGCGCGCCGAAATTGAATTCTTGCATATCGGCAAGGGTAGCATATCCGGTGTGATTCATAACAACATCGAATAAAACACGCATACCTCGCTTGTGCGCTTGTTGAATAAAGTTGGCTAAATCTTCTTCGTGGCCCATGTTAGCGTCCACTTTGGTCCAATCAAGATGATAGTAACCATGATAAGCATAATGAGGAAAATCGCCTTTACTGCCGCCGCCAACCCAACCGTGCATTTGCTCCAATGGCGAGCTTATCCAAATAGCATTAACGCCAAGTTGTTGTAAATAATCTAGTTTTTGCGTTAATCCTACTAAATCGCCACCATGAAAGGTACCGATTTCTTGCATTCCATCTTTTTGGCGCCCGTAGCTGTGATCATTTGCGGGGTTACCGTTAAAAAAGCGATCGGTTAACACAAAATAGACCGTCGCATTTTTCCAGTTAAAATCAGTGTGATTTTTGACCGCACTTTTATCTGCAATTTTTTCTAATAATAACAATCCATTAGCCTCTTTCGCCGGCATCAACGTCACTTTCCCATGTTTTACTTGCGCGCGTTGACCGGAATAAAAATCCCGAATTTGTTCACCATCAGCAAAGGTTTCTGAAACATCAATTTCAATAGGCTTTCTATCCCATGCCGGACAGGTTTTCATTACTTGTGGCGTTACTTCTGGCGCTTGAATAATACTGATACGCAAGGTTGGTGTACCGCTGCGCGTATCAATTTGTGCGACATAATCGGCGGATTTAAACAAACGCAGTGACGGAATATCGGCGCTACAAGGAACTAAAGACACCGTTTGATTTAATTTTATTGCCGTTTGTGGTTGGAAACATTGATTATCAAAAGTGAAGTTTAATGGATAAATTCCCTTGTCCAAGGTGGCTTGAGATTGAAATAGCCGATTATTTTCATTAAAGGGAGGAAAATTTGAATGTTGCCAATTGGTGGCAGCAAAAGCACTGACTGAACTAAATAACGCTAGAAAAAGACTACTTTTTTGCATAAGACTATCCTTATTTTAACAGAAAAAATGACCTCACTTTTGCATAACAAAAAGGTGGGATTTCCCCACCTTGTGAAAAGAATTATCCTTTGACACCACCGGCAGTTAAGCCGCCAACTAACCAGCGTTGAGCGATAAGGAATACGGCGGTAATCGGAATGGCAGATAATACCGCTGCTGCCGCAAAATCACCCCACAAATAGTTTTGTGGATAAAGATACTGTTGCATACCTACCGCCAATGTGTAGCTGTTAACATCACGCAACAATAAAGAGGCAACCGGCACTTCGGTAATAGCGGCGATAAAGGAAAGAATGAATACCACCGCTAAAATTGGCACAGAAAGTGGCAATAAAATGAGACGGAAAGCCTGCCAAGGCGTTGCTCCGTCAAGGGAAGCCGCTTCTTCTAAAGATCCGTCAATGGTTTCAAAATACCCTTTGATGGTCCACACGTGCAACGCAATTCCACCTAAATAAGCGAAAATCACGCCGGCATGGGTATTTAATCCTAAGAATGGAACATATTGTCCAAGTCGGTCAAATAAGGCATATAACGCCACCAATGACAACACTGCCGGGAACATTTGGAAAATTAACATCCCTTGTAAGATGGTTTTTTTACCTTTAAATTTCATGCGCGCAAAGGCGTAGGCGCAGGTGGTGGATAATGCCACGATACCGACAGAGGTGATGGTTGCCACTTTTACTGAATTCCATAACCAACGAAGTACCGGGAACGGTGGCGGGGTGACGCTGCCATCTGCGTGTACCACATTAAAGCCTAAGGCAAGTTTCCAGTGTTCCCACGAAATTTCACTCGGGATAATATCGCCAATTGCGAGGTTTCCCGGGCGTAATGAAATCCCGATTACCATTAAGAGCGGAAACATAATCAATGCGACGAAACAGATTAACAGCACATGAGTCGCCAGCAAACGGTAACGCATGGATTTAGGTTGTACGATAGCCATAATAATCTCCTAATCTAATTTCATTTTGGTTGCTTTGATATTAAGTAGAGCGAGACCGCCGACCAATAGGAAGATGATGGTTGCAATTGCTGCTGCTAAACCAAAGTCTTGTGAACCACTGCCTTCAAAAGCGATACGATAGGTGTAGCTGACCAGTAAGTCGGTGTAACCTGCCGGAGTGGTAGTACCGATCATATCTGGGCGACCGTTGGTTAATAATTGGATCAATACGAAGTTGTTAAAGTTAAAGGCAAAAGAAGCAATCATCAACGGAGTTAATGGTTTGAGCAACAACGGTACCGTGATTTTGCTGAAATTTTGCCAAGTGGAAGCACCGTCCATCGCAGAGGCTTCGTATAAATCTTGTGGAATG
This sequence comes from [Pasteurella] aerogenes, assembly GCA_900637275.1. Classification (NCBI taxonomy): domain Bacteria; kingdom Pseudomonadati; phylum Pseudomonadota; class Gammaproteobacteria; order Pasteurellales; family Pasteurellaceae; species [Pasteurella] aerogenes. Next base: position 2,057,215 of record LR134362.1, read on the forward strand.
GCTTTTAATAAGCCCATACATAAAATCATCATATACGGATAACCCAACCAAGTATTAACGATTAAAATCATCACTTTAGCTAAGAACGGATCATTGAACCATTCTGGGCGGATGCCAAAGAGATTGTGTAAAATCATATTGATTTCACCGAAGCTTTGGTTAAACAAGCCTTTAAACACTAAGATGGAAATAAACGCAGGTACCGCATAAGGTAAGATTAATAATAATCGGTAAATTGATTTGCCACGTAACGCCTCCCATTGCACCACGCAAGCGAGAACCATACCGATAATCACGGTGAAAATCACGGTTAATACCGAAAAGACCACCGTCCAAATAAAGATCTGTATAAACGGTTTTTGGATGCCTTCATCGGTGAAAATTTTGACGAAATTATGGAAACCGGTAGAAACGGTGTAGCCCGGTTCTAAGGTTTCTTTTTCCCAATCGCCATTGGCGTTAATAGCTTGGAAAAAACCAATATCATTATTGGCGCGATAACGTTTTCCATTTTCGTTATTGGTTAAAATTTGGCTTTCTTCATCATAGTGATAACGGGCTTTTTGCTCAGAAAATTGGCGCAATGAACTCATGGTCAACGCATTTCCGTTAGGCAATAATACGGTCATTTTTTGTAATGCCGCACGATTTTGCGTAATCACTTTTAATGGTGCTACTTCGCCTGTTGGTGCAGTTTTTTCGCTGACGTTGACTTGTTCATCGCTTAATAATATCGGTTCGGAGACAAAATCTTGCGCACTGTTATTATTGTGGAGCGAGAGGATATAACGATTATCCGCTTGTGGGTAAAGTTTGAAGTCAAATTTATCGCCGGAGAAATAATGTTGATCACGCAAAACATGTAACGCGCGCTCAAAGGCGAGTTGGTTGGTGCCGCTGTAGTTAGTAAAGGCAATAGCGATAGTGGCGACCAATGGGAATAAGATAAAAATCACCATTCCCATAATACCGGGGTACACATAGCGCCACGCATAAACTTTTTTACTGCTAAAAATGTAGATTCCAGAAGTTAAAATAACGAGTGTCAACAAAGCAAATAAATATTCTCCTTGTGAATACATTAAAAACACTAAATAAAAATCAAGCAGGAGAATACCGCCGATGACTAAATATTTTAGCCAAAGGGAGGCGGATTGCGATGGAGTGGAGTAATCCGTTTGTTGCATAATGCACCTCGAAAAACAAAGAAAAAACAGACCGCACTTTTTGATGGAATAAGGTGAGGTATTTATCGGTGGGCAAGCTGCCCACCTTGTTATAGATTATTTACTAAGCCCTTATTCCGGTTTTTGGATACGAGAACGCGCATCATCTAATGCTGCTTTCACCTCTTGGCGACCGCTGACTGCATTAATGATAGCGCTTCTTTCCGCATACCAGAATGCTGACATTTGAGGGATATTCGGCATAATCTCACCGTTTTTCGCGTTTTCCATTGTTGCCGCAATGCGCGGATCTTTGGCTAACACTTCTTGGAATGATTTTAATGCTACAGCACCCAATGGTTTGTCTTTATTTACCGCATCCAAACCGTCATCGGTCAAAAGATAGTTTTCTAAGAATTCTTTCGCCAAATCTTTGTTCGGGCTGGACGCATTCACACCGGCACTTAACACACCAACAAACGGTTTAGACGCTTTACCGTTTAAGGTTGGTAATACCGCAACACCATAGTTGATGTTACTTTTTTCGATATTGCCCCAAGACCAAGGACCGTTGATGGTTAATGCGCTTTCGCCTTTGTTAAAGCTGGCTTCAGCCACTGCGTAATCCATATCGGCATTGATCACTTTATTTTTCACCATATCAACTACGAATTGTAAGCCTTTTTGTGAACCTTCGTTATTCACACCAATGTCATTAGCGTCATATTGGCCATTATTGAATTTAAAGGCATAGCCACCATTAGAGGCAACAACTGGCCAAGTGAAGTAAGGTTCTGATAGGTTCCACATGATGGCGTGTTTACCTTCTTTTTTGAATTTTTTATCTAATTCAACAATTTCTTCCCAAGATTTTGGCGGTTCAGGTAATAAATCTTTGTTATAAATTAAAGAAAGGGATTCAATCGCTACCGGATAAGCGATAATTTTGCCATTATAGGTTTCTGCATCCCAAGAGAAATCTACAAATTTTTCTTTAAACTCTTTGCTTGGTTGTACTTCCGCTAACAAACCAGATTGTGCGTAGCCGCCGAAACGGTCGTGCGCCCAGAAAATAATGTCCGGACCATCGCCAGTTGCAGCCACTTGTGGGAATTTTTCTTCCAGTTTATCCGGATGCTCGACTAACACTTTGACGCCAGTATCTGCTTCAAATTTTTTACCGACTTCCGCTAAACCGTTATAGCCTTTGTCACCATTGATCCAAATAACCAATGTACCTTCGCTCATTTTCGCCATCACCGACGTAGAAAGTAATAAACCGGCAGCAGCAGTTAACGTAAATTGAAAGATCTTTTTGCTCATGTTGATACTCCTTAAAGTTTGTAGTCGTAAGCAGGTCTTGCGATTGCCCACAGGATAAGTGGAAAGGATAAATAACAAGATGAATCCTATTACCCAATTTACCGCCGATTATATGTATAAATATTTTTCTTTGTTATCCTCCCCCCCTCTACTCCCCACCCCTTATTTCCCCCTTTTTTGGTACTTTTTATCAGAAATGTGATCTGTGTCACAAAATGCTAAAAGTAAAATGCGATCAAGATCACAAAAGTAGGGGGATTTTGCCTCATTTGTCGGTTAGTTAGGCGAATTGTTGATTTTTCATTCTAATCCTCATTTTTTTTAGTAAAGGAGGATTTTTTCTAAACCAAGATCACTCATGATGAGTGGCAATTAGTTAAGTAAGTCAAAATGACACAACAACGCAGAGGTTTTTTATGGCAAGTGTATCGCTACGTAAAGTAGGTAAATCTTACGGTAATGTTCATATCTCAAAAGATATTAACTTAGACATTCATGAAGGTGAATTTGTTGTTTTCGTTGGACCTTCCGGATGCGGTAAATCCACCTTGCTTAGAATGATTGCGGGTCTTGAAGATATTACCACAGGTGAATTATATATTGGCGATAAATTAATGAATGATGTTCCGCCAGCAAAACGCGGGATCGGGATGGTATTCCAATCTTATGCGTTATATCCGCATCTTGATGTCGCGGAAAATATGTCTTTCGGCTTAAAACTTGCCGGTGTTAGTAAAGCGGAACGTGATCAACGTGTCAATCAAGTATCTGAAATTTTACAGTTAGCCCATCTATTAGACCGCAAACCAAAAGCTTTATCCGGCGGTCAGCGTCAACGTGTTGCCATTGGTCGTACCCTCGTATCTCAACCGGAAGTCTTTTTATTAGATGAACCATTATCCAACTTGGATGCCGCCTTGCGTGTGCAAATGCGGGTAGAAATTTCCAAACTACATAAAAAGTTAAATCGTACCATGATTTATGTCACCCACGATCAAGTCGAAGCCATGACTTTGGCAGATAAAATCGTGGTATTAAATGCCGGTGGTATTGCGCAAGTTGGAAAACCACTAGAACTTTATCATTATCCGGCAAACCGCTTTGTTGCTGGCTTTATCGGTTCGCCAAAAATGAATTTCCTACCGATAAAAGTGACCGGGGTAGAAAAAGAGCGGGTACAAATCGAATTACCGGATGCAAATCATCACAGCTTCTGGATTCCCGTCTCCGGTCAAGGCGTCAGCATCGGTGACAATCTTTCATTAGGCATTCGCCCAGAACACTTAGTGCCGGCAGAACAAGCTAGCGTAACCCTAAAAGGCAATATCCAAGTGGTAGAGTTATTGGGTAATGAAACCCAAATCCATCTTGAAATTCCGGAAATTAAACAGCCAACATTGGTGTATCGCCAAAATGACGTGGTGTTAGTAAATGAGGGTGAGGAATTTAATATCGGTATTATCCCAGAACGTTGTCATCTATTTAAAGAAGATGGCACTGCCTGTCAGCGTTTATTTAAAGAAAAAGGCATTTAACTCATTTTGATGCACAATTTTTATTGGGCATCAGAAAATCGTATCAATTAATTGATACCCCTAAAATACAGTGAATGTAAAAATAAGAGGTCAAAATGAACAATAAAAAGACTTTACTAGCAGCAGCGATTACCAGCGCACTTATCGCTACCAGTGCAAGTGCGGTTGAATTCCACGGTTATGCCCGTTCCGGTATTGGCTGGACATCAGGTGGTGGTGAACAAATGGCTCTTCAAGCAAATGGCGCACCTAAAAAATACCGTTTAGGTAACGAAACTGAAACCTATGCAGAATTTAAATTAGGTCAAGAGCTTTACAAAGATGGTAATCAATCTATTTATTTAGATACCAACTTAGCTTACTCGGTTGATCAACAAGTTGACTGGGAATCAACAAGCCCAGCATTACGTGAAATTAACGTTCAATTTAAAAACTTTGCCGAAGGCGTATTACCGGGTGCTACATTATGGGCTGGTAAACGTTTCTACCAACGTCATGACGCACATATGCTTGACTACTACTACTGGGATATTTCAGGTCCGGGTGCAGGGGTTGAAGGTATTGATTTAGGCTTTGGTAAATTATCTCTTGCAGTAACACGTAATACTGAAGCTGGTGGTACAGCAAACTATGGTAAAAATAGAGTTTATTACCTAGATAGTGGCACAGGCGAAATTAAATCTAGTATTGTAGAACGCAAAACTGATGTTTATAACGATGTATTTGATATTCGTTTAGCTGAATTAAATGTCAATCCAAATGGTAAATTAGAAATTGGTTTTGACTACGGTAATGCACATACTGCAAATGACGCAGTTCTTGATCCTAAAGCAAGTAAAAACGGTTACATGATTACCTTAGAACACACTCAAGGTGAGTTCTTCGGTGGTTTCAATAAATTCGTTGCACAATATGCAACAGATTCTATGACTTCATGGAATTCTGGTCACTCACAAGGTGCATCAGTGAATAACAATGGTCATATGTTACGTTTTATTGACCACGGTGTTGTTCAATTTAGTCCAAAAGTAGAGATGATGTACACATTACTCTATGAAAAAACAGATTTAGATAACAATAAAGGTAAAACTTGGTACTCAGCAGGTATCCGCCCAATGTATAAATGGAATAAAACCATGAGCACATTGTTTGAAGTGGGCTACGACCGCGTTAAAGACCAAGCAACAGGTAAGAAAAACGACCTAGCGAAAGTGACCCTTGCACAACAATGGCAAGCCGGCGACAGCATTTGGGCGCGCCCTGCTATCCGTGTATTCGGTACTTACGGACACTGGAACGACAAATTTAACATCACAGACCGCACAAATGCAGGTTACAAAGCAAAAGATGCTGAATTTGTAGCTGGTGTACAATTTGAAGCTTGGTGGTAATCATCAACAGATGATCTCACCAAAGGTGACAGGGATTATCCCTGTCCTTATTCCCATATAACCCAAATAAAACCCTTTAATCCCCGAGGTTAATATGAAAAAAGCATTATTTTCGACCGCACTTTTGTTAACTAATATGTTTGTTGTTTTACCGAGTATGGCAAATAGTTCTGTCGGTACACCTGTTCATATTAACTCAACAGAATTAGCGCAAGTTCAATGGCAAGATATCGCCTTTGATCAAACCTTAAAAACCACCTTAACAGAGCAACAAAAACAAGCCTTTACTAATTCATTTGCCGGCATTGCCAGCCCTGTAGCCGCTTACCGTATTCCGGCAAGCCAAGGCACCGTAGAAATTGAAATCGAAAGCCCGGTATTAGAAGACCACGTTTTTGTTCCAACGGCAGTGGTTTTAGATAGCCAATTTAATGTAGCAGCCACTTACCCTTCTAGCGAATTCAAATTTAAAGAAGAAGGCGGCTTTAAAGGCAATCGCTTCGTTGCCGATTTAAATCTCACCCCGGCAGCAGGACAAGATTATTTATATTTATTGGTTTACACCACCCAACAAGATTTAGCTAAAACCACTATGGTGCCGCACCCTGCGAAAGTGTATGCGAAAGCAACAGGCAAACAACCGCCAGCCATTAATGATATTGAAGTGAAACACAGTTTAAATGGTGAAGTGATTGTAAATGCGTCCACATCAAATGGGACTAAATTTATCGGCATCCCAAGCACCATTTTCAGCGGCAATAAAGCACCAGCGCAACCGGTCGGCAATGTTCAACCGGCAGCAGCAACAAACAATAGCAAAGCGTTAAATGCACCGGTGGACAAAGATACAGAGGCCTACTTTAAACAAGCAGTAAGCAAAGCGTTAAAAGATAATGATGTAAATCGTGCATTAAATTTAGTTAACGAAGCGGAAAAATTAGGCTTAAGCTCACCGCGTAAAATCTTTTTACAACAAGTTTCCTCTAAATAGTCATCTTAATACGTCTTTTTCATTATGATGGAGTTTTGCCACCAAGCAATTGGTGGCTTTTTTATCCGAAAAGAGGCGAAGCAAAGTGCGGTCAAAAATGGCATGGTTTTGTTAGAACATCAACTTACCACGAAAAGATAATAAAAAAGGGCAAAATGCCCTTTTAAGAAAATAGCTAAAACACAAAAAACTATTCCATTTTTTTACTTAATCCGCCAGCGTGTGTTACACCGCGTGCTGCATCAACTGCTTGTGCGCAAGGATAGGTGGAAAGCAGTTTGCGTTTGGTTTGAGCGTCGTTTTCCGGAATCGCCGCCACTAAATCAACACACTGATTATAAGCGGTTTTAATGCGTTCATAATCGCCTTTTAAATAATCCACATATTCTTTGGATTTCTTATCATATTCCTGTTTAAAACTGAATCGTAATAAATTGCGCGGATGATCTGGTGCGTTATACTCATCCACCACAGTAGCTAATTCTGCCAACGTCATTTTTGCCGCATCTTCTGCTGCTTTTTTCACACCGGCAGTACCGATAATATGGCAGATCGTATGGGTGCCGAAAATACCGGTAGAACAAGCCTCTTTTTGTGCCACGAGAATTTCATCCAGTGGTAATTTCATCATTTCAGCGTTGCCTTGTTCCTCTTTTTCATGTTGCAAAGCGTATAGCGCCGGACATTCTGGATTATCTCGATTATTGTTGTAATTAATGACACATTGATGTTTGAGGAATTTATTAGTGAATGCGCGCCAATCTAAATCGCCAAATTCGTCATTGAGCTTTTTCTTTGCTTCATCCAACGCCGCTTGGCGTTTTGCTTGTTCTTCCTCGCGTTGACGTTTCGCTTCTGCGGCGCGATGCTCTTTCACTGCAGCGGAAGCTGCTTGACATTCAACATCTTGCTTAATTTTGTTGAGCGCATCACGATCTTTATTTTGTAGCGCTTCTTTGGCATCTGCGTTACATTGCTGCAATTTGCTTTCCGCTTCTGAAATATGATTTAGATAATATTCTTTATCATTATCCGAGCAAGCGTTTAACGAAACTGCCACCACGCCAATACATATCGCTAATAGATTTTTCTTCATAAAATATCCTAATCAGTTACTGTAGGTAAAATGGAAATAATCAACTTTATTTGGTGTTATTTAATAAAGCGCATAAAAAAACACATCGATGAGTAAAAATTCACCGATGTGTTTATTACGCCTATTCGTTGCCAGTTTGTCAATAGGTAAAATGGTTATCGAGAAAAATTGTTACAAAATCGACCGCACTTTAAGCACGAAATTATCCGATAAAATCCGGTTGATTTTGTGGTGCGGCTTTAATAAATGCCGGATGCACCGCCGCATTTTTCGCAATTGCCATCAGTCGAGGGTACGCGCTTAAATCGCATTTCATTCTTTCTGCATTTGCTAATTGTGGAATTAAATAACAATCCGCTAATGTCGGTTTATCGCCGAAACACCATTGGTCGTTATCTCCATATTTTTGCAATAATAGCTCTGCTGCGGTTAGCCCCTCTTTGACCCAATGATGATACCATTGTGTTTTTTGCGCTTCCGAAACGTTTAATTCATCCTGTAAATATCGCAATACGCGAAGATTATTGATCGGATGAATTTCACAAGCAATAAGTGAAATAAATTCTAAAATACGCGCTCGTTGTTCCAAATTATCGCGCGGCAATAATTGTACTTGCGGATATTTGCTATCCAAATAATCCAAAATAGCCAAAGATTGCCCTAAATTAAAATCACCGTCTGTTAACGCCGGTACCAATCCTGCAGGATTATGTTGTTGTACATAATCCTGCTCCAAATTGGCTTTTTGGCGGATATTGACACCGACATATTCTGTGTCAATACCTTTTAAATTTAACGCAATTCTTACGCGATAAGAGGCAGAGCTGTTAAAAAAACTATACAGTTTCAAAACGTGCTCCTTAGACAACATCAACCTGTAATTCACCAAGTGAATCAATACCCACTACCATTTTATCGCCACGAACAACTGCCCCCACACCCTCTGGTGTGCCGGTAAAGATGACATCGCCCGGTTGTAATTCAAAGTAAGTTGATAAATACGACACCATTTCCGGTACGGACCAAATTAAATGACTCAAATCGGTACGTTGTTTGTATTCACCGTTAACGGTCAACCAAAGCGATCCAGAGCTGAAATGACCAACTTTGCTAGCAGGATAAATTGGACCGATTGGCGCAGAATAATCGAATGCTTTGCCGATTTCCCAAGGGCGTCCCATTTCACGCATTTTCATTTGTAAATCACGACGGGTCATATCCAAGCCCACTGCATAGCCCCACACATAATCAAGGGCTTGTTCAACTGGAATATTGCTGCCGGCTTTGCCGATTACTGCCACTAATTCCGCTTCGTAATGCAAATTCTCGGTTTGGGTTGGATAAGGGAAACCATAAGTTTCGCCACTTTTAACCGGAACTACAGAATCTGTCGGTTTGCAGAAGAAAAACGGTGGCTCGCGATCGGGATCAAAGCCCATTTCTCTTGCGTGAGCCGCGTAGTTACGCCCAACACAATAAACACGACGAACCGGAAATAACTGATCGCTATCGACAACGGGTACGCCGACTACTGCCGGCGGATTAACAACATATGACATTTATATCCTCCTGATCTTAAAAAATTAACTTCTTTGTTCTCTTAAAAGTCCTAAATTACTTAACACCGGGCGATCGGAATAACTAAACAAGACCACATCCTCACCCGCATCTGCTTCCAATTGAACATATTGCCAAGATGGTGCAACAAAGGTATCTTTCGCTTCAAATTCAAACACGCTATCGCCAATTTTCACGCGCCCTTTACCTTCTACCACAGAGTAAACGGTAGAATCGGTACTACGATACGGACGACCTTTAAAGCCTTTTGGCAATAATTGCATAAAGGTTGCCATCGTTGGCATCGCGTAGCCACCGGTAACCGGATTGACATAACGTAATTTAAAACCATCCCATTCGTCCATTTTCTCTAATCTGGATAATTGATACAAGGTCTCGCGACTACGTTCATAAGGGTAATTAAAGATAGGTGAAGAAAGATCTTCCATCTGGTGACGTACCGGCACCATATTATGACCAAATGCGGCAAAGCTATGACCTTCTGATTTGAATAATTCTTGCTCTTCTTGATCCAATTCTTCCGCAAATCCAGCATCTAATATTTGTACTAAAGGCAAGTCTAAACCGTCCAACCAAATCACCGGTTCACCACCATCTTCCACCGACGGATTACCGTGATCATGCCAACGCCAAGATGGTGTGATAATAAAATCCCCCGGATGCATCACCGTTTTTTCGCCGTTTACCGCTGTCCAAGCGCCTTTTCCCTCTACCACAAAACGCAAAGCTGATTGAGTATGGCGGTGACTTGGGGCAATTTCTCCCGGTAAAATTAATTGTAAACCGGCATATAATGTAGAAGTAATTCGCGCACTGTTTGGCTCTAATCCCGGATTTTCCAACACCAATACGCGGCGCATTGCTTCTTTCGCAGTAATCAAATCACCGGCTTGCATAATATAAGGTTTAATATCTTTAAATTTCCAAATTGCCGGCAAAATACGCGGAGTCGGTTGTGGGGGGACTAAATTATGTAAAGAAGTCCATAATGGTGCTAAATCGGCATTACGTAACTGCTTGTAATACGCTTCTCTTTCGGTTTGAAGTGTTGTCATAAAAAGCCTCCTACGGAATTAAATTATCTTGTTGTGTTTGCGTTTCACTTCCACGATAAAACGTTTGCTGTAAAACTTGAGAATAATATTGCGTAATTGGCTATAATTAGTAAAATAATAATTATTTATGTGATATACCATTTTTGATATGACTATAGATTGGACTAAACGCATTCGTCTTCGCCACTTAGAAATTTTGCAAATGCTCGCTGCTACCGGCAACATTAGCATCACTGCCGACGCACTCAATATGACCCAGCCGGGCATTTCCCGCTGGCTAAAAGAATTAGAAGACGATATTGGATTGCCGCTCTTTGAGCGCCACACCCGCGGGCTGCGCCTCACATCACACGGAGAAGCCTTGCTTAGTCACGCAGAAATTATCATGAATCAACTTGAGCTGACGAAAGATGATTTAAATGCGAGAAAACATGAAGGCAGCGGGTTGGTTAATATTGGCGTTACCGGCGCTGTCACTGCAGATTTTGCTCCCAAATCAGTGATCAAATTACTAGAAATTTTACCTAACGTACAAATATCTCTCTTAGAGGGAACGATGGATTCCTTATTAGCTAAACTCAAAGCCGGCAATTTAGATATTGTGATCGGACGATCTCCACAAGAATTATTAGATAAAGAGATTGATCATGAAACGCTCTATACCGAACCACTGCGCTTTGTAGTGAATCCCACTCATCCTATCTTAAAAAATGCCTTGATTACTTGGGAAGAAATGTACAGCTATCCATGGATTATCTGGCCGCAAAACGCGCCTCTACGTAAAGATCTAGAGAATGCATTAATGGCGGACAAAATTCATTTACCGCCGAAATATGTAGAATCCAATTCCTTGAATTTAAACATTCAATTATTAAGTATGCGTGATTTTATCTGTGTTTTATCCTTGCGCACCGCCAAACGATTTGAAACCTTAGGCATTGTAAAAATCCTCGACATTTTCCTTTCAACGCTAGGATCCGTTTCCCTTTACTGGCGCAAAGACAGCGTTCACCACCGTATTGCGGTACAAAAAGCGCTTTCAGCGATAAAGTTAACGATATAGATATAGCGCATAAAATAACAAAAATGATATATCAAAACCCCGAAAATTAAAAAATTTTTGAAATTTTAACCGCACTTTTGAATATTTTTTACGAGTAAAAAATGATTTTCCAAAATGGATATTAAAGGAAAAGATTTATTATTTAAGGAGAAAAGTGCGGTGGTTTTTGGGTGAGAATGAAAGGTTTGAGCGAGATGTTCACTCCAGTGGTTTAGTTAGAAGGATGAGAAAGGCTCGTGCTAGCACCTCACATCCTTTATTGGTGGGATTTCGCAATTTTGTCAATTTTCCTCAATCTGCGGTTAAATAAATATCAAATCGGTGGTTTTTGGTTTCGCGGCTGAAGTGCGGTGCTTTTTGTGCGAGAAATTCAGCGTAATCGGGGCGCTTGACGACAACGCGTTTGCGGGCGAGTTGTCGTGCGGGAGGGAGTAGTTCTGCTGCGTCTAAATCGGCGCCGACCAAGTGTTGGAATACGCGCATTTCTTTTTTAACTAACGCGCTTTTTTGTTTATGCGGATACATGGGATCGAGGTAAACCACGTCGGCGAAATCCATCTTGGGATCAAGGTCGGCGATATGATGTTGCGGCAACAATTGCATATTTTGTTGCATCATGGTGCCAATGTCGGCATCCGCGTAAGCGCGCTGCAATCCGTCTTGCAGTAGCAAATAGACCACCGGATGACGTTCGATTAATTTTACTCGGCAGCCAATTGCTGCCAGCACAAAAGCATCACGTCCAAGTCCGGCAGTGGCATCAATGACGGTAGGCAAATAGTCTTTTTTAACGCCCACCGCTTTCGCAATCGCCTCGCCACGTCCGCCACCAAATTGACGACGATGTGCCAATGCGCCATGCACAAAATCCACAAAAATGGCACCAAGTTTCGGTTCATCTAATTTACGTAACTCCAAGCGCACGTCGTCTGCTACTTGCGTTTGCACTAATGCCAGCGGGCTGGTTTCATCATGCGTTAAGCCTTGCTGTTGGCAAAGTGCGGTGAAATTTTGCGCATTTTCGGTTTCGCAAATTAATTGAATGGCGACTTTTTGACGAGCCATACGCCACACTCCATATGTTCTGTGTAAGGAAATTGATCAAATAACGCCGCCTTGTCGATACGGTGTGTTTGACTTAAATGCGTCAAATTTTCGCATAACGTCAATGGGTTACAAGAAATATACAAAATGCGCTCATACCCTTGTACTAATTTCACAGTGTCTAAATCCAAGCCGGCACGCGGTGGATCGACAAAAATGGTATTGCATTCATATTCTTGCAAATTAATGCCACGCAGCCGGTTAAATTCGCGTACGCCATTCATCGCTTGGGTAAATTCTTCCGCGGACATTCGGATAATTTGCAAATTCGTCACTTGATTCGCTGCGATATTAAATTGCGCTGCCGCGACCGATGGTTTGGCGATTTCTGTTGCCAATACGTGACGGAAATTTTGCGCTAAGGCAATGGAAAAATTTCCGTTACCGCAATACAGTTCCAATAAGTCGCCTTGGCTACCTTGGGTACATTCAATTGCCCATTGCAACATTTTACTGTTTACATGGGCATTTGGTTGAGTAAAACTGTTTTCTACTTGGCGATAAATATATTGGCGTCCATTGACGGTCAATACTTCATCCACAAAATCCTGATCCAAACAAATTTTTTGCTTACTTGCCCGTCCGATCAATTGCAGGTTAAAGCCTTGTTGTTGCAATTGTTGTTTCAGCTGTTGTGCCTGCGCTTGCCATTCATCAGTTAAGGTTTTGTGATACAACAAACTGACGATAATTTGATCGCTTAGGGTGCTTAAATAGTCAATTTGGAATAATTTATGGGAAAGCTCCCGATGTTGTTTTAGCAAAGGTAACAAGGCTTGCATCATGCGGTTAATTAATTCACTGGCAATAGGAAATTGATCCACGCGATAACGCTGACGGGTTTGTGGATTGAACATGATGTGATAAAAATCCCCTTGCTCGTGCCAAATGCGAAACTCGGCGCGCATACGGTAATGTTGCACGGGGGAGGGAAAAACTTGTAAAGGTGGCGCATTAAAGGGTGCTAAAAGTGCGGTCAATTTTTGTTGTTTTTCCGCTAGAAGTTGGGAATAGTGTTCAGTCGGTAGCCTTTGCATAATCTTCTCTTAATAAGAGACAAAATGATAGTAGAAAAAATAAAAGGCTTGAATTCTCAAGCCTTCCGTTTGCTTATTTGGGTGTTATTCTGCAGAAAAATCATCCAAATTATCCACGCCAATAACACCGGATAAAGTATAAACGCGTTTTGTAGTGGAAATATGCGAACGATATTTATTCCATGTTTTTTCAAAGAACGTTTCCGCAGGACGCTCACCGCGACAAAATTGGACAAAAGCTTTTTCTTCTTCCGTTGCCGGTTCGCGCTCACCTGAATCTAATGCTTTAAATGCCTGTCCATACTGTTCTAAAGTTTGAGACTCTTTAATGGTGTAATCACCGTGACGTGCAAATCCACGTGGGTAATTTTTATCGTCAAAAAAACGACGGGTAACGCTAAAACTTTCAGCCATAGTATCCTCAGTTATCATCTGTCAAAAATCGGCAAGCATTAAACCAATTTTTTCTGATTTTTGCAATTTTTTTATGCGATTATCGGCGGGTTATTTTTTCAATAATCCGTTGATGGTTTCCACATAATCGTTAATAAATCCTTGTTCGGTACGAGAGAGACCTTCAGGATTGATACGATATTGATTGTTAACGTAGAAATCCGGTACGCCGCGCACTTGCAATTGTTCCGCTGCTTTGGTTTGTTTGTTCACCAATGCAGTGACCGCAAAGCTGTTCCAACCGCCATCAAATTGTTCTGCAGTGACACCGTTGTCGATAAAAATTTGACGGATGTCATCCATTGACGGTGCGCCTTGATTACGACTTTTCGCGGCATTTTGTGCGGCTTCAAATAATGGTTTTTTCACTTTATCTTCAGCGCCCAATGCCATGGCTAACGCCCAAGCTCGGGTTAAGTTTTCAGATTGAAAGCCTAAGAAATCAACATGATATTGTTTAAATGCGGTGCCTTCCGGTAAGCTATTTTTCACTTTATTCGGAATATCATAGCGCATTTCAAAATCGTAACAATGTGGGCAGTAGAAAGAGAAAAATTCCACCACTTCCGGTTGCACGGAACGTTGACCATTGACGGAAATATATTGTTTACCGTCTTGAATATCTAATGCGTAGGCATTAGCGGTAACAGCAAAAAGCGAGAATAATGTCAGTAATAGTTTTTTCATAAATTCATCCTTTATTTAAGAATACCACGTGCTTTAAGCAGTGCAGTTTTGAAATCCTCTTCATAATCTTTTTTAATGCCCGGAATAGGTTCATGTTTGTCTGTTCCGTGCATTTTGAGATGATAAATAATGACTTCGTCGGTTAATTCTGAAATCGGCTTATCAAATCCGGCTTCATTGGCAATTTTTTGCAGAATTTGCAATAAATGCAAATCCGGATCTTTAGACCAATATGGTTGGAGAAGTTCCAAAACTTCATTCAAACGATGACATTTCATACATATTCCTTATAATTGTAACTTAAACTATCGGCGATCATACTTGAATTATCTCGAGAAGAAAAGTAAACAATGATGGCGAATGATAAGGATTTTATGGTGCATTTTGACCGCACTTTTTGTATGCTATTCTTCATCTATTGTCGTTAATGAGGCATTTCTTATGGACAACTCGTTGATTCCCAATATCGAACTCTTTATTGCAGAGGTTTCACCGTTTAATCATTTACCTAAAGCTTTGATCAGCCAAATTGCCAATAATATTCAAATTCGTTATGTGCCAAAAGGCGAGATTGTTGTTTCAGCGCAAACCCCACAGGATTTTTTATATATTGTGCGTACCGGCGAAGTGGAGCAAATTAATACTGCCGGACAATTGCGCGCTAAATTGGAAGCCGGAGATGTGTTCGGTTTTAGTATTTTCGATACCTCACACACCGAAAAATATACTGCCTACGCTATCGAAAACAGCTTGATTTATCAAATTTCTTACCATTTTATTAATCAAATTTTAAAACAACATCCTCATTATGCCGATTATTTTTCTGTCAACACCAGTACCCGTTTAGCCAGTTTGCGCCATCAAGCGGTGAAAGGTGCGGATAATATTTTTATCAAAACTGTCGCGGAAATTGCCAATCCGAAAGTGGCGTTGGTGGCGCATACGTCCAGTATTCAACAAGCGGCATTAGCCATGACGACCCAGCGACGATCTTCTGCGCTGGTGATGCAAGATGATCGCCTTGTCGGTATTGTGACTGACCGTGATATGACAAAAAAAGTAGTGGCTCACAATGTAGACGTGCAAACACCGGTGACCGCTATTATGACGCCACAACCGCCGGTCATTGCGGCGGATGATTTGGTGTTAAATGCGGTGTCTTTGATGATGCAGCACAATATCCGTAGCTTGCCGGTGGTTAATGAAGGAAAAATCGAGGGGATTTTGACCGCCACAGATTTGGTCAAATACCATAATGTGCAATCTATTTTTATTATTAATCATATTTTCCAAGCCAATAGCCTGCCATTATTAATCGAAGTTGCCAAGCAACAACAAGGCGTATTTAGTGCGTTAATCGAGAGCAGCGCCAGTTTTGACAATGTGATGAAAGTGATGACCTTAATTGCTGATGCGTTTCATCGCAAATTATTAATGATGGCGGAACATCAATTTGGCGCACCGCCTTGTAGTTATGCTTGGGTTGTCGCCGGATCGCAAGCGCGTTATGAAATCCATCCTTTATCCGATCAAGATAATGCGTTAATTGTGGAACGCCCATTAAATGAAGCAGAAAAAGCCTATTTTAAACAGTTAGCAAGTTTTGTGAATGAGGGCTTACATCAATGTGGCTATGCTCGTTGTAGTGGCAATTATATGGCATCTAACCCGCGCTGGTGTCAATCTTTGGCAGAGTGGAAAACGGATTTTGCTAATTGGGTACGCCATCCTGAATTGGAAGGATTACTCAATGCTTCTGTCTTAATGGATATGCGCGGGATTTATGGCGAAACGAGATTAGCCGATGAATTACAGCAACATTTTGTCGATTTAATCGCCAATAACAAACGCTTCCTCGCATTTTTAACCGCCAATGCGATTCGGGTTAAACCGCCATTGAGTATTTTCCGCCATTTTGTGGTGAGCAAAGACGGAGAAAATAAAAATATGCTGAATTTGAAAAAACGCGCGATCAGTTTATTGGTGGATCTTGGACGGATTTATGCTTTAGCCGCCGGTGTATCGGAAACTATGTCCACTAAAGCGCGTTTTGAAATCAGTCACAAATTAGGTATTTTGGATCAAGTCACGCTTGAAAATGCGCTGGGAGCATATGAATTTGTCTGCGATCTGCGCTTTAAATTTCAGCTAACTCAATTACAACAGCAACAACCGCTGACCAATCACATTGATCCGCGCGAATTAACCTCATTTCATCGCAACCATCTCAAAGACGCGTTTCGTTTGATTGCTAAAATCCAAGAGGCGGCGGAATTGCGCTTTTCACAGCGAGGCATGATACGATGAAAGGATTTTCCGCATTATTCCAACGTTTCCATCCTCTTCACCAGCTTGAATTAGCGCGTCAAAAATGGCAAGCACAACCGAATTTGCCGGCGGAGCTGAATGCACTTTTTGCACAACCTTACCCGCAAACGCACGCTGATTTGACCGCACTTTCTTATTTATCCATTGATTTTGAAACCACCGGGCTAAACTCCATGATGGATAATATTCTTAGCGTTGCTGCGGTTCCCATTGATCATTTCACCTTGGATTTATCCCAAACTTGGCATCAATTTGTTGCCGAACAAGAGATCAAAGAAGACACCGTAGTGATTAATCATATCGTGCCACAAATGCTCAATGGTGCAGAAACTTTGGATGAGGTAATGAATCAATTATTCGCTTTGATGAAAGGACGCGTAGTGATTGCTCATGGTGCCAATATCGAAAAACGTTTTATCCAACATTATTTAGTCACGCGTTATAATATCTCGCATTTCCCGCTGCTTTGGTTGGATACCTTAAAAATTGAGCGTTCTTTTTTAAAGCAAAAATCCAGTTATTTACCGCCGGATTATCAATTAGCAAGCGTGCGTAAACAATACGGGTTACCAGAATATATCACCCACAACGCCTTAATAGATGCCATCGCCGCCGGCGAATTATTTTTTGCCCAAAGCGCGCGTTTATTCGGAAAACAAAAAATGACGTTAGGTGAAATGTATAAACGTGCGGTGTCATAGTAAAATGAATAAAAATTTGACCGCGCTTTATCTGTTGCTTTTTCCTACTTATTTGTCACTTTTCTTTGCTTTGCCAAAGAAAAGTGACCAAAAGAAAGGCAACCCGATTTCACCTTTTCCCTGCGCTTGGTTACCATTTCTTTGACGGAAAATTTGAAACTCGCTTGCGCTGCAAGCTCAAACACGACAAATTTTCCTAGAAATGGTAAGTCGCTCCGGCGGTGAAAATGGGAGATAAAAAAATGAAAAGTGCGGTGGTTTTTGGGGAGGTTTTTATTGTTAATTATTTTTCTTTGTGTCGTCGCAATTTTATAACGTTTTTTATTAATCGTTAGCGCTGAATATCCACTTTGTTTGTTACTTTTCTTTGCGTTGCCAAAAGAAAAGTAACCAAAAGAAAGGCAACCCGGTTTCACCTTTTCCCTACGCTTGGTTACCATTTCTTTGACGGAAAATTTGAAACTCGCTTGCGTTGCAAGCTCAAACACGACAAATTTTCCTAGAAATGGTAAGTCGCTCCGGCGGTGAAAACGGGGGATAAAAAATGAAAAGTGCGGTGGTTTTTTTGGGGTGTTTTTTATTAATCATTGGCGCTGAATATTCATTTTGTTTGTCACTTTTCTTTGGCAACGCAAAGAAAAGGAACAAATAAAGAATAAATAAAGATTTTGTTGGTGTGCTTAGCGCACCCTACATAACTACAAAATAACAAAACTACAAAATAACAAAAAGGAATAAACATGAAAATAAGTGCGGTGATTTTAGCCGGTGGGAAAGCGCGGCGAATGGGCGGCGTGGATAAGGGGTTGCAGCTTTATCAAGGGAAGCCTTTGTTTATGCATTGTTACCAACGTTTGCGCGGGCAGGTGGCGGAGATTTCGGTGAATGCCAATCGTAATCAGGCGATTTATGCGCAAAGTGGTTTGTCGGTTTTTTCTGATCAACTGGCAGATTTTCAAGGTCCATTGAGCGGTATTTTGACTTCTCTTGAACGAGCAGATAGTGAATTTGTGCTATTTGTTCCTTGCGACAGTCCGTTTTTGCCACTGGATTTACGTGAAAAATTGGAAAGTGCGGTCGAAAATAGGGGCGTTTTGGCAGCTTATGCCAGTGATGGCGAGCGGGATCATCCGACCTTTTGCTTGTTGTCCACACAATTAGCTCCTGTACTTGCGGATTATTTGCAACGTGGCGAGCGTCGGATGTTACCGTTTATGCGGCAACAGGGTGCTGTGGCAGTGGATTTTAGCGAGCAAATAGCCGCGTTTCGCAATATGAATAACCTCGAGGATTTGCAAAATTAAGCAAAATTCGCCGGTTATGGCTGTTTTGGGCTAATTTTGCTTAAAAAAGCAACGATTTTGCGCAAGAATTCCACTGCGTGGCTTGGATAAAGGCAGATTAGCCAGTATAATGCCTGAATTCATGCTTAAACTGGGAGCCTATATGTTGAAAAAACTTTCCGTTATTCTGATGGCAAGTACTTTAGCCGCTTGTTCGATGAATTCTGTGACATCTTACATTCCGTTTATGAACGACAAAAAACCGGTCATTAATCTAAGCCAAGATAAAATCGATCAAAAATCCTACGCCACCGCTTATGAAGCTACGGTGCAAACTTTTAAAGGTCGTGTGACTAAAGACTTTGATGTCAATTCTTTTGCCAGCGGTGCAAACGACTGGTATTTAGGGCGCATTTTAGTGCCAATCGATCAAGTAAAAGCCAATCTTTACAACGGTGGCGGACATGACAGCAACGTTTATGCTTATTATAGCGGTGTGGTGTTTGCATCTGATTTACAAGGCAATTTTAACAAACTTAGCCCATCTTGCTGGGCGCAAGTGGATCAATCAAGTGCCACCCAAGGGATTTATGACGCCATGTTAGATTTACAAAAAGACAAAGTGCGGTCAGAAAATGATGAATATATCGTGCAAGGCAGCGAACAAATTTTAGCGCTTTGTACCAGAAAATAAGCAAGGAAGCTGCGAATAATTAAAAATTGTCGCAGCTTTCTCTTTACCTCTATGCTGAAAGGTTTTAGCTTTCGATTTCAGTCAATGTAAAACTATCGAAACCTCAATAAGGAGCAAGAATGTTTAATTTACCCGAAACTAACATTCATTTATCAGCCCAAGCTGACAACAAACAGCAAGCGATTGAATTAGCCGCGAATGCACTGGAGCAAGCTGGTTATGTGGAGAGTGGTTATTTACAAGGAATGTTAGGTCGCGAACAGCAAACTTCGACATTTTTAGGCAACGGGATTGCCATTCCGCACGGGACGTTGGAAACCCGCGCGATGGTAAAACAAACCGGTGTACAGATTTTTCAATTTCCGCAAGGTATTGAATGGGGCGAGGGCAATATTGCTTATGTAGTGATCGGTATTGCCGCCCGTTCCGATGAACATTTGGCATTATTGCGCCAGTTAACACACGTTTTAGGCGATGAAGAAACCGCGGAAAAATTAGCCAAATTGCAAGATGTGAAACAATTTCGTGCGATTTTGATGGGTGAACAGGAATATCGGATGTCGGCGGATTTATTGAGTTTAGCGGTGGATAGCGAAAGTTTGTTAACCTTAACTGCGATTAATGCCGGAAAATTACAACAACAAAGTGCGGTCAATAATCAATTTGTTTCTGAAGTAATTGCTAATCCGGCGTTGCCTTTGGGTGGCGGTTTATGGGTGACGGATGCAGTTGTCGGTAATGAAAAAAATGCGGTGGCATTCAGCCGCGCGAAAAAACCATTCCAAAATAACGGCAAAACGGTGCAAGCGGTATTAACTGTGGCGGCGGTTAATGATCAAATCAATCCGTTGTTAGCACGCTTGTTAGAGCCACAAGTGCAGCAAACTTTACTACAAGGCAACGCGGCGCAAATTGTCAGCGCCTTAAACGGGGAAACGCCAGTACAAGCGGTTAACGAAGCTGCCACACCAGTTGATGAACATCAAGCAAATGCAGCAGGAACGGTAGTTGGTACCTTTACCGTGCGCAACGAGCATGGCTTACACGCGCGCCCGAGTGCAGTTTTAGTGAATGAAGTGAAAAAATTTGCGGCGAAAATTACCGTGCAAAATCTGACTCGTGGTAGCGATGCGGTGAGCGCGAAAAGTTTGATGAAAATCGTTGCTTTAGGCGTGACACAAGGGCATCGTTTGCGTTTTGTTGCCGAGGGTGAAGATGCACAAGCGGCAATTGAGGCCTTGGGTAAAGTGATCGCGGAAGGGTTAGGCGAAAGCGTTTCTGCCCAGCCACCGCAAGAAGCCGATAGCATTGAAGTGAGTGGCGCGCCAACGACACCAGTGGCAGAAAAAAGTGCGGTGGAAAATTTAACAGAAAATGCATCCAGCACAGAAAATTCCGTGGAAGGCATTTTTGTGATCCAAAATGAACATGGTTTACACGCCCGTCCAAGTGCGATTTTAGTGAATGAAGTGAAAAAATATAATGCGGCAGTGACAGTACAAAATCTCGATCGCGACAGCCAGCCAGTGAGCGCAAAAAGTTTAATGAAAATCGTGGCGTTGGGTGTGGTTAAAGGGCATCGCTTGCGTTTTGTTGCCACCGGAGAACAAGCGCAACAAGCGATTGATGGTATTGGTGCAGCGATTGCAGCAGGGTTAGGCGAATAAGGAGAAAAACATGGCAAATGTAGCAACTATCACCTTAAACGCCGCCTATGATTTGGTCGGGCGTTTAAAACGTATTGAACTGGGCGAAGTAAACACCGTTGAAACCCTCGGGCTTTTTCCTGCGGGCAAGGGCATTAACGTAGCAAAAGTATTAAAAGATTTGGGCGTTGATGTGGCAGTTGGCGGTTTTTTGGGGCAAGACAATGTGGGCGATTTTGAAGCGATGTTCCACAAACAAGGCTTGATCGATAAATTTCAACGCGTTGCCGGCAAAACGCGCATTAACGTTAAAATTACCGAAACTGAAGCGGATGTCACTGATTTAAACTTTTTAGGCTATGAAATCAGCGCAGCGGATTGGCAAACCTTTGTACAAAATTCATTGGCATATTGCCAACAATTTGACATTGTGGCGGTCTGTGGCAGCTTACCACGCGGAGTAACACCGGAATTGTTCGCTGATTGGTTGAAAGCGTTGCATCAAGCGGGCGTTAAAGTGGTGTTAGACAGTAGCAACGCGGCGCTAACCGCTGGTTTACGCGCGCAACCTTGGTTGGTGAAACCAAATCATCGCGAATTGGAAGCCTGGGTAGGTCATGCATTACCAAGCCTAGAGGACATTATTGCGGCAGCGAAAAAATTAAAAGCACAAGGCATTGCTAATGTGATTATTTCTATGGGTGCGCAAGGTTCGGTTTGGTTAAGTGATAACGCAATCGTGCGCGCGCAACCACCAAAATGCGAAAATGTGGTCAGTACCGTGGGCGCTGGGGATTCTATGGTCGCAGGTTTAATTTACGGATTAAGCAAAAACTTTTCCCAAGCGGAAACCTTGGCATTTGCCAGCGCAGTTTCTGCTTTTGCCGTTTCACAAAGTAACGTTGGCGTCAGCGATCCGGCGTTATTAACCCCGATTTTAAACAAGGTTAACGTAACATTAATTGAAGGCTAATCTTATGAATATTTATCTTACTCAATCAAATCAATTAGGTAATGCTAAGGCCTTTTTGTTGCAACAAGTGGTTAGCGCAGCAATTAAACAGCAAGGCAATCAAGTTGTAAATCAAGCAGAGAGCGCCGATTTGGCAATTGTATTCGGTGACAGTTTGCCGAATAATCCGCAGCTGGTCGGTAAAAAAGTCTTTTTGGCCGATGCGGAACAGGCATTTAATGCGCCGGAAAACCTATTGAGTCAAGCGCTTAATCAGGCGCAGGATTATGTGTTGCCAAATTCGGTTGAAAGTGCGGTCAATTCTGCGTCGATTTCACTTAATGGCGTGAAAAATATCGTGGCGGTTACCGCTTGCCCAACCGGCGTGGCACATACGTTTATGTCCGCCGAGGCGATTTCCGAATATGGCAAAAAACAAGGTTGGAACGTAAAAGTCGAAACTCGCGGACAAGTGGGCGCCGGCAATCCGATTTCGCCAGAAGAAGTCGCGGCGGCGGATTTGGTGTTTGTCGCGGCGGATATTGACGTGGATTTAAGTAAATTTGCCGGCAAACCAATGTATCGAACCTCCACCGGTTTAGCCTTGAAAAAAACGGCGCAAGAATTTGATAAAGCCTTTAAGGAAGCCACAATTTACACCGTAGGGAGCGCAGAAAAAGCCAAAGAAGATAATACCGGCGAGAAAAAAGGCGTGTATAAACACTTGATGACCGGTGTGTCCCATATGTTACCGTTGGTAGTGGCGGGTGGTTTGCTTATTGCCATTTCCTTTATGTTCGGGATCGAAGCATTTAAAGATGCAAATATTGCCGGTGGTCTGCCGAAAGCCTTAATGGATATTGGCGGTGGTGCGGCGTTCCATTTGATGATCGCCGTGTTTGCGGGTTATGTGGCGTTTTCCATTGCCGATCGTCCGGGCTTGGCGGTCGGCTTAACTGGCGGTATGTTAGCGACGTCTGCCAATGCGGGGATTTTAGGCGGAATTATCGCCGGCTTCCTCGCAGGCTATGTGGTGAAATTTTTAAATAATATCATCAAGTTACCAGCAAGCGTTAATTCTTTGAAAGCGATTTTGATTTTGCCATTATTGGGAACTGCAATTGTCGGTTTGGCGATGGTGTATTTAATTAATCCACCGGTTGCCGGCATTATGATCGCACTTTCTGATTGGTTATCGTCCATGACCGGAACCAACGCGGTATTGTTGGGTATTATTTTGGGCGGCATGATGTGTGTGGATATGGGCGGACCGGTGAACAAAGCGGCGTATGCCTTTTCTGTCGGTATGATTGCATCAAATGTTACCTTGCCAATGGCGGCCGCAATGGCAGGCGGTATGGTGCCACCAATCGGGATGGCGATTGCCACATGGATTGCACGTCGCAAATTTAACGTAAACCAACGCAACAGCGGCAACACCGCCTTTATCTTAGGCTTATGTTTTATTTCCGAAGGCGCCTTGCCATTTGTTGCTGCTGACCCAATTCGCGTGATTGTGTCAAGCGTGATTGGCGGCGCTACCGCTGGCGCTATTTCCGCCGGATTAGGCATCACCTTAAACGCACCTCATGGCGGTTTATTTGTTATCCCATTTGTTTCACAACCGTTGATGT
The DNA here is from genome assembly GCA_900637275.1 of [Pasteurella] aerogenes. NCBI lineage: Bacteria > Pseudomonadati > Pseudomonadota > Gammaproteobacteria > Pasteurellales > Pasteurellaceae > [Pasteurella] aerogenes. Next base: position 2,080,932 of record LR134362.1, read on the forward strand.
ATTTACTTGCTATTGCGGTTGGATCGTTGGTAACAGGTGTGATTTATGGGTTAATTAAACCAAAACTTACGGAAAATTAACCGCACTTTTTTGATTTGTTATTTTCCTTGATCTGTTACTTTTCTTTGCGTTGCCAAAGAAAAGTAACCAAAAGAAAGGCAACCCGATTTCACCTTTTTCCTGCGCTTGGTTACCATTTCTTTAACGGAAAATTTGAAACTCGCTTGCGTTGCAAGCTCAAACAGGACAAATTTTCCTAGAAATGGTAAGTCGCTTCGGCGGTGAAAACGGGGCGTGGATAATGAACTTTAAAATCAATAAATTGTATTAAATGCTGGATTAGCTTGTGGTTGTGTTTTTTATCGGAAAAATGAATAAAAAATGACCGCACTTTTTGATCTGTTACTTTTCTTTGCGTTGCCAAAGAAAAGTAACCAAAAGAAAGGCAACCCGGTTTCACCTTTTTCCTGCGCTTGGTTACCATTTCTTTAACGGAAAATTTGAAACTCGCTTGCGTTGCAAGCTCAAACAGGACAAATTTTCCTAGAAATGGTAAGTCGCTTCGGCGGTGAAAACGGGGCGTGGATAATGAACTTTAAAATCAATAAATTGTATTAAATGCTGGATTAGCTTGTGGTTGTGTTTTTTATCGGAAAAATGAATAAAAAATGACCGCACTTTTTGATCTGTCATTTTTCTTTGCGTTGCCAAAGAAAAGTAACCAAAAGAAAGGCAACCCGATTTCACCTTTTTCCTGCTTTTTTTGCTCAAAAAACGCACTTTGCTTGTCGGGCAAATGTAATGTTGTGTAAATCTTATGTAAAGTAAAATCCCGTTAAGATTATGGCTGGTAAAGTATATTATGTAAATGATTGTTTTTTATATAATTTTTTAGGTTTTCTGGGGGGGTAGAAATGTGTCAATGTAAAGAGGGGATTTAGGGCATTTTGGGGAGGATTGTTTATTTTTTAGCAGATGTTATGATGCGAGCACTTATTAGTATGGCGTAGAGTCTCTTGTGGCTTTTTAGTGAATAAGTTTAAGCTGTATAAGTTGACAACGCAATATTAATTGTCAGCATATTTAATAAATATTGAGGAATTTATAAATGAATAAAATTTATATGACAAAACGCAGACATGACGGGAAAATTGCGGTCTGTTCAGAATTAACCCGGAGTCGTGGCAAAGTCAAATCGATTGTGACTGCTGTGGCTGCTGCGGTGTCAATGGCTGTCACTTCTGGTTCTGCTTATGCGGCGATGGTCGTGGGTGGTTCTGCCGGAAATGCCAAAGTGGAAATTGTTAACTTAGTGCATTACACTGGTAATCCTGCTAAGACAATGGGTGTTAATGGCACGACAGTGACAGGCTCTAGTAAAGGTATGGCAGTTGGCGAGAATGCTACTGTATCTTTTTCGCATGCCAATGCAGGAGTAATGAACAATGCAAATGCTCTGGCGATTGGTGATAATGCTACTGCTAATAATACAAGTAAATCAGTCGTTATTGGTTCGAGTGCTTTGGCGCAAGAAATTAATGCAGTGGTGATCGGTAATAATGCTACAGCCATTGGAACTAACAATTCTGTCGAGACAAGACCTCAGGTTGCCATTGGTAATAATGCGTTAATCAGAAATGTTAATAATAATTTGCAAAATAACGGTGCCGTTACTATTGGTGGTAATTCACTAGCCGGGCTATTGACACCAGCGGGTGCGACTCTAGGTACTGCAGTAAGCTTGACGGATGCTGATTATGAAACAGATTCAGGAAAGCTTACTGCAGGTCGCTTGATGTATCGCTCTGGTATCATTGATGCCAGTGGTGCAACAGTTGCTAACCTAAATTCAAGTGAAGCAACAGCAATTGGTGTTGACTCTCGTGCGATTGGTGATCAGTCCATCGCTATCGGTGCGCAGGTTGTTGCAGGTCATTCGTCGGTGGCTATCGGTGGTAATGACATGGGTACAATCGCTGGCGATAAAACAGATGATGCGGTTAGTGTAGCGAATAGAGAGACATATAAGGGTATTACTGGTGCTGATCTTGCTAGTAACCAAAATGGCCCATGGTACGAAACGACCTATGCTAAGGATGGTTCGGTTGCTATTGGTCAAAAGGCCCACTCAAATGAACTGTTTGGTACTGCCATCGGTACATCAGCATTTGTTGAAGCAGGTGCTCAGTTGGGTACCGCTATCGGTACGGGGGCGCGTGTTGGCGCACAGACATTGGCAACAGACGCTAACTTGACAGCGAAGGCTAACTTCACGACTAAAGGGGGTGTAGCGATTGCTGCGGGTGCAGTGGCAGAGCGTGACTATACAACGGCTATTGGTACAGGTTCAAAAGCGATTGCAGTTAATGCGACAGCAATAGGCTATAACGCATTAGCTAATGGTAATAACTCAACCGCAGTAGGTGCGAAAGCAATTGCATCAGCAGCTGATGCGCTAGCTTACGGTGGTAATGCAACTTCTTATGCGACTAACGCTGTTGCAGTTGGTACAAACTCTACAGTTGTAGCAGGTGCTGACTCATCAATCGCATTCGGTACCGATACCAGCGTATCAGGCGTTAAGACCGTTGCACTTGGTTCAAATATTAAGAATGTCAGCACAGCAGGCTCAGTTGTCCTAGGTGATGGCTCATCAGGTGTTGTCGGTACGACAGGTGCATCACATGCTGTTGCGTCCGTTTTAAACGCGACTGTAAGAACTACTGCAGGTGTTGATTTAGTGTATTCCGGTTTCAAAGGTCAACCGGTAGATTCAGGTAAATATGTCTCTATCGGTGCAGTGGGTGCTGAGCGTCAGCTAAAAAATGTCGCAGCAGGTGCAATTGATGCCAATTCTACTGATGGTATTAACGGTTCACAACTTTATTCCGCATTACAAGTATTAGGTGATCAAGTTGGTCAAATCTATTTCCACACCAACAACGGTACTAACGCCAATACTGGTGATAAAGTAGAAAACATCGGTAACATCACCGAAGCAGCAGGTGCTCAGGGTCTATACTCTACCACCGCAGGTGTGAAATCTACCGCAACGTCTACTTATGGCATCGCATACGGTTATAACTCAACTGCAGTCGGCGGTAGTGATATCAATGTAACCAAAGGCGGTGCAATCTCTCTAGGTAGTAACACTGTTGCCTATGATGGCGGTATCGCAATGGGTATCAACAGCCAAATCAAAGGACAGCCTAAATATGGTGCATCTGGTGCGATTGCCATTGGTCGTGATACTATCGTTGATGTAATGGCAGGTAATGCACCGGGCGTAATCGCTATCGGTAATGCAACCTATGCACAAGGTGTGGCTGCATACAGTGAAGATGCAAATGGTGTAATGAAACCAGTTCTTGTTACTGCTAAGAATGGCGAGACTATGCCACTAGGTGCAGCAACTGCAGTGGGTGACCATGCTTATGCAAACGCAGGCTCTGTAGCATTTGGTCAAGTGGCGACTGCAGATGGTCAGAATGCAACTGTACTAGGTACCAAAGCGATCGGTAGTGGTCACTATACGGTAGCGGCAGGCTTTGAAGCAAATGCAACGGCAGAAAGTGCTCTTGCACTTGGTCGCGGTGCGAATGCTAATAATCTGCGCGATACTGCAATCGGTGCATTGTCATTGGCAAATGGTGGCGATTCAACTGCGATTGGTTCTGGTTCTGCTGCAACGGGTGACAAATCTATCGCTATTGGTTATGTAGCGGTGGCAAATACCACCAATGCAACCACTATGGGGCATCATTCACGAGCTTTAGGTGTTAATTCTACGGCGATTGGCTATGGTTCAGCGGCAACTGATTCGAATGCTACCGCTATCGGTGCAGGTGCTCGTGCATTTGGTGACAGTGCTTTTGCAGCCGCTCGCTTATCTCGTGCACATGGTGATGCTTCAAATGCGATGGGCTATCGTGCATTTGCATATGGTGAGAACTCAACAGCAATTGGTACCAATGCATCTGCTTCAACATTAAGATCGATCGCAATGGGTACTGGTGCAATTGCTGGTGCTACTACAGCACAGACAGCACAGCTGACATCGCTATATAGACAGCTCCAAGATCAATACTCAGGAAAGCAAGATCAAGCAACTATTGCTGACCTGAAAGCACAAATTGCAGCAGCTGAGGCAACAATCGCTGCATCAGCAGGTAAAGATGCGATTGCAATCGGCACAGGTGCCCAAGCCCTGGGTAATGAGTCTATCTCTATTGGTACTGGCAACATCGTCACTGGCGACCATTCAGGTGCATTTGGTGACCCTTCATATCTAGCTGGTACAGGTGGTTATTCTACTGGTAACCATAATGCGATCGGTGCAACTTCAAACAATGTCACTATTCTAGGTAACAACAACCAAATCGGTGCAACGGGTACATATACTGCTGATGGTCGTCTTGACACCAGTGCAGGTCTAACCACTACCGAAGCTGTTGATAACTCAAAAGTGATGGGTAACTACAACTATGTAAATACAACTAATACATATGTTGTGGGTAGCGGTATCGGTCTAAAAGATGATAATGCCACTCTACTAGGCACTGTTTAGGCACTGTTGAGAATGCTGTTTATCTAGGTAATGACAGTACTGCAACCGTTGGTGCAGCAGTTGGTAGCCAAAATCTAGATACAGAAGGTGTAGCAGGTACAACGACTTCTGCAGGTAATACTGGTACTGTAGCTGATGCTAAAGTTGGCGGTGTAACTTACGGTGGCTTTGCAGGTGCAAAAGCAAAAGGTGTTGTCACTGTAGGTGCAGCAGGTGCTGAGCGTCGTGTTCAAAACGTCGCAGCGGGTGAAATCTCTAAGACTTCGACAGATGCGATTAACGGTTCACAGCTATACTATGTCGCTGAACAAGCCGCTAAGCCATTCACTGTAACTGCAAACAAAAACATTGACAAGGCTGTCATGGATCCAAATGATCCAACTGCTGAGCTATTTGCTGCTGAAGATGGTAAGCAAGTACAGCTTGGTGATACTTTCAGCATTGAAGGTGCAGCAAATGCAGTAATTTCAGCTCGTAACACTGATGCAGCGACTGCAGGTGCTTATAGTGCCAAGAACATCCAAACCATCGTGGATGATAAAGGTGTACAGATTCAAATGTCTGAAAATCCAGTGTTTAATAGCACTGTGATTGGTGGCACGCCAACCTACACTGATGCAGCAGGCAACAAATTGACCAAAAACCCTGACGGTACTTATACCGATGAAGCAGGTAATATCGTCGATCCAGCTGATGTGACGACAGTGATCAACAACCCAATCACGATTGGTACGGTAAATGGCACCAATGTCATTAGTAATTTAACTACAACATTGCCTGATAATAAAACAAATGGAACTTTACCAAGTAACATCACCACAACGAATGCAGCGACATTAGGCGATGTATTAAATGCAGGTTGGAACTTACAAGAAAATGGTGGTGCGCGTGATTTCGTGAAACCATATGACACAGTTAACTTTGTTAACGGTACCGGTACAACCGCGAATGTCACTGTTTCTGCCGATGGCAAAACCAGCAACGTAACTTACCATGTGAAGGTTGACGGTAAAACGACCGAGATTACGTATAAAGATGCCAATGGTAATACTGTTTATCTACAGGAAGATGGTACATACAATACTGCACGTGATGGTTCAGGCAGCCCTGTAAAAGCTGAAGATATTACAGGTTCTCAAGTTTCTGCGATTTCGCCAACCTTTACCGCCAATGAAGATGGCGACAATGCAGGTACAGTTAACTTTGTTGATACGCCGACCACAACTGTAAAAGTGGATGGCAATAATATTACTGTGGATGTTAATACCGCTGAAATTACTCCGGAAACGAATGGTACAGTAACCGGTCCGGTAACTTCAGATATGACAGATGCGTTAAAAGCAGCAGAAGATGCGTTAGCAAATCTTCCGGCAGATGCAACGCCTGATCAAAAAGCAGCAGCGGAACAAGCAGTGAAAGATGCCCAAGATGTAATCAACAATGCGGGTAGCCAAGTGGCAACAGCACAAAATGTGGCTGATGCGATCAATGGTTCAGGTTGGAATGCGGCTGTTGATAAAACAGGTACAGGCGAATCTGAAGATAAAGGCGGTGATGCATTGGTTAATCCGGGCGATACCGTGACGATGATCGCAGGTGATAACATCAAGATCACCAAAGATGGCTTGAAGTATACCGTAGAGACCAAGAAAGATGTGAACTTTAACAGCACATCAATTGGCGGTACAACGGTTACTAACCCAGATGGCTCAACGACAGTAAACAACCCAATCACTATTGGTACTACACCGGAGGGGAATAACGTTATTGCGAATATCACGGGTAACTTAGCGCCAACTTACAACAAAGGCGATATGGTGATCGGTGATGATGGTAAACCAACGACAACCGCGCAAACAACACCGACTAAATCACAAACCGGTCCAACACCAGCAGACGCTGCTGATATGTATAACAATGCAGCGACTGTGGGCGATATTCTTAATGCCGGTTGGAACTTGAAAGAAAACGGTGGCGATCGTGATTTCGTGAAACCATATGACACCGTTAACTTTGTGAACGGTGAGGGTACGACTGCGAATGTCACTGTTTCTGCCGATGGCAAAACCAGCAACGTAACTTACAATGTGAACGTTGACGGTAAAACCACGCAGTTAACTTATGTGACAACTGGTGCTGATGGCAAACCTGTAACGGTATATAAACAACCGGATGGTTCTTACAATACCGCAAAAGATGGTTCTGGCGATAAAGTAACAACACCAGTTACCAGCCAAATTACAGCTGTCTCTACACCGGCTCAAGTAAATGGCGAAAACGTAACAGGTCCTGTAAATATCGTTAATGGTAATACTACAACCGTGACAGAAACCCCGGATGGCATCAAAGTTGAAGTGAAAACGGGTGATATTACCGCTGAAGATAACGGTACGGTAACTGGTCCGGTAACTTCAGATATGACAGATGCGTTAAAAGCAGCAGAAGATGCGTTAAAAAATCTTCCGGCAGATGCAACGCCTGATCAAAAAGCAGCAGCGGAACAAGCAGTGAAAGATGCCCAAAATGTGATCAACAATGCGGGTAACCAAGTGGCAACAGCACAAAATGTGGCAGATGCGATTAACGGTTCAGGTTGGAGAACAAACTCTACCACTGCAACTGGCGGCGCAAATGAAACTGTGGTCAACCCAGGTGAGATCGTAAACTTTGAAGCTGGCAAAAATATGACCGTAACACAAACGGTTACTAAAGATGCGGCGGGTAAAGATGTGATTTCTTATACTTACGCGACAAAAGATGATGTCAACTTTAACAGTACATCAATTGGCGGTACAACGGTTACTAACCCAGATGGCTCAACGACAGTGAACAACCCAATCACTATCGGTACTACACCGGAAGGGAATAACGTTATTGCTAACTTAACGTCAACGTTGCCAAACACCACAAGCGTTCCGACAACGGATGCGAACGGTAAACCGGTTCCGGTCACAACAGAGGCACCGATTTCCGCACAAGATGCGCAAGATATTGCTAACAAATCAGGTAGCAATGCGGCGACTTTAGGTGATGTATTGAATTCCGGTTGGAATTTACAAAACAATGGCGCAGCGAAAGACTTTGTTAAACCGTATGACACTGTAAACTTTGTTGACGGTCAAGGTACTAAAGCAGTTGTTGAAAGTGATGGCGCGACTTCTACCGTGAAAGTAGATATTGATACGGGTACATTAACTGCAAATAACGACGGTACGATCAATGGTGTTGTTCCGCCGGCAAAAGCGGCAGAATTAACGCAAGCGCTTAAAGATGCAGAAATAACATTGGCAGGCTTACCAGCGAATGCACCGGAAGCAGTGAAAAATGCGGCTAAAGCAGCGGTATTTGATGCACAAAATGCGATCAATGATGCTGGTTTAAATAAAGTTGCCACGGTACAAAACGTAGCGGAAGCGATCAATAACAGCGGCTTTACATTGACAACTTCTAAATCTAAAGGTGGCGAAGTTTCTGGTACAAGCAAAACCTTGATCAATCCGGGTAAAACGGTCACGCTTGATGCAGGTAAAAACATTAGCATCATCCAAGATGCAGGTAAGGTTAGCATTGCAACTTCAATGAACCCAACCTTTACTTCTGTACAAGTGGGCGGTGATAACGGACCTAAGATTGGTGCGGATGGTGATAACATTAAAGTGTCAAAAGCAGATGGTTCACCAACCAAAATTACCAATGTTGCGAAAGGTGTTGACAAAAATGATGCGGTTAACGTAGGTCAATTGAAAGATGAAATTGGCGGCGTACATAACCGTATCAATAAAGTGGATAAAGATTTACGTGCAGGTATTGCCGGTTCAAATGCGGCAGCAACCTTACCGCAAGTTTATATCCCGGGTAAATCCATGGTAGCGGCTGCGGCTGGTACATTCAAAGGCGAAAATGCCTTTGCAGTGGGTTACTCCCGTGCCTCTGACAACGGTAAACTTATCTTGAAACTTCAAGGTAACGCCAACAGCCAAGGTGATATTGGTGGTGGTGTAGGTATTGGTTACCAATGGTAATCATTAGTTACCGAGCTTAAATAAAAACAGCTTCCTTAATGGGAAGCTGTTTTTTTTGTACTAAAAAATAGATTAAAAATGACCGCACTTTATTTGTTACTATTCTTTATTTGTTACTATTCTTTATTTGTTATTTTCCTTTATTTGTCACTTTTCTTTGCTTTGCCAAAGAAAAGTAACCAAAAGAAAGGCAACCCGGTTTCACCTTTTTCCTGCGCTTGGTTACCATTTCCTTAACGGAAAATTTGAAACTCGCTTGCGTTGCAAGCTCAAACACGACAAATTTTCCTAGAAATGGTAAGTCGCTTCGGCGGTGAAAACGGGGGATAAAAAATGAAAAGTGCGGTGGTTTTTTGGGGAGGTTTTTATGATGAGTTGTTTTGCGTTGTTGTAAAACTGGGATGATGTTTTTTATTAATCACTGGCGCTGAATATTCATTTTGTTTGTCACTTTTCTTTGCTTTGCCAAAGAAAAGTGACCAAAAGAAAGGCAACCCGATTTCACCTTTTCCCTACGCTTGGTTACCATTTCTTTGACGGAAAATTTGAAACTCGCTTGCGCTGCAAGCTCAAACACGACAAATTTTCCTAGAAATGGTAAGTCGCTTCGGCGGTGAAAACGGGGATAAAAAAATGAAAAGTGCGGTGATTTTTGGGGAGATTTTTATGATGGGTTGTTTTGCTTTGTGTTGTCGTCGCACTTTTATGATGTTTTTTTATTAATCACTGGTGCTGAATATCCATTTTGTTACTTTTCTTTGCTTTGCCAAAGAAAAGTAACCAAAAGAAAGGCAACCCGGTTTCACCTTTTCCCTACGCTTGGTTACCATTTCTTTGACGGAAAATTTGAAATTCACTTGCGTTGCAAGCTCAAACACGACAAATTTTCCTAGAAATGGTAAGTCGCTTCGGCGGTGAAAACGGGGATAAAAAAATGAAAAGTAACAGAGAATTTTAATTATTCAGTGGAAATATACTCCTCTATTGAATGCGCGCTTGGTGGGAGGCGGCGTTTGTGGTGGGAACGGTTGTGCCAAAATTCAATTTGTTTTAAGGCTTGGGCAGAGACTGGTTCGCCGCGTAGGAACGCATCAATTTCCGCATAGCTGACGCCCATTTCTGCTTCGTCGGTTTGACCTTGCCATAATCCGGCGCTTGGGGATTTATCCAATACAGATTGCGGTACATTAAGTACTTTTGCTAATTGGTAAACCTGTTCTTTGCGTAATTTTAATAAGGGCGCGACATCCACGCCACCATCACCAAATTTAGTAAAATAACCGGTGTGCCATTCTGCAGCATTATCAGTTCCGACTACAATGGCGTTGTGGCTTTGCGCGTAGGCATATAATGAAATCATGCGCAAACGAGCTTGTACATTGCCGGCAATGACATTTTGTCTCTCCGCTTGGTCATTAAATAACGGTTGCATGGTTTGCATAAAAGTGCGGTAGGTTTCGATAATCGGTAGTTCCATGACTGGACATCCGGCGCTTTCTGCAACCGCATAAGCATCAGCAATATCCTGCGCCGAGGTGGTTTCTGAGGGCAGAATAATGCCTTGTACCGGCGCGTTGCATTGGGTTAATAAATGCGTGACGACGGCGGAGTCGATGCCGCCGCTAATTCCGACCACAAAACCTTGTGCGCCATAATTTTCTCGCTGTTCGTTAAGCCATTGCACTAGATAATTCACGTATTTTTCCATTAGTTACCTCAAATTACATTTCTAATTTTAAATCACCGGCGTTAATCCATCCTTTTTTGCGCAGAATATAAGCAATGATCAGCGTTAATATTGCTGGCAAAATAAAATGTAACAACCCAATGGTTAACCAAATTAATGACGAATTGCCCATGGCTTCAATGGTGCCAATTTGTCCTACTAAACCGCTGGTTCCCATGCCGGCGCCGGATGGAATATTTTGCATTTGAAAAATTACGGTGGCAAAAGGCGCGATAATTGCACCGGCTAATGTCGGTGGGATCCAAATTTTAGGATTTTTTACAATATTTGGCATTTGCAGCATACTGGTTCCCAAGCCTTGGCTTAGCAAGCCCGCCCAGCGGTTTTCGCGAAAACTCATTACCGCAAATCCGACCATTTGCGCACAGCAGCCAATCGTTGCCGCGCCGGCAGCCAATCCGCTGAGAGACAGAGTGACCGCGATGGCAGCGCTGGAGATGGGTAAAGTTAAAATCATGCCCATTAATACTGACACCACAATGCTCATAGGAATAGGTTGTAATTCTACTGCCCACATCACTAACGCGCCGGTTTCTTGCATCAATACGGACAAAAATGGACCGATCAAGTATGCCGCTGCCATGCCACCAATTAAAGTTGTCGCTGGCGTAACTAAAATATCTACCGGCGTGGTTTTATGTACTAATTTTCCTAACTCGGTGCCGATGGCTACTGATACAAAACAGCCAATAGGTCCACCCAAAGATGCCCCTATCATGCCTACCGTCAGGCTACTTAATAACACCAACGGAGGGGCTTTCAGCGCATAAGACACGCCAACACCAATTGCTGCACCCATAAAAGATTGCGCTTGACCACCTAACTCCACCAACCAAGGCAACGCCAATCCATTACCGATATTTTTTAAAATTAACCCAATAATTAGCGAGCTGAATAATCCCAATGCCATAAAATTCATCGCCTCAATCGCATAACGACGAACGCTAAATTCAATATTACGTTGGGCTAAAACTTGTCGAAAGTTGCGCATATTAATTTCCATTTCTATCAAGTTTAGGCAAAATTTATTTAAATTCGACCGCACTTAAACGATCATTAAAACGATAATGTCGCCCTTGTTTGGCTTGCTCTTTTCCCTCTAAACGTACACAATCTCCGGTAAATCCGATATTCACTTTCAACAAACTAGAACCGACACCATAACTGTCCACTGGCGCATGGCGTTGTTCAAATTGACGAATTTTGGCAGCATCAAAACCGCCACTGACGATAATTTTCACGCGTTCAAAACCCTCCGCATCCAAATGTTCACGTAAACGTTGAATTAAACAAACATTGGTTCCGCGTAAATCTTCTTGTCCAAATTCATGTTGATTGCGTAAAAAATATTGATCCACCATATTGGCGGAAGTATCCACCCGAACACCATACAACCGATCGCCAAAATGACGTGCTACTTTTAAACTATCAGTAATTACATCATTATTATAATCTACCAGTGCCACTAAATTATCTTGCGGATAGGTTGCTAAATAGGCTTCGCACGCTTTAATCAAATCCCCATCATGCAATTGGATTAAAGCGTGTGGCATGGTACCAACGCCTTCTTTTCCCCACCATTCATTCATGGCATGCGTTGCTTGTGCCGCCGCGCCACCAATATACGCCGAATATCCATCACCTGCTTGTTGAGAAAAATGGTCGTCACGATCGCCCATAAAAATAATCGGTTTACTGCCCGCTGCCTCAACGACATTATAAACATTGGTTGCCACAGAGGTGCGACGTGCTAACACACCGTCGATAATTCCTTCTAAATAACCAAAATCTTCATAAAATCCTTCGATCATCAACACGGTTTCAAATGGTTTGATTTTATCGCCATCATTTAACGCCCAAATTTTTAAATTCTGCGGATCCACTGCAAAGGTATGTAGCAAGGCAATCGCTTCATCCACGCCACACAATACCGCCTCTTTCTTCTGAAAGAATTGCATTGTGACGATTTTCTTTGGACGATGTTGTTTAATAATTTCCATCGTTTTTAAAAAATAAACCGCAGAAAACCAACCATCTTTTACTCTAGGATCAAATTTAAAGGTTTCATTGGTTAAACGAGCAATTTTTCCCTGACGTTTTAAATCAAACTCTTTGCTAATCATATTGATTTTACTCCATGTTAATTTAGGCGATAATGTATATTATTTGCTACATATAAATGTGGCATACACTATACCTTTATTGAATAAATAGCAAGTGTTAAAAAGTGTTATGCTATATGGTTAATAATTTTTATTTGTCACTTTTCTTTGCGTTGCCAAAGAAAAGTAACCAAAAGAAAGGCAACCCGATTTCACCTTTTCCCTGCGCTTGGTTACCATTTCTTTGACGGAAAATTTGAAACTCGCTTGCGTTGCAAGCTCAAACAGGACAAATTTTCCTAGAAATGGTAAGTCGCTTCGGCGGTGAAAACGGGGGATAAAAAAATGAAAAGTGCGGTGGTTTTTGGGGAGGTTTTTATTGTTAATTATTTTTCTTTGTGTCGTCGCAATTTTATAACGTTTTTTATTAATCGTTAGCGCTGAATATCCACTTTGTTTGTTACTTTTCTTTGCGTTGCCAAAAGAAAAGTAACCAAAAGAAAGGCAACCCGGTTTCACCTTTTCCCTGCGCTTGGTTACCATTTCTTTAACGGAAAATTTGAAACTCGCTTGCGTTGCAAGCTCAAACAGGACAAATTTTCCTAGAAATGGTAAGTCGCTTCGGCGGTGAAAACGGGGCGTGGATAATGAACTTTAAAATCAATAAATTGTATTAAATGCTGGATTAGCTTGTGGTTGTGTTTTTTATCGGAAAAATGAATAAAAAATGACCGCACTTTTTGATCTGTTACTTTTCTTTGCGTTGCCAAAGAAAAGTAACCAAAAGAAAGGCAACCCGGTTTCACCTTTTCCCTACGCTTGGTTACCATTTCTTTGACGGAAAATTTGAAACTCGCTTGCGCTGCAAGCTCAAACACGACAAATTTTCCTAGAAATGGTAAGTCGCTTCGGCGGCGAAAACGGGGCGTGGATAATGAACTTTAAAATCAATAAATTGTATTAAATGCTGGATTAGCTTGTGGTTGTGTTTTTTATCGGAAAAATGAATAAAAAATGACCGCACTTTTTGATCTGTTACTTTTCTTTGCGTTGCCAAAGAAAAGTAACCAAAAGAAAGGCAACCCGGTTTCACCTTTTCCCTACGCTTGGTTACCATTTCTTTGACGGAAAATTTGAAACTCGCTTGCGCTGCAAGCTCAAACACGACAAATTTTCCTAGAAATGGTAAGTCGCTTCGGCGGCGAAAACGGGGGATAAAAAATGAAAAGTGCGGTGGTTTTTTTGGGATGTTTTGGGTGATTTGTGGCTTGCTATTTTGGCGCTAGGCGGTAAAATTTGTGCCACTTATTGATTGCAGAGAAAATTATGTTAGATATTGTGCTATATGAGCCGGAAATTCCGCAAAATACCGGAAATATTATTCGATTATGTGCGAATACCGGGTTTCGTTTACATTTAATTGAACCGTTGGGGTTTACTTGGGATGACAAAAGATTGCGTCGTTCCGGGCTAGATTATCACGAATTCGCCGAAATCAAAAAGCACAAAACGTTTGATGCTTTTTTACAAAGTGAAAATCCAAAACGTTTATTTGCCTTAACCACAAAAGGCGGACCGGCGCATAGTCAAGTGCAGTTCGCGTTGGGTGATTATTTGATGTTTGGTCCGGAAACGCGCGGTATTCCGATGTCGATTTTAGATACGATGCCATTGGAGCAAAAAATTCGTATCCCGATGACTGCGAATAGTCGCAGTATGAATTTGTCCAATGCGGTGGCGGTGACGGTTTATGAAGCCTGGCGTCAGTTGGGTTATCAGGATGCTGTAAATTTACTTTAGAAAAAGAAAATAATGATAGAAATTAAATTGAATTATCATAAAACCCATTTTTTAACGAGTGCGCCGAATATTCGTGTCTTACCAGAAGACAGTGGGATTGAAATTGCTTTTGCTGGGCGTTCTAATGCGGGCAAATCAACAGCGTTAAATGCGTTGACGAATCAAAAAAATCTGGCGCGAACCTCAAAAACGCCGGGACGAACGCAATTAATTAATTTGTTTGAGGTCGAGCCTCAGTGTAAGTTGGTGGATTTACCGGGCTATGGTTATGCCGCGGTGCCGGAACAGATGAAGATCGAGTGGCAAAAATCGTTAGGCGAATATTTGCAAAAACGCGAATGTTTAGCGGGTGTGGTGGTGTTGATGGATATTCGCCATCCATTAAAAGATCTTGACCAGCAGATGATTGAATGGGCAGTGGCGTCACAATTGCCCATCTTAATATTGCTCACTAAAGCTGATAAACTAAGCCAAAGTGCCAGAAGTAAGCAGATAAAAATGGTACGTGAGGCGATTTTACCGTTTCAAGGTGATGTTCAAGTGGAAGCTTTTTCCGCGCAAAATAAAATCGGCATTGACCGCCTTGCGCAGAAATTAGATCAATGGTTTTCGCCTTTATTTGCTTAATGGAATAGACATAAAAAACCGCCCCTTACGTTATTGTTTCAACCTTGGGGCGGTTTTATTTTTGTGAGTTTAATTGATTAAGGATATCGAGCCTCATCCTTGAGACATCGATAATTTGCTGTAAGAGAATTAAATCGCGTTAAATAACACGGTTCCTTTCATGCTAGTCAAGTTGATTTTGCTTGATGCAGATTCTAACGAATTAATTAATTTTGCTAATTTCCATTCTTGATAGTTGATGCGTTGTTGTTCCATCGCATTATCGCTGGCATCCATTCTGTCAGTAAAGGTTTGACCAACAGTATTTTTTGCATTAATTGCAAGATCTAATGTTTCGTTGACTAAACGTTGGAATTGTGCAGTATCTTGGGTGTGTTGCAATGCGGCTAAATTCGCTTTTAATTGGCTGGAATAAGTAGCGTAATCATTGCTGCTTTGAGCCGCCATCACGTTGGTTGATAGGACGCCGGCGAAAAGGGCTAATGCGAAAGTTTTGGCTAAAGTTTTCATAATCTGTCTCCTAAAATGTAATCTGTATCTGTAAATTTTTTCTTCTCACAACTGCTTTGCTGCTGAAGATGGATTTATTATAATTTTTAACTTAAATATAACAATAGCTAAAAAATAAATTAACTATCAACTAATTATTAATAATGTTGAGGGGTATTAATTTTTATTTATTGGCTAGATATTGTGTTCTGCGGGGATGGGATAAAAAAAGGTGATCAATGATGATCACCTTTTCATAATATATTTGAATTGATAGAAAATTTATTAAAAATTAACCGCACTTTTTAATTTTTTTAGCGCGTTAGTTTCCAATTGGCGCACACGCTCTGCGGAAATATTGTATTTTGCCGCTAAATCTTGCAACGTGGCTTTATTATCATCCAACCAGCGGGCTTTGATAATATCTTGGCTGCGTTCATCTAAGGCATCCAATGCAACGCTAAGTTGGTCAGCCGCTTGGCTTTCGTAATTTTCGCTTTCTAATTCGGCGGCAAAATTTGAGCTTTTGTCTTCCAAATAGCGTGCCGGCACGTAGCTTTCTTCGTCGTGGTCATCATTTGGTAAATCAAAACCAACATCGGAACCGGTCATGCGGCTTTCCATTTCAATCACGTCTTCTTTGGAAACGCCTAATTCTTGCGCCACCATATCCACTTCATTTTCATTAAACCAGCCTAAACGCTGTTTGGTTTTACGCAAATTGAAGAACAATTTACGTTGTGCTTTGGTGGTCGCCACTTTCACAATACGCCAGTTACGCAATACGTATTCATGAATTTCCGCTTTGATCCAATGTACCGCGAAAGAAACCAAACGTACACCCACTTCCGGATTGAAACGTTTAACCGCTTTCATTAAACCGATATTCCCCTCTTGAATTAAGTCCGCTTGCGGCAAACCATAACCGGAATATCCGCGCGCCACATGAATGACAAAGCGAAGATGAGACAGGATCAGCTGTTTTGCTGCTTCCAAATCTTCTTGATAGTACAAACGCTCTGCCAATTCCTTTTCTTCCTCTGCACTTAGCATCGGATATTCATTTGCGGCTCGGATATAACCCTCTAAGCTGCCTTGAGGAACCAACATCATAGCCTGTTCTTTGTTCATCATTTTCCTTCTTAGTAAGAATAAAGTTTACGTCAGTTATAGCATAATTAAAAATAAGATCAATAGATTTTGACAATTAATCCTATCATTTTGCACAGAAATTAGACCGCACTTTTAGGGATAAGTTCATCAAAATTGCCTTATTTTATGATTTCCAGCGTTTATTTTACAACGTCGCTAAATAGCTTTGCCAATCAAAATATTGACCGGGATCGATTTTTCTACCCGGCGAAATATCGCAATGTCCGACAATGCGATCTTTACGGATATGTGGGTAAGCCTTCATTAGGCTTTTGCTTAAGCGAATTAATGCGCTATATTGCGCGGGTGTAAAGGGTTGCTCATTGCTGCCCTCTAATTCGATGCCAATGGAAAAATCGTTGCATTTTTCCCGCCCTTGGAAACAAGATAATCCGGCGTGCCAAGCTCGATCATTAAAACTGACATATTGTGTGATTTGCCCTTGGCGATCAATTAAACAATGAGCGGACACGCGGATTTGGTAAATTTCTTGAAAATACGGGTGCGCGGTAGGATCCAGTTGACCTTGAAAAAAATCGTCAATATAACCGCCGCCAAATTGCTCCGGCGGTAGACTGATATAGTGGATCACCAGCAAGGAAATTTCCGTGTCGGATGGTCTTAAATCATAGTGCGGCGATAGGATTTTTCGCTCGTCAAGGAGCCATCCGTTTTCAATTTTTATTTCGTTCTTCATTTTGAGAT
Organism: [Pasteurella] aerogenes; assembly: GCA_900637275.1. Lineage (NCBI taxonomy): Bacteria > Pseudomonadati > Pseudomonadota > Gammaproteobacteria > Pasteurellales > Pasteurellaceae > [Pasteurella] aerogenes. The sequence goes on from LR134362.1 coordinate 2,098,143, forward strand.
TGTTTTTTGTTGTATAAAATTTATTTTTGCGATCTGTATCGAAAAAATCGCCCGATCTTTTCGCGTTTCCATACTTTTCTTTGCACACTAACGGTTGTCATTTTGGCATTGATTATCTAGCAAGAAAAGGAAAAAAGATGAAAAATTTACACCGCACTTTCGTTAACGCAAAAACACCGGCTCATAGGTTATTTGTTCATCAAGGTTGGTATAAAGGATTTACCTTGGTGGAATTGATGATCGTGATCGCGATTGTTGCCATTTTAGCCACTATTGCCATTCCATCGTATCAAAATTACACCAAAAAAGCGGCAATGTCTGAATTATTACAAGCCTCCGCGCCTTATCGTTCGGAAGTGGAGCTTTGTATTTATAACAATGGCGACAATAAAAATTGCAGCGCGGGTTCCAACGGTATTCAACAAAATAGTGGCGAACGCGGTAAATATATTAAATCCGTCAATGTACAAGCCGGTGTGATTACGGTGGAGGGTAAAGGCGCGTTGGAAAATATAAGCTATTCGTTAACCTCCTCAGGCGATGCGTTAGATGGTGTTGTCTGGAGCGTGAATTGCTTTTCTAATGATGAACTATTTCCCGCCGGTTATTGTAGCAATTAGAGGCAAATATGGCAGAACCGAATATCATGCCGCTTGAAAATGTGCCAATGGTGGTGGCGGAAAACGGAGAATGTTTCCAAATTGCACCGCATTTATGGCAGCAAAATCAACAGCAACAAACCTTGTTATTGCGTTATTTTGCTTTGCCTTTACGTCAAGATGCGCAAACTTTGTGGCTCGGTGTGGACAGTTTAAATAATCTTGCTGCTTGCGAAACCTTTGCGTTTCTTAGAGGAAAAATGGTCGAGCCGGTATTATTGTCCAATACCGATCTGAAAGCATTACTACAACAGCTTTCGCCGCCGCAGTTTAGCGTAGAAGAAACGCCACAGGTAAGCTATCAGGCGCCTGAAGTATCTGAGATGGAAACGGAAACCGGCAGCGATGAACCGGTTATTCGCCTGTTGTCGCATCTTTTTGAACAAGCGGTGAAATGGCAAGCCTCCGATATTCATTTGGAACCGCAAGCTCATCATTTACAAATCCGTTTTCGCATTGATGGCGTGCTACAGCCGCAACCGAAACTTGCCCTCAACTTGGCTGCGCGTTTAATTTCCCGTTTGAAATTGTTGGCAAAATTGGATATTAGCGAAACACGCCTACCGCAAGACGGACGTTTCCAGTTTAAAACCACTTTTTCAGATCGTTTGGATTTTCGTTTATCCACTTTACCCACTTATTTTGGTGAAAAAGCTGTATTGCGTTTGCAGCAAAATAAACCGGTGCATTTCAGTTTTGCGGAACTTGGTATGAATGCATGGCAACAACAATGCGTTGTGAATGCATTAAGTCAACCGCAAGGTTTGATTTTGGTGACCGGTCCTACCGGTAGCGGGAAAAGTATTTCACTTTATACCGCCCTTCAGCATCTCAATAGCCGCGATAAACATATTTTAACCGCTGAAGATCCGATTGAAATTGCGTTGGAAGGGATTATGCAAACGCAAGTCAATTTAGCCATTGGTTTGGATTTCAGCCGCCTGTTACGAACCTTTTTGCGCCAAGACCCGGATATTATTATGCTTGGCGAAATTCGTGATGAAGACAGTGCAGCCATGGCGTTGCGCGCGGCGCAAACTGGGCATTTAGTGTTGTCCACTTTGCATACTAATGACGCACCCTCCGCCCTTTCTCGCTTACAGCAATTAGGCATTCAATCCCATGAAATTGAACACAGCTTATTATTGGTGATTGCCCAACGTTTGGTTCGCAAAAAATGCCAAAAGTGCGGTCATTTTTCCGACGATTTGTGCGATTGTTTTCAAGGGTATCAAGGGCGGATTGGTATTTATCAGTTCTTACAACCAACGCTTGAGGCACGCGGTTATCAGACTGATTTTGCGGATTTACGCCAAAGCGCAGAGGAAAAAGTGCAACAGGGGTTAACGGATTGGGCAGAGGTGGAACGCGTGTTGGGAAAAGCATATGGCTAACTTAAAATTATTTGCTTGGTCAGGGAAAAATAAATTACAGCAAAAACAACAGGGGATGATTGTGGCGCGAGATAAAACCGAGGCACAATATCGCTTGTTTCAGCGCGGATTGGCGCACGTGAAATTACAACAACATTGGCAATTGAGCAGTAAGCCGAAAAAGGCGCAACTTGTTGATTTATTTATGCAACTTTCCGTGCTCCTAAATGCGGCGGTTCCCTTAAAAGACAGCCTGCAGATTTTATGGCAAAACTGTGCACAACCAACGTTGTATCAATGGTTGCAGCAGTTGATTTTAGATTTGGAAACTGGTTTATCCTTTTCGCAAGCCTTGGAACGCCAAGGACGCTATTTAAACGATCAAGAGCGCCAATTGATTTTAGTGGGAGAGATGACGGGAAAATTACCCTTGGTCTGTGAACAATTGGCGCAGCATAAAGCGCAAACCTTGGCATTGCAGCGTAAAATCCAAAAAATTCTACTTTATCCCATGTTGGTATTAGCGATTTCTTTCATATTGACCGTGTTGTTGCTGATATTTATTGTGCCGCAATTTGCTGAAATGTATGCAGAAAATCAAGCCAATTTGCCGGCATTTACCGCCATTTTGCTGCATATTTCTGCTGGGTTGCAAGATTATTTTTGGCAATTAACCATATTGTTTGGTCTATTAATCGTCTTATTGCGTTACCAATTTGCTCATTCTCCATCATGGCAGCGGCAAAAAGCTAAATTGATGATGCACCTGCCGGTGATCTGTCGAGTGGTGCAATTTTCCCGGTTGATTGGTTTTTGCCACAGTTTGTCTTTGATGTTGAGCGCAGGCATTGCGCTGACGCAAGGACTGCAATCCTTTTTACCGCAGCAAAAAAGTTGGCAAGTCTCTCCGGCGCCAAGCGGCGATATTTTGCTGGTGGAATGGATCAAGGAAACGTTAAATGGAGTAAATCAAGGTTATCCGTTGTCGGCATCGGTGAGTTCGGTTTGGTTTCCTATGCCGGCCCAACAAATGTTAAAAATAGGCGAAAATAGCGGTAAAGTTGCCCTAATGTTGCGCCATATTGCCGATACTTATCAACAACAACTGGATCATCAGGTGGATTTATTAGCGCAATTATTGGAGCCTTTGCTGATGTTGATTATCGGCGGGCTTATTGGCGCCATTATGTTGGGAATGTATTTGCCGATTTTTAATATGGGGTCGTTAATTCAATGATGCTGGTGATTTGTTGGTTTTATGGCAACGCGCTCGGTTACGCGGTGTATCGTTATTTGAGTGGATTTTCTGCACGCTTAAGTGAGCAAGTTTTGCTGAATTTTTGTGAAATGTTTCCGCAAAATCCACCGCACTTTGCGGCAGACCATTGTGCGTTGACACCCTTAAAGTGCGGTCATTTTTTTTATTATATTTTGGGTTTCGGCGTGCTGTTGGTTTTGCTAGCATCGCTTTTTGATCCTTTTACTGGATTGTGGTTGGGCAGCTATGTGGCGCTGTTATTTTGTGTGGCAATAATTGATGGTTATTACCAATTAATCTCACCAACATTATGTCAATTATTGTTTGTTTGCGCGGTTGTACGTGCATATTTTGTTGCCGTTCCTGTGGATTTAATTGCCAGTTTGCAAGGCGCATCGTTTGGATTTTTAGCATTTTATGGATTGTATTATGCAGCAAAATGGGTTTATCGGCGTGAAGCGTTGGGGCGCGGTGATTATTGGCTAATGCTGGGGTTGGGCGGTGTTACACCGATAGTACAATTGCCTTGGTTGGTTCTCGGCGCTTGTTTGAGCGCGTTAATTTATGTGGGCTATTTAAGCTATCGCGGTATGCGACCTGAATGGGTAGCGTTTGGTCCATTTTTAAGTCTTGCCGGTGGAGGAATTTTATTGCTGAATCTGTACAGCTTGGCGTAACTGTGCCAAAATTTGTGTTTCAACAAGAACATAAATAAGGGTTGTGATGACATATATTGTGGGGTTAACCGGCGGTATTGGCAGCGGTAAAAGTACGGTGGCGGAGTTGTTTGCTGAACTTGGTGTACCGGTGATCGACGCGGATGTAGTAGCGCGCGAGGTAGTGGCAAAAGGTTCGCCGCTGTTGGCAAAAATTGTGGCTTATTTTGGTTCGGAAATTTTATTGGAAAATGGGGAGCTAAATCGCGCGGCATTGCGCGAGCGCGTGTTTCATCATGTGGCAGAAAAACAATGGCTCAACGCGTTGCTGCACCCTGCCATTCGTGAGGAAATGTTGCGCCAATTACAAGAACAGGATTCTCCTTATGTGTTGTGGGTGGTGCCTTTGTTAATTGAAAATAAATTGACTGCACTTTGCCAGCGTGTATTAGTGGTGGATGTGGATCCGGCGACACAAATTACGCGAGCAACGCAACGAGATAGTAATCGGGTGGAGTTAATTCGCCAAATTATGGCATCTCAGGTGAGTCGCGAGGAACGTTTGCGTTATGCAGATGATGTGATTAATAACGAGGGTGATTTGCACAAATCTTTGCCGCAATTAAAGCAAAAAGTGCTAGAATTACATCAATCTTATTTACAATTGAGCGGAAATAATCATGACTGATGAGATATTTGACGTGCCTTGCCCGACTTGTAAAAAAGCAGTGACATGGTCGGAAGAAAGCCCCTATCGCCCTTTTTGCAGCAAACGTTGCCAATTGATTGATTTGGGTGAATGGGCAAATGAAGAAAAAGCCATTCCTTGCGATAGTGCGGATTTCGCGATGGATGAAAATTTTAGCGAAGATTGGAGCCGACATTAATGGATATTCAACATCAATATGATGCTACCCAAGGTGAATTTTTTATTGTGGATGAGCAGCAGCGTAAAATTGCTGAATTGACCTATTTTTTTGTAGATGCGCAAACCATTAATGCAACGCATACTTTTGTTTCCGAAGTGCTGCGCGGTCAAGGGGTGGCAGATAAATTGTATCAGGCGTTGTTGACGTTTGTGCGCGAAAAACAATTGAAATTGATCCCAACGTGTAGCTATATTGCGAAAAAATGGGAACGGGAAAATCGCTGATTTAAAGGTGAGGTGGAGTGATGAAAAAATGGGGATGTACTTTACTTGCATTGGCATTTTCCACTTCAGTGGCAGCGGAAGCGGAAAGCATGAAAATTGCATTGGTCAAACGGATGTATGAGGAAGTGAAGAAAACCGATAATTCATTATTTGTCATTGAACAACATGCGGATGCAGTGTTAAAAAATGCCTTTAAGATGATGCAATTACAAGAAGAAAGCTGTTTGCAAGCGGATTATATGTTTGACAGTCAAGATCCCGATTATTCCGTGCCGATCCAATTTTATCCAGATAAAGAGGACGTGATCGCTGATTTGGGCTATAGCCAAGTCAGATTTAAATTTACCTATATCGGCGGGCGTTATAAAATCGCGGACGTGGGCGAGTTAAAAAACGCGTTATTGTGTAAAGAATAAGCCTTTTTATTTTGCAGCCTTGAAAAAAAGCAACCCAATCCGGTTGCTTTTTGTTTGATTAGGGCTTATTTGTCCGCTTTTATCTTGAGTTCCGCTAAGGCTCTTGTTAAAATTGCTCACACTTCAGACGAGCGTCGCTATCGGCGTTCGTCAATATGTTCGGATGAAGGTAGCTGGAGAGTAGAGAATTGACTCTACACCGACGAGGTAAAATCTTTCAGGTGCAAATAATTTTGCGAGGACTGTTACTGGACGAACCCTTGGAGAGATCCGATATGAATAATCATAATCGGACGCCGAAGGCGCAAAAGAGCGGTGATTTTTTTCACTGTTTTTCAAACGCTCAGGCAAAAGGACAGGGGCAAGAGATAGTCGTGAATATAGTGCGTTTTGGGCGTGCTATTCCTTTTTATTTTATTCCGTGAATCTTTTCGCCTCCTTGTAAGCTGATTTTTTACGAGGAATTTCTATGTCGTTAGAAACGATTTTGTCATCAATTAATACCTTTGTTTGGGGTCCACCGCTTTTGATTTTGTTATCCGGTACTGGGCTTTATTTAACATTGCGTTTAGGTTTCCTGCAAATTGTGCATTTGCCACGCGCGCTGGTCTATTTATTTAAAAAAGAACAAGGCACGAAAAAAGGGGATGTTTCTGCCTTTGCCGCTCTTTGTACCGCTTTGGCGGCAACCATTGGTACCGGTAATATCGTCGGTGTGGCAACCGCGGTTCAAGCCGGCGGACCGGGGGCAATTTTTTGGATGTGGTTGGTGGCATTGCTGGGCATGGCAACTAAATACGCCGAGTGTTTATTGGCAGTGAAATATCGCGTGCGAGATAAGCAAGGTTTTATGGCTGGCGGTCCAATGTATTATATTGAAAACGGTCTGGGCATTCGTTGGCTGGCAAAATTATTTGCGGTGTTTGGTGTTTTGGTGGCGTTTTTTGGTATTGGTACCTTTCCACAAATTCAAGCCATTACGCATGCAATGCACGATACCTTTAGTGTACCGGTGGTTTGGAGCGCGGCGATAATGACTGTGCTGGTGGCGTTGATTATTTTGGGCGGTGTCAAGCGCATTGCGGTGGTTTCCTCAATTATCGTGCCTTTTATGGCGATCTTTTACGTGGCGATTTCCATGGTGATTATCATCATTAATTGGCAACAAGTGCCGGCGGCGTTGTCATTGATTATTTATAGCGCCTTTGATCCGCAAGCCGCGTTAGGTGGTGCTTTGGGGATTACGGTGATGAAAGCTATTCAATCAGGCGTCGCACGGGGGATTTTCTCCAATGAATCCGGTTTAGGTAGCGCGCCAATTGCGGCGGCAGCGGCGCAAACCAAAGAACCGGTGCGCCAAGGGCTAATTTCCATGACCGGTACTTTTTTAGATACCATTATCGTTTGCTCAATGACCGGTATTGTGTTGGTGTTAACCGGAGCTTGGCAATCTGGTGTAGCGGGAGCGGCAATGACCAATCTTGCTTTTTCACAAGGCTTAGGCAGTAATATTGGCGCTACTATTGTTACCATTGGCTTGCTGTTTTTCGCCTTTACTACCATTTTGGGCTGGTGTTATTACGGGGAACGTTGTTTCGTTTATTTAGCAGGTATCAAAGGCATTAAAATTTATCGCCTGATTTTTATTGTGTTGGTCGGGTGCGGCGCCTTTATTCAATTGGAATTAATTTGGATTTTGGCAGATATTGTTAACGGATTGATGGCATTCCCGAATTTAATTGCGTTAATCGGCTTGCGCCATGTGATTGTGAGTGAAACCAAAGATTATTTTGCGCGCCTGAAAGCCTCGGCTCATGATCAAGATGAAGTCGCACAAGCTTAATTGAGATAAAAAATCCTATCACATGATAGGATTTTTTTTAGGTGAAATATGTCAACACATGTTCGGCGCGAATTAAATCCATCCGTTTTTCTTGAATATAGATTTGATTTTTGCCATAGGTACCGATAAGTTTCGGATCGGTGGCGCCATAAAGGGTAATATTTTTTTATCCAAGGCAGCGCTGAGGTGTGCCAAGCCGGTATCCACAGAAATCACTGCTGCACTGTTGGCAATTTGCGCGGCAAGCTCCGTAAGCGAAAGTCGCGGTAAAACCACCGCACTTTCTATTCCCTCAGCAATGTGTTCAGCACGTTGTTTTTCCGCCACATTGCCCCAAGGCAGACGAATTTGATAACCAAGTGCGGTCATTTTTTGCGCTAATTTTTTCCATTCACTCTCCGTCCAATGTTTTTCTGCGCGCGTGGTGGCATGAATAAACAGCACATAAGGAATTTCACTCGTTGGCGCAGCAAAATGCGAAGCAATTTGGTAATCGCCTTGAACGGTGGGAAGAGGGTAGGCTAAACTTTGGGCAACTAATTGACGAATACGCTCTACCGCATGTTGTTGATAATCAATATAAAATTTGTGATCATAAAACAAGGCAGCGAGGGGTTCGCGCGCGCATTGACGGTCGTAACCGTATTTTTTACCGCGTGCAAAATAGGTCACTAAACAAGCACTTTTGAGCAAACCTTGGGCGTCAATGATGGCATCATATTCGGTTTGTTGCAATAAAGTGCGGTAGTTTTTCCATTGATTTCTGGTCGCAGCTTGGCATAAATTTTTGCGCCAACGTCGGATGGCAACGGGAATGACTTGCTTTACAGCACTGTGCCAACGCGGAATTTCAGCAAAATTTTCTTCCACCACCCAATCCACTTGCAAATCAGGAATGGCGCGCTGTGCATCGGTCAACGCCGGCAAGGTATGAATGATATCGCCCATGGAGGACGTTTTAACCAAGCAAATCCGCATTTAATCAAGTAGCCCTTGTAATTTTTCCAACACCATTTGCGGCGTAATATCAATTAAACTTTGATGATACCCCTCGGTGCTGTCGTCGCCTTTGCGAATTTTAATCAAGCCACCATCGATTAAGCGAATAATAACTGCATTGTCGGACAATGGCGGTGTATATTGTGGGCTGGTTGGTCCGTAGAGCGCCACCAGCGGACGTTTTAAGGCGGCGGCGATATGCATTAATCCGCTGTCATTGCTAACAATAGCCGCACAGTCGCTGATTAAATCTACTGCTTGATTAAGGCTGGTTTGACCGGCTAAATTGATACAATAACGTTGTAAATCCACTGGTAATGCGAGGCGAATTTGTTCTCCTACCGGGTGGTCTTTGGCGGAACCGAATAGGCGAATGGCATATCCTTGTCTGATCAATTGTTCCGCTAATGCGGCGTAATGATAATGTGGCCAACGTTTTGCCGGTCCGAATTCTGCGCCGGGACAAAATCCGATTGCAGGACGGTGTTGCGCAAGTGCGGTCTGTTTTTCGAAGATTTTTAGCGTGGCATCCCGCTGCGTTTTTTCAACCGTCAAATAAGGCATTGGAATCGGCAAGTCTGCTGCGGCGGGTAATGCGTGTTGTGTATAACCCAGCGCTACATAACGCTGCACCATCATGGGATAGGCTTTTTTATTGTGGCGTAAATCATTAAGCAAAATATACCGACTTTCCCCTTTCCAACCCCGTCGCAGCGGGATTTTGGCAAAATATGGAATAAATGCCGATTTTAATGAGTTTGGTAAGATGATTGCCATATCATATTGATTACGCAGGGATTTTCCAATGCGGTAACGTTCGCCTAAAGCAAAGGCACCATGCCCGATTGGCATGGTGATCGCTTGTCGCACTTCCGGCATTCGCGCCAGCAGCGGTTTACACCAATCTGGCGCCAACACATCGATATTGCAATCCGGATGCTGCTGTTTTAGGGTTTGGTACAAGCTGTGCGACATCATCATATCGCCGACCCAAGAGGGACCAATAATTAGTATGTTCATCTTATTTTTCGGATAGAGTAACACCAAGTGCGGTCAAAAAATTCAATGTTTTCAAAGCGATTTAACCGCACGGGATTTGTGACTTATTTATGATTAAGCCACGCCATATATTCCGCCACGCCTGTTGCTACATCTTTAAATTGATAATCGCAACCTGCCGCGCGAAGTTTGCTTAAATTCGCTTGAGTGTATTCTTGATAACGAGCTTTTAAATGTTCTGGGAATGGAATGGTTTCAATTTGTCCTTTCCCATGGAATTTCACCACTGCATCCGCCACTTCTTTAAAACTTTGTGCTTTACCGGTACCTAAATTGAAAATGCCCGATACGCCATTTTTCCATGCCCAAATATTCACCGCTGCCACATCGCCTACGTAAATAAAGTCGCGCAAGAAATGCTCGCTGCCGGCAAATAGTTTTGGATTTTCACCTCTGTTAATTTGGGTATTTAAATGAAATGCTACACTTGCCATTGAGCCTTTATGTTGTTCACGCGGACCGTAAACATTGAAATATTTAAAGCCACAAACAGGCGAATTGGCTTCCGGTAAAATTTCGCGCACATATTGGTCAAATAAGAATTTTGAGTAACCGTAAGCGTTTAATGGACCTTCAAATTGACGTTCTTCCACGAATTCCGTTTTATCGCCATAAGTCGCCGCACTGGAGGCGTAGAGGAATGGAATTTCGCGCTCTAAGCAATAATGCAACAACTCTTTAGAATATTCGTAGTTGTTGTGCATTAAATATTTACCATCCCATTCCGTGGTCGCCGAACAGGCACCCTCGTGGAAAATTACATCAATATCGCCCAAATCATCGCCGGCAATAATTGACGCCAAAAAGTCTTCTTTGTCGCAATAATCCGCAATATCCAAATCCACTAAATTCACAAATTTAGTGCCATCTTTCAGGTTGTCCACCACTAAAATATCTTTACGCCCCATATCGTTTAATGCTTTCACGATATTCGCGCCAATCATTCCCGCGCCGCCTGTTACGATAATCATATACTTGTCCTCTTGTTTGAGTATGGTTGCGGGTATTGTAATAGATTTTTGTCGGATGTGCTAAAAGTGCGGTGAAAAATTAAAGAATTTTTGCTTTATTGAACAAAACGCCTATAATATTTTTATATGACCGTTTTGCCCGTTTTTTTTGGAGGAGTTATGCGTACGAGAGAAGACTTGATTATGCAAATGATCAATGCCACAGGGAGGGTGAATGTAAATGCACTGGCGCAACATTTTGAAGTTTCTGTGGAAACCGTGCGACGCGATTTGACTGCATTGGCGAAAAAAGGCTTGGTACATCGCGTGCATGGTGGGGCGGTTAGTCAAAAATCGAAAGATATTGGCAGTTCTTTTCAAGTGAGACAGCGAACCAATTATGAGGCGAAGCGTTCAATTGCCGAACGGGCAGTGGAATATGTTTTTGAGGGCGCGGTAATTGGTTTGGATGCCAGTTCAAGCAGTTGGCATTTTGCACAGTTAATTCCGGATATTTCTTGTACTGTGATCACTAATTCTATGCACAACATTTCAGCTTTAGTTAACAAAAGCAACATTACCACGATTGCGACTGGCGGCGTTTATTCAGGTAAATATGATGCGTTTTATGGACCGTTATCAGAACAATTATTACAACGCTTACATATTGATTTTTGTGTATTTTCTTGCAGTGGCGTGGATGAGGATGGCGCCATTTGGGAATCGAATGAGTTAAATGCATCCGTGAAACGGAAGATGATGGAAGCCTCGGCACAGAACTTTTTATTGTTAGATCAATCTAAAATCAATCGTAAAAATTTAATTCGTTTAGCAGAATTATCGCAGGTAGATATCTTATTTAGTGAGCCGCCGATCAATGAAAAATTACAGGCATATTGTCAGCAACATGACGTTTTAATTTCCATCAAATAATGCCCGAAATGACCGATTTTTGCGCATTTTGTTCTAAATCGGTCAGTTTGAGGCAGTCAAAACAGTCATTTTTTGTGAAGTCTGTCACGAAAAACGATCAAATTTCAAAAAAAATTAGAGTGATTTTTCTTTTTGATAAACAATATCTTCATACAAACGAAGTTATTTATCTAATCAAAAGAGGAATACATCATGAGTCAATTTAAATCAACAGCGGTCAAAATTGGTATTCGTCCGACAATCGATGGTCGTCGTATGGGCGTACGCGAATCTCTTGAAGAACAAACCATGAATATGGCGAAATCTGTCGCCGAATTATTACAAACGCACGTTAGACATATTGACGGATCTTTTGTGGAATGTGTCATTGCGGATACTTGTATTGGCGGTGTTGCAGAGGCAGCGGCTTGTGCAGAGAAATTTAAATTAAGCAATGTTGGTTTAACCATTACGGTGACACCTTGTTGGTGCTATGGTTCTGAAACTATCGATATGGATCCACATATGCCGAAAGCGATTTGGGGTTTTAACGGTACGGAACGTCCGGGTGCGGTTTATTTGGCGGCAGCGTTGGCGGGGCATTCACAAATGGGCTTACCGGCATTTTCCATTTATGGAACAGAAGTTCAAGAAGCCGATGATACGTCTATTCCTGCTGATGTTAAAGAAAAATTATTACGTTTTGCGCGCGCCGGTCTGGCAGTGGCATCTATTCGCGGTAAATCTTATTTATCTATCGGTTCGGTATCAATGGGGATTGCTGGTTCTATCGTTAATCAACCGTTTTTCCAAGAATATTTGGGTATGCGTAACGAATACGTGGATATGACAGAAATTAAACGTCGCTTGGATCGTAAAATTTATGATCAGGAAGAGGTGGATTTAGCATTATCTTGGGTGAAACAATATTGCAAAGAAGGGATTGATGTGAATTCTGCGCAATATCAACGTACAGCGGAAGAACGTGCCGAACTTTGGGAAAATGTGGTCAAAATGACGATTATTGCGCGTGACTTGATGGTGGGTAATCCGAAATTAGCTGAATTAGGTTATGGTGAAGAAGCGTTAGGTCACAACGCGATTGCCGCAGGTTTCCAAGGTCAACGTCAATGGACTGATCATCTGCCGAATGGTGATTTTATGGAAGCCATTTTAAACTCTACTTACGATTGGAATGGAGTACGTCCGCCGCATATTTTAGCCACAGAAAACGATTCCTTAAATGGGGTTTGTATGTTGTTTGGTCATCAATTAACCGGACAAGCACAAATTTTTGCTGATGTGCGTACTTACTGGAGTGAAGACGCTGTTGAGAGAGTGACCGGCTGGCGTCCTGAAAGCGGATTTATTCATTTGATTAATTCTGGTTCTGCCGCATTGGACGGTACGGGTCAACATACGGATAACGAAGGAAATCCGGTAATTAAACCAGTATGGGAAGTGACAGAAGAAGACGGTAAACGTTGTTTAGAAAATACCCGTTGGTGTCCTGCGGTACATGAATATTTCCGTGGGGGTGGCTTATCCTCTCAATACACCACAAAAGGCGGAATGCCATTTACCATGCATCGCTTAAATATTATCAAAGGGTTAGGTCCGGTATTGCAAATTGCCGAAGGTTGGTCTATCGAATTGCCGGAAGCGGTACATGAAACCTTGATGAAACGTACCAATGAAACTTGGCCTTGCACTTGGTTTGTGCCGCGTTTAACTGGTACTGGTGCCTTTACTGACGTGTATTCTGTGATGGCAAACTGGGGCGCTAATCACTGTGTTGCAACCTATGGACACGTTGGGGCGGACTTGATTACTTTAGCGTCTATGCTACGTATTCCGGTTTGTATGCACAATGTCGTAGATAAAGACGTTTTCCGCCCAAGTGCATGGAATGGATTTGGTCAAGATAAAGAAGGTCAAGATTATCGCGCTTGCGCTAATTTCGGACCGCTTTACAAATAATCTCCTTTCTCAATTGAAACTTATTATGTCAAAAGTGCGGTAATTTTTACCGCACTTTAGGGGAGTTTTTATGTCAATTGCATTGATTTTTGACTGTGGCGCGACCAATTTACGCACAATTGCCATGAATGAAAAAGGCAAAATTCTTGCCTCACATCATCTTGCGAATAATACGCAGCCGGATAGTGAGAATGCCGATTATCACATTTGGGATATTGAGGAAATTTGGCAAAAGTTGATGGATTGCGCAACTCATACATTACAACAGCTGCGAGCGCAACAACAGGATTTAGCCGATATTGTTGGGATTGCGGTTACAACCTTTGGGGTTGACGGCGCGCCTTTTGATCGTAATGGAAAACAACTTTACCCTATCATTTCCTGGAAATGTCCGCGTACGTTACCGTTAATGGAAAATTTATCTCACTACTTGAATGTGGAACAACTTTACCAACGTAACGGAATTGGTCAGTACAGTTTTAATACGTTATTTAAATTATTGTGGTTAAAAGAAAATAAACCAGAAATTTACCAAGAGATGGATAAATGGGTGTTTATTTCTTCGATGTTAAGCCAACGTTTAACCGGTGAATTTACAACGGATCGTACCATGGCGGGAACTTCCATGATGACCAATTTGGTAGATAACGATTGGGATGATGAGGTGTTAACCGTTCTTGGATTAACGAAAGCGCAATTTCCCAAAATGGTCAGTGCCGGTGAAAAAATCGGCAAATTATCCACCGCACTTGCCACCCAATTTGGATTAAGTGAAGTACCGGTAATTTCTTGCGGACATGATACGCAATTTGCGGTGTTTGGTTCTGGTGCCGGGTTAAATCAACCGGTATTAAGTTCCGGTACTTGGGAAATTTTGATGGCGCGTACCGAACGTGCCGAACCGCACATGGAGTTTGTGCCGCAAGGGCTGACTACAGAGTTTGATGCACAACATCATCGTTTTAATCCGGCAGTGCAATGGGTTGGTTCCGGTGTAATGGAGTGGATTGGCAAGCTTTATTTTGCCGATGTTGTTGGTACAGATCGTTATTATTCCACCATGATTGAAGAAGGCAATTCGGCAGCAGTGGGTGCGAATGGAGTGCGCTTACAGGGCAGTTTTGCTGCGACAGATAAACCGGTCGGCGCAGGATTTATTAGCGGATTATCCATGCACAGTAGTCGCGGGCAGATTTATCGTGCCGCATTGGAATACATGGCGTTGCAGCTGAAAAACGGATTAGCAGTATTGCAACAAGTGAGTCATTTTAAAGCGGAAAGCTTAATTTGTGTGGGTGGCGGATCGAAAAATGCGCTATGGAACCAAATTCGAGCAGATGTACTTGGTATTCCGTTGGATATTGTGGATGTGGCGGAAAGTACGGTTTTAGGCGCAGCCATGTTTACGTTTGCCGGCGTCGGCGTTTATGCCTCATTAGAGGAGGCACAGCAAGCAATGCAGCCACAGAAAAAACGGATTTATCCTTCTGCACAATCGGCGGCATATCAACAATGGTTACAACAAATGGATTAAGAGGTCGTTATGTTAAAAGGTATTCATCCGGCAATTTCGCCTGAATTATTAAAAGTGTTAGCGGAAATGGGACATGGTGACGAATTGGTGTTATCTGACGCTCATTTTCCGGCCCATCAACTGCATCATCGTGTTATTCGTGCTGATGGAATTGGTGTAGATACATTGCTTAAAGGTATTAGCCCGCTATTTGAATTTGACGCTTATGTCAAGGCGCCATTAATTATGATGCAAGCGGTTGAGGGGGATAGTTTGGATCCTTCTGTTGAGCAGCGTTATTTAGAGGCGATACAAAGTGCGGTGGAAAAATTGCCTAATTTAGAAAGAATTGAACGTTTTGCTTTTTATGAACGTGCCAAACAAGCCTATGCGGTTGTAATCAGCGGTGAAACAGCAAAATATGGAAATATTATTATTAAAAAAGGCGTGACGCCATTATTTTAAGAGGAATTTAAATATGAACAGAACAGCATTAGCTCGCCAAATTATTGATACTTGTTTGGCAATGACAAAATTAGGATTAAATCAAGGTACAGCCGGCAATGTCAGCGTGCGTTATAACGATGGGATGTTAATTACGCCAACCGGTACACCTTATGAGGAAATGACGGAAGATTCTATCGTTTTTGTAGATAAAAACGGTCAACATGAAGCGGGTAAGTTGCCCTCCAGTGAATGGCAATTCCATTTGGCGTGTTATGAAGCGCGTGCGGATATTGGTGCGGTGGTGCATAACCATGCGGCAAACTGTGCGGCTGTTTCGATTTTAGGACAACCGATCCCACCTATTCATTACATGATCGCTTGTACCGGTACGGATCATGTGCCTTGCGTACCTTATGCCACTTTCGGTACTCATCAATTAGCGGATTATGTTCGCGACGGGATTAAACAAAGTAAAGCAATTTTACTTGCGCACCATGGTTTGATTGCGGTGGATAAAACCTTAGACAAAGCGTTGAGTGTAGCGCATGAAATTGAGGTGATTGCCGATTGGTATCTTAAATTATTGGCAACCGGAAAACCGATTCCGACTTTATCTGCTGAACAAATGAGTGTGGTGTTAGAAAAATTCAAGTCTTATGGATCTTGGGTTGAGGAAAAATAATTGATTTTTTAATGGATTATCGTTTCAACAATGAAGAAGGAATAGCTTATGACTGCTAAAGTTCTAGAGAAAAAATTTGTTGTACCTTTTGTGTTAATTACAAGTTTATTCGCATTGTGGGGTTTTGCGAATGATATTACTAATCCGATGGTGGCGGTTTTCCAAACCGTAATGGAAATTCCGGCATCTGAGGCGGCGTTAGTTCAATTTGCGTTCTATGGTGGCTATGGAACAATGGCAATTCCGGCGGCATTATTTGTTAGTCGTTATAGCTATAAAGCCGGTGTGTTATTAGGGCTTTCCTTATATGCGGTTGGTGCATTTTTATTCTATCCGGCGGCATTATATGAAGAATTTACCTACTTCTTACTTTCTTTGTATATTTTAACCTTTGGTTTAGCATTTTTGGAAACGACCGCGAATCCATATATTCTTTCCATGGGCGATCCACAAACTGCGACACGTCGTTTGAATTTAGCACAATCTTTTAACCCGCTTGGTTCAATAACAGGGATGTTTGTTGCCTCACAAGTGGTATTAACTAGCTTGGATTCTGATAAACGTGATGCTGCCGGTAATTTAATTTTTACCACCTTATCCGAAGCAGAAAAAGCAGTGGTGCGGACACATGATTTAGAGATTATCCGCAATCCGTATCTTGCGGTTGGTGTCGTAGTCTTGTTGGTCATGTTGATTATTGGCTTGTATAAAATGCCGAAAACGAAAGTGGAAGAAGGAGGCTCAATTTCGTTTAAAGAATCGTTCGCTCGTTTATCTGCTAATGAGAAATATCGTGAGGGTGTGATTGCGCAAGTATTTTATGTAGGCGTACAAATTATGTGCTGGACCTTTATCATCCAATATGCAGAAAGATTAGGTTTCACCAAAGCAGAAGCACAAAACTATAATATCATCGCCATGGCAATCTTTATTACCAGTCGCTTTATTAGCACCAGTATCATGAAATACCTAAAAGCGGAATTAATGTTATATCTCTTTGCGTTGGGCGGTTTCTTCAGTATCTTGGGTGTGATGTTTATTGATGGCGTATGGGGTTTATACTGCTTAATTTTAACCTCCGGTTTTATGTCCTTAATGTTCCCTACAATTTACGGTATTGCTTTATATGGATTAAAAGAAGAATCTACATTGGGTGCCGCCGGTTTGGTGATGGCAATTGTGGGTGGTGCATTGATGCCACCGCTACAAGGTATCATTATTGACCAAGGCGAAGTCATGGGAATGCCGGCAGTTAACTTCTCGTTTATCCTCCCATTAATCTGTTTCGTTGCCATTGCAATTTATGGTTACAGAGCGTGGCGAGTGTTGAAGTAATGAATTAGAACGAGGCTATTTGGGAAACTAAATAGCCTGTTTTTATGAATTTTTATATATTTGGAGATACATATAATGGTCAATCGAATGATTTTAAATGAAACCAGTTATCATGGTAAGGGTGCAATTGAATATATTGTTACGGAAATTCAATCCCGTGGCTTTAAAAAAGTATTAGTTGTGACAGACAAAGATTTAGTTAAATTTAAAGTAGCGGAAAAAGTCACCGCACTTTTAGATCTCGCAGAGATAAACTATGATATTTTTGATGAGGTAAAGGCTAATCCGAGTGTCGAGGTAATTAAAGCCGGTGTAGAGAAGTTTAAACAAATCGGTGCAGATTGTTTAGTGGCGATTGGTGGTGGCTCTCCGATTGATAGTGCTAAAGCGATTGGTATCATTATTAAAAATCCAGAGTTTAGTGATGTTGTCTCTTTAGAAGGTGTTGCCGCGACAAAAAATAAATGCGTACCTATTATTGCGGTGGCGACCACGGCGGGAACTGCCGCTGAAGTGACAATTAATTATGTGATTACCGATGAGGCGAACAAGCGTAAATTTGTTTGTGTTGATGTACATGATATTCCGGTAGTCGCAGTTGTTGATCCGGATATGATGTCAAGCATGCCGAAAGGATTGACTGCAGCAACCGGCATGGATGCCTTAACTCATGCGATTGAAGGTTATATTACCAAAGGCGCATGGGAATTGACGGATGCGTTGCATTTAAAAGCGATTGAATTAATTTCTCGCTCTTTGCGTTTAGCTGTCAATAACGATCCAAAAGGTCGTGAAGAGATGGCGTTGGGACAATATGTTGCCGGTATGGGATTTTCCAATGTGGGATTGGGCGTAGTACATGGTATGGCTCACCCACTTTCTGCTTATTATGATACACCACATGGCGTAGCAAACGCGGTGTTATTACCTTATGTGATGGAATTTAATAAAGATTATACCGGCGAGAAATATCGCGAAATTGCACGTGCTATGGGCGTAAATGTTGATAATTTGTCGCCGGCAGAATATCGTAATGCCGCGGTGGACGCGGTGAAACAATTGGCGAAAGATGTTGGCATACCGGAAAAACTGTCGCAAATCGGTGTACAAGAAAAAGACTTAATCGCCTTATCACAAGATGCTTTTAATGATGTTTGCACCGGTGGTAATCCGAGAGAATGTAGTGCAGAATTGATTTTGCAAGTCTATAAAAATGCCTTTTAATTTGATTAAAATACGCTAAAAAATGACCGCACTTTAGAGCAAAGTGCGGTCATTTTTTGTGAAACTTTGAATTAAATTCGTGTTTCTTCAATTCCGGTTGTGACGGTAAACGTTCTTGTTTCGTTTGGTTTCATCAAGATGAGTGAGCCATTTTTTTGTGCTGCGAGGTAACCTTCCGGGCGGCAAGTCGCCGGTAGGACAAACGCACCGACTTGTTGATCTGCATTATATAAAATCCAGCGTGTTGCATAATTAAACTCATGAGATGAGAATTTCGTCAGATAGCAATGTCCTTGTGGAGAATGCATACGATATTCAAGATTTGCTTGATATTGTTGCAGATTATCCATAAAGAATACAATTTCCGGATCGTACATTTCATCGTTTTCCAACGCGGAAAGTTGGTAATGACCGGTTTTGATTTCTTCATTAAAGGCGAGCCATTTGGCGGTTGGTTTGACATGTGCCGGAATGGTTTGGCGTAATTCAATCAGGTTATCAGGGATATTTTGTTCAAATTTAGCGCCATGTTCATAGCAATAATTCATGTGGCACATATATTGTAATGGCATCTCAACATTGGCTAGATTGGTAACTTGCATTTGGATGTCAAAGAGTGAGCTATTGGCGTGTAATGTCACTTGAGGCTTGGCTAAATAATGATCGCCAAATCCTTTTACATATTCAACTTCTCCGCCAATATGTAATTTATCTTCTTCGAGGATAATCCAAGCGCGATCCATTTGCGCACAAGGCATTTCACCATGCAGAGGGTGATCATCTTCTGGGCTTGGGCAACCATTACGAATTAAACCGGAATGAAACGCGAAACAACCGTATGTATCAACAATTGTCGTTCCGATTTTGGGTTCGGAAAACATATTTTTCATTTTTAAGCTGTGACCATTAAAATGAGCATCCCAAATAATTTGACCGTAGAATGGTAATACGATCAAATATCCCTTCTCATTAGTTAATTTAATGGCTTCAATTCCTGATTTATATTTAAAGCTGATAGCTGAGAAATATGCATTTTGGAAAATGGTTTTTTCTTGCTCTGAAAATAGTTCTCTATAAAGATAAATGGTATTTTTCATAAGATGCTCCTATTTAGTTTGATCTTTTAGTGCTGAGCTTTAAGTTTGCCCCAAAAATAGTAACCAACATACGCAAAACAAAGTAACGGAACAATAAATGCCAGTTGTAACGAGCCTAATGAGTCAGAGACAAAACCGTGAATGGCGGGAACAACAGCAGCACCGATAATGGACATTACAACAACTGCTCCGGCAACTTCGCGGTGTTCTTGTTCTACTGTACCTAAAACAGAGGCGTAAATGGTTGCCCAACAAGGTCCAAATAACACGCTGGCAAAGATGGCGGCATAAACTGCAGAAAAATCATGAACAAATGCGGTATACCCTAATGTGATCACTCCTGCGACTGAATACCACATCAGCACGGCATCAGATTTAAATTTGGTCATTAAAAAGTTAGCAATAAACTTACCGACAAAAAATCCAATGAAACTATAAACCATGAAATTAGAGGCATCCCTTTCATTCATGTCGCTTAAGTTTAATGCTAAACGAATAGTGAAAGACCACACCGCAACTTGCATACCAACATATAAGAACTGTGCCACAATGCCTTTTTTGAACGCAGAGTTGCCGGATAAATATCTCAATGTATCCATAAATGTGACATGGGATTTATGGTGCTCATCACTGGCTATTTTACATTTCGGAAATTGCGTGATAAGAAATAAGAGTGCAACCGCAATTAAAACAAAAATTAGATACTTATACGGTTGTAACGTATGTTCAAGCATTGAAAGTTTAAATTCATGTATTTGTTCCGGTGTCATGCCGCTCATTTGTTGTTCTAAACTGGCGCCTTCTTGGAAAATAAGGTATTTTCCTAGCAAAATACCTGCAATAGCACCAATAGGGTAGAATGTTTGGCTGATATTTAGACGCAATGTCGCATAGTCTTTATGCCCAATCATTGAACTATATGTATTAGCCGATGTTTCCAAAAAACTTAAGCCGATAGCGATAGAGAAAATCGCGGCTAAAAACATAGTATAGGTTGCCATATGGGATGCGGGATAGAACATAGAACAACCGACAATATACAATGTTAAACCAATTAAAATGGCAATTTTGTAACTGGTTTTTTTGATCACTAATGATGCCGGTATGGCAATTAAGAAATAACCGCCATAAAATGCACTTTGTACGAGGGCGCTGGCGAAATCACTTAGCGTAAATACACTTTTGAATTGTGTGATCAAAATATCATTTAAACTTGCGGCAGCTCCCCATAACGGGAATAAACAAGATAATAAAATAAATTGAAAGATTGGCGTTTTATTAAGATAACCGTCTGGCATTTGTTGTATATTTTTCATCATGTTGTCTCCTCATTTTTGAGTCTGTTGAAGAAATTGTTCAAACGCTTGTTTATTTGGATAGGAACTTTGTGTACCTTGACCGGTGACACTGTAGGCTGCAAAAAGCGATGCCATTTTCATGGATTGCTGAACGTCTTGGGTGAGAAGGTAATAATGTGCAAAACAGCCAATAAACGCATCACCTGCACCGCTAGTATCAATGGCATTAACGCAATGAGGTTGAATGTGGGTTACGCTATTTTCTGTCATCCAAACCGAACCTTTATCTCCTAAGGTGACGATCAAATTTTTAAGCCCCTTGTTTAATAAGGTTTGCGCTGCGATTTGGATTTGCGACATGGTATTCACCGGAAGTCCGGTAAGGATTTCTAATTCCGTTTCGTTTGGCATAAAGAAATCACATTTACAGGCGTAGTTTATGTCTAAATCTTTATGTGCTGGAGCCGGATTTAAAATCACGGGAATATGATGCTGATTAGCAAAATCAATTGCGTAATAAACGGTTTCTAAAGGAATTTCCAGTTGCAAAATAAATAACTTACAATTTTTTAACCGCACTTTTGCCCGATCAATATCTGCTGGTTTGAGATGCGCATTGGCCCCCTTAATGATTAAAATTCTATTTTGTGAAGATTTATCAACAAAAATAGGCGCCACACCACTTGATACACCGGTAACTTTTTCAACATACTCGGTATCTACTCCAAAATGTTGTAAATTTCGGATAGTATTGTCGGCAAAAACATCATTTCCAACTTTTGAGAGCATCATGACGGAGGCGCCTAATTTAGCCGCTGCAACCGCTTGATTAGCACCTTTACCACCACACCCCATTTTAAAATCGGGCGCCTCAAGGGTTTCTCCCATTTTTGGCATATCATTAATGTAAGTGATAAGATCTACCATATTAGAACCAATAACCGCAATTTCCATAACTCCTCCAAATGTTATTTTTTTAACAAATTACAATGTTTTTATATTATAATAAGTAAAATGTTAAAAAAGTTACAGTGATCACATTTTTAAAAATTTTTTTCATATAATATGTATCGTGTTCAATGTTATTCTAATGACGTAACGAAAGAGGTAGCTAAAATGCAAGCAAAAGAAATCGCTAAATTTATTGATCATACAGCGCTAAGTGCGGAAAAAAATGAACAAGATATTATCAAGTTGTGTGGTGAAGCCATTGAAAATGGTTTTTTTTCCGTGTGTATTAATTCCGGTTATATTCCTTTAGCAAAAGAAAAATTGCAGGGGACGGATGTGAAAATTTGCACAGTAGTAGGTTTTCCGCTTGGGGCAAATCTTACTTCGGTGAAAGCCTTTGAAACGCAAGAAGCCATTCGGGCGGGCGCTGATGAGATTGATATGGTGATCAATGTTGGTTGGATTAAGTCACAAAAATGGCAAGCGGTGAAAGCGGATATTCAAGCGGTTTTACAGGCTTGTAATGGCCTTCCGTTGAAGGTGATTTTGGAGACGTGTTTGTTGACGAAAGAAGAAATTGTTCAGGCGTGTGAAATTTGTAAAGCGTTGAATGTGGCGTTTGTGAAGACATCGACCGGGTTTAATAAAGGTGGTGCAACTGTTGAGGATGTAGCATTGATGAAACAAACCGTAGGTGCGATTGGTGTGAAAGCTTCAGGTGGTGTACGTGATACGCAAACCGCACTAGCCATGATTGATGCAGGTGCAACCCGAATCGGCGCTAGCGCTGGCATTGCTATTATTAAAGGTTTAAGCGATACTAGCACTACCTATTAATTATTATTGAGCCTGTAGTAATGGAAAAAGTTAACCCACGAATTAAGAAACTGGAATTTCTTTTAAAGCAAATGGGAAAAATTCATTTGCGTGATGCTGCCGAAATTCTTAATGTCTCGGAGATGACCATTCGTCGCGATTTAAATGTGCATACAGGCTCAATTTCATTGCTTGGGGGATACATTGTTAAAGATCCGGAGCAAGATGAAAATCATTATTCAATTCATCAGCACCAAACAAAATGTATCGCAGAGAAGATGTATATCGGTAAATTGGCGGCATCGTTAGTCAAAGATGGGGATGTCGTATTTTTTGATTGCGGCTCAACCATTCCCTATATTGCCTCACAAATAGATTCTTCGATAAAATTCACCGCACTTTGTTGCTCAATTAACACGTTTATGGTGTTGCAAGAAAATTTGAATTGCGAATTGATATTGTGTGGCGGGCGTTATTCACGAAATAATTCGGTATTTTCTGCACTGGGTGTGGGATCTGAACTCGGTTTGATTTGCCCGACCAAAGCCTTTATTTCCGCCGCAGGGGTTGATTTAAAGAAAGGCGTAACCTGCTTTGACTTTGATGAGGCAAAAATTAAAGCCATGGTGATGGAAAAAAGCCAACAAAATATTCTTGTTTTCGATCACTCTAAACTGCATCATGTCCAACGCGCTTATATTGGAAAAATAGAACACTTTGATTTATTAATTTCTGACCGAGCGCTTTCCTCTTCAATGGATAAGTTACCGCCGATCATGTGTTAATGGTTAACCCCATTCCTTATGCACCGCATAATCCGCGCCTTTTGCCAGCATTTTTAGTTGGAGAATGACGCGGTTTTTGAGGTGTTCGCGTTCTTTTTTATCCATATCGAGAGCATGGGCACCAGCCGTGAAGACCAAGGTGACGATGCCTTCTGATTGGATGTAGGCAATATGCGGTGGGTAGTTGTTTTTGCCGGCGATATATTCTGCAAGTTCATCAATAAAGTGTTTGATTTCCCGTGCCGCTGCGGTACGGAAAGATTGGGAGGTGCCGGAGCTTTCGCGTAATAGCAAGCGAAATACATTCGGGCTGTTGGTGATAAATTCAAAAAAGGTTTCCACCGAAATCACAATCACGCTACCGCCATTGGCGATACGTTTACGTGCTTGACGCATTAATTGACGCAGCATTAACCCGGCTTCGTCCACCATTTCTAAACCTAATTCATCCATATCGCGGAAATGGCGATAAAATGAAGTTGGTGCAATACCGGCTTCGCGCGCAACCTCGCGCAGGCTTAAATTAGAGAAACTTTTTTCTGCGCTAAGTTGGTTAAATGCTGCATCCACGAGGGCGCGTCGGGTTTTTTCTTTTTGTACTGCTCGAACGCCTGCCATAATGTATCCTTATTTGCTTAAAATCGGTTGTATTGCTTGACTAATGGAGTTCGCGATGCGCTCATAACGGTTGCGTAGCGGCGAACCAGGGCGATAAATGAGCGCGATGGCACGTGACGGTTCCGGCGATAAACAAGGAATGTAGCGTACGCCGGTACGATTTCCTTCGCTTAATACTGCAAGTTCCGGCATCAAGGTCATGCCGGCATTGGCAGAGACCATATTGCGTAGGGTTTCCAGGCTGGTGGCTTGAAAATGTGGATTTTCTTTGGCACCGGCGGTAAAACAGTAACCAAGCGCTTGTCCGCGCAAGCAATGCCCGTCATCTAGCATCAGCATTTCACAACCTTTAAGTTTTTCCATTTTAATTGCGGTTTCGTTTGCCCACGGATGATTATCAGAAATCGCTAACAGCATTTTTTCGTTAAAGATTGGTACTTCTATAAAAGGTTCAGTCTCTGCCACTGAAGCTAAGATGGCACAATCTAGGCGACCTGTTTCCAATTGTTCTAATAATTGATGCGTTTGCGCTTCATATAAAAAGAGCTCAAGATCGGGAAACGATTGTTTTAACACCGGAACGATATAAGGCAATAAATAAGGTCCGATAGTCGGAATGACGCCGATATGTAGCGGCCCGGTCATTTCTTTACCTTGATTACTCGCCATTTCTTTTAATAATTTTACTTCGCGCAAAACGGTTTTAGCTTGATCAACGAGCAATAAACCGGATTGGGTAAATAGCACTTTGCGGCTGGTACGTTCCAGCAAAATAATGCCTAATTCATCTTCCAATTTGCGAATTTGTCCGCTTAAAGTGGGTTGGCTTACGTGGCAAGAATCGGCGGCGCGGCGGAAATGTTTATGTTCTGCGAGTGCGACAAGGTATTCTAAGTCACGAATATTCATTTTTACCTCTTTATAGAATATAACAATTAAAAGGATAGGAATTAATTGATTGTAACTATATCATAAAATAAACTATAATCCATCCCGTAAACAATGAATAACTCAAAATAGGAGACTTAACTATGGCAGCAATGGAAGGAAAAAAAGTTCCTCAAGTTACATTTCACACACGTCAAGGCGATCAATGGGTAGATGTTACCAGTGCCGAATTATTTGATAACAAAACCGTTGTGGTTTTCTCTTTACCGGGTGCGTTCACCCCAACTTGTTCTTCCACTCATTTACCGCGCTATAACGAATTAGCTTGCGAATTCAAAGCATTAGGTATCGACGATATTATTTGTATTTCCGTGAACGATACATTCGTAATGAATGCATGGAAAGCAGATCAAGAATCTGAAAATATTACGGTTATCCCAGATGGTAATGGTGAATTTACTGAAGGAATGGGTATGCTTGTAGGTAAAGAAGATTTAGGTTTTGGTAAACGTTCTTGGCGCTATTCTATGCTAGTGAAAAACGGTGTAGTAGAAAAAATGTTTATCGAACCAAACGAGCCGGGCGATCCGTTCAAAGTATCTGATGCCGATACGATGATCAAATATTTAAAACCGGATTGGACTGCAAA
Source organism: [Pasteurella] aerogenes (assembly GCA_900637275.1). Lineage (NCBI taxonomy): Bacteria > Pseudomonadati > Pseudomonadota > Gammaproteobacteria > Pasteurellales > Pasteurellaceae > [Pasteurella] aerogenes. The sequence goes on from LR134362.1 coordinate 2,123,704, forward strand.
ACCGTCTGTTTCTATTATCACCAAACCGGGCTGCCCGTTCTGTGCAAAAGCAAAAGGCTTGTTGAAAGCAAAAGGTTATACCTTTGAAGAAATCGTATTGGGACGTGATGCCAGCACGATTTCTGTACGCGCGATTACTGGTAAAACAAGTGTTCCTCAAGTCTTTATCGGCGGTCAATATATTGGCGGTAGTGACGACTTAGAAAAATATTTTGCTTAATTAATTCAAAATTTTTACCCATTAAAAACGCATCCTTCGGGATGCGTTTTTTTTGTAATAATGATCAGAAATATGGTATTTATTATTGATAAAATCTAATAAAATTGTAATATATTAAAATTAATTTTATTAAATTGTGTAAATTTTTAGTTTTTGTTCGGTGTTTTCTGGTTTTTTATGTGAGGTGTTTAATGAAACTTCCACCTTTAGAAGCATTGCGCTATTTTGAAGTGGTTGCTCGCCATTTGAGTTTCACGTTAGCGGCTGATGAGCTATGTGTTTCACAAAGTGCAGTTAGCCAGAAAATTTTACTATTAGAAGATAGACTCGGATATAAACTTTTTTATCGTAAACCTAGACAATTAAGCCTAACAAAAGAAGGAAATGAGCTACTACGGTATGTTGTCATTGCCTTCAATCAGCTGCAAACTGCTATGCAGCATATTGCTGAAATTCAACAGGCTCATACAATAAATATATATTGCATGCCATCAATGGCGAGTTGTTGGCTAATCCCACAATTACACGATTTGTATCAACGTGTTCCTGAATTGAGTTTAAATCTAGTTGTTGATGTATCGGAGCCGGATTTTTTGGATGATTCTATCGATATGGCATTGTGTCATGGTTATGGTGATCATCCGAATACGGTAAAAAAATTGTTATTTCAAGATTATATTTATCCTGTTATCAGTCGAGAGCTATTTTCGCACTATCAACAAGATCCTGAGCTGTGTTTACGACATTTACCTTTGTTGCACGATTCAATGCCGCAAGCGAAGCTATCCACCTCTTGGCAACAGTGGGTAATTCAGCATAGAAAAAATATTAATACACAAACCGGTTATCGTTATAACCAAGCCGATCTTATTATTCAGGCCGCTGTTAACGGGCAGGGGATTGCATTAGTTCGTCATGTTTTAGTTGCAAGGTATGTAGCAGAAGGGAAATTGGTACCTCTTTATCCTGAATATACGCCAGATCAAAATATTTATTTGGTTTATCGGAAAACACTTTTGCATAAAGAATATGTACAAAATTTTATTGATTGGATTGAAGATAAAGCGCGGTCATTTCTTCATGAGTTTTCTATTGAAAAATGTTGTAATGATAAGTACAGGTTATTAAAAGATAAGAAATCATAATTTGTTTAAATACTCACATCTTGTCACAATCAACCTCAGTTTGATAACCAACTTAATGTGAGGATCTTATATATGAATATGCTTGATATCATTCAAATTAAAAACGGAAGTAAAGTGAAAGGTACGTTTTCGCCGGAAGAAATGCAACGTCGCTTAACTACGTTGCGTCAAGTCATGCAAAGTAAAAATCTTGATGCTGTCATTTTAACTTCTTATCACAACGTTAATTATTTCAGTGATTATTTATATTGTGCTTTCGGGCGATCGTTTGCATTAGTCGTTACCGCAGAACGCTCGGTTACCGTGACAGCCAATATTGATGGAGGTCTGGGATATCGTCGCAGTTTTGGTGATAATGTTATTTATACCGATTGGAAGCGAGATAATTATTATAAAGCAATTCAATCTATTTTACCGCAAGGTATTTGGCGTATCGGCTATGAAGCAGATCATTTGAATTTGCAGTCATTTTCCAATTTGCAACAATTTTATCCACAAAGTGAATTTGTTGATGTTGCTGCAGAGTTAATGCGTTACCGAATGATTAAATCCACTGAAGAAATCGAACTTATCCGTAATGGTGCCAGAATTGCTGATATTGGTGGCTACGCCTGCCGAGCAGCGATTGCAGAGAATGTACCGGAATATGAAGTTGCAATAGCGTCAACCGACGCGATGATTCGAGAAATTGCAAAAACTTATCCACATGTTGAATTACGGGATACTTGGACTTGGTTTCAATCTGGAATCAATACAGATGGGGCGCATAATGCGGTGACTAGCAGAGCAATTCAGTCTGGTGATGTACTAAGCTTAAACTGTTTTCCGATGATTGCTGGGTATTATACTGCTCTTGAACGAACACTATTTATGAATTATTGTACCGATGAGCAGCTTAAAGTGTGGGAAGTAAATACAGCGGTTTATCGTAAAGGGATTGAGTTGATTAAACCAGGTATTCGCTGTTGTGACATCGCAAGTGAACTAAATGAAATTTATGCAGCGCATGGGTTGTTGCAGTATCGTACTTTCGGTTACGGTCATTCTTTCGGTGTATTAAGCCATTATTATGGGCGCGAAGCTGGCTTAGAATTACGTGAAGACATTGAAACAGTTTTGAAACCCGGAATGGTTATTTCAATGGAACCTATGTTGATGTTGCCGGAAGGTTTACCGGGAGAAGGTGCATACCGTGAACATGATATTTTAGTTGTCACCGAAGAAGGGAATGAAAATATTACCGGCTTTCCTGTCGGACCAGAGTTTAATATTATTAAAGGATAACACCAATGCAGAACAGCAGATCTTTAAAAGCTATTTTCTTCGCTGTTCTGACAATTTTAATGTGGTCATCATTGGCCACATTAATGGTCAGTATCAATCATCTTCCCTCCTTACTTACTGTCGGTATTATTCTTATTATTGCCTCTTTTCCGTTTCTGCGTTTTTGGCAGGAATGGAAATTGCCATATTCTGTATGGATTAAGGCTGTGATTGGTTTGTTCGGATATCATTATTTATTATTTGATGCCTTTACTCGTGCTCCAGCGATGGCGGTTAATATGATTCAATATTTATGGCCGCTATTTATTGTATTGGGTACGCCACTTTTTTTACCTAGTCAATTAAACCGGGGACACATACTGGGGGGCATTTTAGCTTTTTTAGGGGTAGTAATTACACTAAGCCAACAAAGTTATGATGGAAGTCATGCGGGTTGGTTAGGCTATTTGGAGGCTTTTTGTGCAGCTCTTTTATGGGCGTATTATACCCTATCAAATGCTAAAGTGACGTCAATGCCTTCATCGGCTATTGCTGGTTTTTGTTTACTTTCCGGTGTATTGGCGGTTACTGTTTTCTTTGTATTGGGTGGAAATGTATCAACCCTAACCTTATCATGGCAAGATACTATAGTGATTGCTTTACTTGGTTTGGGGCCTATGGGCTTGAGTTTTTATTCTTGGGATTATGCAATTCGTCACGGAGATCCACGTTTTATTGGCGTATTGAGTTATTTTACACCGTTGCTTTCAATGGTTATGATGGCATTTTATTTTCCAAACATTACATTAACATGGTGGCATTTACTTTCATTGGGGCTTATCATCAGTGGTGTATTTTTAGGAAAATTATTTTCCAAGTAAGTCATCATGAAAAAGATTGTAAAAATGACCGCACTTTGATTCACTCCATAAATTAAACCCCGCTTAGACGGGGTTTATTATTCATTAATAATTAGTTAATTGCGATCGTTCCAAGCACTAAGAAACTGAACTAATTTTTCCGATTGAGGATGTTGAAATAAAACCTCTGGTGGGCCTTGTTCTTCAATAATACCGTTGGCCAGAAAAATAATTCGGTCTGCGACGTTGGCGGCAAACCCCATTTCATGCGTAACAATTAGCATTGTCATTCCTTCTTCTGCTAATGCCTTCATCACTTTTAATACTTCACCAACCAATTCTGGATCAAGAGCTGAAGTTGGTTCGTCAAATAGCATAATTTTAGGCTCGGTGGCTAGTGCTCGAGCGATAGCAACACGTTGTTGTTGTCCGCCGGATAATTGAGAGGGATAGGACTCTTGCTTGTGTGCCATACCAACTTTTTCTAACATTTTTAATGCAGTTGCTTTTGCTGTTTCTAATGAGGCCTTTTTGGTGATGACCAACGGTTTATAGACGTTTTCTAACACAGTATAATGTGGCCATAAGTTAAATTGTTGGAATACCATACAGACATCATGCAGATCTTTTTGGATGATGTGAGGTGGAAGCTCAATATAATTGCCGAGATCATCAGCACCATAACCGATAAGGCGTCCGTTAACAATGACTTCACCTGCATTGTATTTTTCTAGGAAATTGATGCAACGTAACATGGTACTTTTACCGGAGCCGGAACCGCCAATGATACAAACGACCTCCCCTTTATTAACGGAGAGGTTGATGCCTTTTAATACTTCAGTAGAACCATAACTTTTTTTCAAATTTACTAATTCAATAATAGGTTTGGTACGCATATTTCCTCCTTAGGATCGAACCAAATAATAAGCGGTTTTCTTCTCTAACCAACTTCCTAGTTTGCCGATGGAAAACGTGATTAACCAATAAGATAGCGCCAACAGTAAATAAGGTTCCGTGACTTTAAAGGTTTCTGTTGCCATTTTAGTCGCGGCTGTCATTAATTCTGGTACAGTAATAATTGACAAAATAGCAGATTCTTTAACTAAAATAATAAACTGGTTAGTCATCGGTGGTAAAATCAAATTGATAATCTGTGGTATTTGGATATGCCACAGAATTTGACTTTTTGATAAACCGATATCTACCGCACTTTCAATTTGTCCTTTGGGGATATTGTGAAATCCGATACGATAGATTTCAGCAAAATAAGCCGAGGCATATAAGCCCAAACCTAAGATCCCTACTTGCGTAGCGTTAAGGGTTAATCCCAGTAAAGGACCACCATAAAATACTAAGTACACTTGAACTAATAGTGGTGTACCGCGGAAAATGAGTACATAAGTGCGGTAAAAGAGACGACAGATTCCTAGATTTAATGTCGAAATAAAATATAGCCCGCCACCTAAAAAAATACCTAAAAACACAGCACTTAAACATACTAACAATGTGTATTGTAATCCTGATAAAAACAAGGGAAGATAATCAGCAATCATTTTATTCCTCCATCAATATACTTTCAGTTTCTTCTCAATATAGGCACCGAAAATATTCACTATCGAAGTTAAAATAAGATACAGTATTCCTGCCGCCACAAAAAACTCCAGTGGGCGGTAGGTTGTGGAAGAATACGTTTGTACAATGCGCATTAAATCCATCACAGCAATTGTTGAAATTAGAGAGGAATTCTTAATAATATCGATAGATTCGTTCACCAGTGCTGGTATTGTCGTTTTAATCACCTGTGGTAATTTGACATAAAAAAAACATTGCATTGCACTTAATCCTAGGACCCAGCAGCTTTCATCCTGACCTTTAGGTATGGCATTAAATCCACCTCGTAGAATTTCCGCTTGGAAAGCTGCAGTATTCATACTCAAGGTAATGATCGCAGCGAAAATGGGCGGAATATCAATGTGTAATTGTGGTAAAAAGTAAAAAACAATGACCAATTGCACCAAAAGCGGTGTACCACGAAAAAAACTGATATAAATGCGCGCAGTATTTTTAATAATGTTATTGGTTGATTTGCCCAAGATATAAAGATAAAGCCCAAAGCAAAAACCGATAAAAATAGATAAAAAGGAAATCCATGCCGTTGTCCATAATCCTTCCAGCAAAGGTTGGATATATTTGAACAAAATGGTGATGTCAAACATAGGAACCTCCTATATCGCACATTTATACTGATGAATATAACCCATAAAGTTTAATAAAAGTTGTGCTGCCAGTGTCGAAGTGACTTCTGTAGGGTCATAAGCAGGAGCTACCTCACAAAGATCGACACCGACAATATGATTTCGTTGGCAAACTGCTTCTAATAATTCAAGTACTTCATAGTATGTAAATCCACCGTGACTAGGCGTTCCCGTTCCCGGTGCTATTGATGGATCAAAGCTATCGATATCGATCGTCACATAGAGTTTTTTGCCACTAGGAATAGTCTCTAAGATTGTGTCTAATCCCCATTTACGATATTGGCGAACCGAAAAAATGTGCGAACCAGCTTGTTGAGCATCATAATAATCTTGTTGATTAGATGAGGATACATTGCGGATGCCTACTTGCGTTAGTCCGCTGATATGTGCCATTTCACTCGCACGACGCATACAGTTTCCGTGCCCGTAACGCACTCCATGTCGTTCGTTAACAAAATCCAAATGAGCATCAATTTGTAATACATGTACATCATCATAGAGGTCATAGGCTGCAATGATGGCACCGGTGACAGCGTGATCACCACCTAACACGACTGGGATTACGCCTTGTTTTAAAAGGCTACGTACAGCAAGTTCCGCATTTTTTAAACTGGTTGTTGAGTCAGTATGGATAATATCTACATCCCCAACATCAACAATGGATACTTTGTCATTGACTAAAAAAAGAATATCTTTTTCGTAATCATAGGCGCCGCTATGACCGAAAGAAAAGAGTGTTGAAGCTTGACGGATACCACGAGGCCCGAAACGGGCCCCTGAGCGATATTGGCATCCCATATCGTAAGGGACACCAAGAATAGCAAAATCAGCAGATAAATTTTCCCAATCCGTAACAATAGGTTTTTTAGCAAAACTACAGTGGCCGACAAAAGGTAAATCAAGTTTTCCATGTTCATATTGGTTAGACATAATTTGCTCCTTAATTTAAATTAAATAGAGAAATAGTGTTAAATATACCGATTATTGAATCGGTTCGGGAACGTAACCAGTTGGTACTTCCATCGTAAATCCAAACCATTTTTGTTGCAGTTCTGTCAGTTTTCCGCTTTTTTGTAATTTTTCGATGCCATCACTAAAAAATTGCACCAAACTGGCTGAGTCTGCATCTTTTCGTCCGGCCCAAGCATAATAAGTTTCTGGGCCAAATGGCGGCTGAACGATTTCAAATAACTCCGGACGTTCTTTAATGACAGGTGCTAAGTTAGGAATCGCTTGTGGTACAAAATCAACCCGTTGTGATGCCAAAGCAGCATAAGCCTCGTTGTAATCAGTAAACTCTTGCATTTCTTTGACTGTTTTTCCTGTTTTTGGCAATAATGTTTTTTGTTCATAATCTTTCAAGATTGCCAGTTGTGGGGAACCGGCTTGACCACCCGCTACTTTATCTACCATATCTAATGGAGATTTAATGCGTTCATCTCCCTTACGTTTTAGAATAGCTACTGTTGCTGATGAAATCGGGTAAGTAAATGCATAGTTTTCTGCTCTGGTCTTTGTAATCGTGAGTGAGGTCGCAACAAAGTCATAACGCTTAGCACTTAGGCCGGCAAGAATACCTTGTAATGGTAAATCTAGTTGTTTTAATTTTACTCCCGGTAAGTCTTTGAGAATCTCATCTAAAATATCTTTACCGTAGCCAACGATTTTCCCGTTTTCCAACATTTCAAAAGGGGTGTAACGCGCTTCCGTCGCAATCACAATTTCTCCTCGTTCTTTGATATCTGCCAGTAAATCGGCGGAAGCGGTATAAGACATCAATAGACCACTGAGTATCACGCTGGTTTTAAATAATGTTGCCAATTTCATAAAGTGCTCCTTAATATGTTGAACTGAATTGATTTCATAGTAGTAAAGAGATATTAATAAAACAAATATGTATTTCTTATATGTGTATAAGGAAATCTTATAATTATTAAATTTTTTCTAAATTATTTTGTAAATATTTATTTATTTTATATTAGTTTTTAGATTGTATTAAATTTTGTTTTTTGGTGAGTGAGGGTTCATAAGAAGGCTTTAAGCTGATTAACAGCTTAAAGCACCGGTATTTTTAATAATGTGGCGGTGGGGTTTCTTCTGCTTGAGAGGCGATGTTGGATGGTTGAATATCCTTAAATTTGTTGGCTAGGTAACGAATTTGTAGTTGTAATTTTTCGATGATAAATTGTTGTTCTATTAATGCTTGATTAAGATCTTCTAGATTTTTTTCTTGAAACGCTATCTTCGTTTCTAGTTCTGCAAGGCGGTGTTCTAAAATTTGTTGAATTTCCATAAATAATCCTTAAATAAAGGTTGTTAATTTGTTAAATACAATTTAACCTATTCCAGTTTACTACTAGGTTTATTATAAAGGATAAAAACAATGTTAAAAATTCAAAAATTGTCGATGGTGGCATTAGCGTTAAGTGCGGTCGTTTCTGGACAAGTTTTTGCCGAAGAAAAAAATGACAAACAATTTGATGAAGACGCTTCTTATGCGGTTGGTGTGTCTTTTGGGGCGTATTTGAAAAGCTCATTAGATGCTCAAAAAGAAGCGATTAATTATGACAGTGCGAAAGTATTAGCCGGAGTTTCTGATGCTTTGGGTGGGAAAATTGATTTTAATGATAAAGCGCAAATGGAAAAATTAGAGGCATCATTAACCGCGGTGGATGCGAAAGTGAAAGCCGCAGCGGAAGCAAAAATGGTGGAATTAAGCAAAAAAGCGAAAGAAGACGGTGAAAAATTCCAAGCTGATTTTGCGAAGAAAGATGGCGTGAAGAAAACCGCATCCGGCTTGTTATATCGCATTGAAAAAGAAGGTAGTGGTGATACAATTAAGCCAACAGATTTGGTGAAAGTCCATTATACCGGTAAATTGCCAGACGGTACGGTGTTTGACAGCTCTGTGGAACGTGGTCAACCGGCAGAATTTAAATTAGATCAAGTTGTTCCGGGTTGGACCGAAGGTCTGCAGTTGGTCAAAAAAGGTGGCAAAATTGAATTAGTATTGCCTCCGCAATTGGCTTACGGTGAACAAGGTACTGGTCCTATTCCGCCAAATTCTACCTTACATTTCGACGTTGAAGTATTAGATGTAACGCCTGAAAAAACAGCAAAATAAGTAAAAAATAACCAAAAAATGACCGCACTTTTTTGTTAAAGTGCGGTCGTCATTCATAAAGAATTGAGGCGATTAAATGTTAACAGATAAACGACCTTTCACAGAAGAAGATCGGACGATTTTGAATTCTTATGTGGCAGTGGTTGAAGGTGTCAGTGCCTTGATTGGTAATCATTGTGAAATTGTTTTGCATTCTTTGGAAGATTTAGAACGTTCGGCGATTTGTATTGCCAACGGACATAATACCCATCGCCAAGTGGGTTCGCCAATCACCGATTTTGCCTTAAAATCACTCCATAATATGAAAACCGAAAGCGTCTCCAAGCCTTATTTTACCCGCGCTAAAGGCAATGGATTGATGAAATCGGTGACCATCGCGATTCGCAATAAATCCCAGCGCATTATTGGCTTGTTGTGTATCAATATTAATTTAGACGTACCGGCATCGCAATTTTTGCAAGCCTTTATGCCAACACCGGAACAAGATGAAGCTTCGGCGGTCAATTTTGCAAGCTCGGTGGAAGAATTGGTAACGCAAACTATCGAACAAACCGTAGAGGAAATTACCGCTGATCGCAATGTGGCAAATAACAATAAAAATAAACAAATTGTTATCTCTTTGTTTGAAAAGGGAATTTTTGATATTAAAGATGCCATTAATCTGGTCGCTGACCGATTAAATATCTCACGTCATACGGTGTATTTATATATCCGACAAATCAAGCAAGATCACGAAGAAATCAAATAATGCGTTACGTTTTAGCGATAAAACAGGCGGTTTATGGCGCGCAAGGGGCGTTTTTAGCCTATCAGTTGGCGCAAACCTTAATCCAATGTGGGCATGAAATTAGCCAAGTGTTCTTTTTTCAAAATGGGGTGAGCAATGGCAACGGGTTTGTGCATCCTGCAAGCGATGAATTTCATTTGCAAAAAGCTTGGCAACAACTTGCGCAACAACATCATATTCCGCTGCATTTATGTATTGCTGCGGCGCAACGTCGCGGTGTGGTGGATGCGCCATCTGCGGCAGATTTACAGCAGCATAATTTGGCGTCGGGTTTTGTGTTGGCGGGGCTGGGTGAATTTAGCGCAGCGGTGTTGCAGGCGGATAGGGTGATAACGTTATGATAAAAATCGCCTTTGTATTTCGTCATTCGCCTCATGGTAGTGCATTCTCGCGCGAAGGGTTGGATGCGCTATTAGCCGCGACAGCCTTTTGTGTGGAGGAGGAAATTGGCGTGTTTTTTGTAGATGATGGCGTTTTAAATTTGTTAGCCGGGCAAAAACCGCAATTAATTTTGCAAAAGGATTTTATTCCGATGTTCAAGCTATTGGATTTGTACGATATTGAACAGCGTTACGCTTGCATTGCCTCTTGGCAACAGTGGGGGTTGGCGGAGCGAGAGACGGTGATTTCTGTTGAAAAAATCGACCGCACTTTATTGATGCAGAAACTGCAACAAGCGGAAAAAATCCTGACTTTTTAACGGATATTCTTTATATGCTTTATACGTTTTCACAAGCCGATTATTCCGAAGCAGAATTACAACGCTATTTAAACGCGATCACTGCGCAAGATGTGATTGTATTTTGGCAAGATGGTGTATTATTACCTTTTAAGTACGCTGCATTATTATCACAACTTGACACAAATTGTTACGCGTTGGAAATGGATTTACAGGCAAGAAACTTGATTTGTAATATGGAAAAAGTGCGGTCAATTTCTTTGCAGGATTTTGTTGCCTTATCAGAACATTATTTTCCGCAATTGGCGCTGTAGCTGTTTATTTTCATCAGAAAAAGCCGGATAATTTCCGGCTTTTTTATATTAGAGACGTTGTCCTGTTTAAGAACAAACGATCTTAACCGCCAAGCCACCTTGCGAGGTTTCGCGGTATTTGGCGTTCATGTCTTTGCCGGTTTCGTACATGGTTTCAATCACTTTATCCAGACTTACGCGCGGGATGGTAGTGCGACGTAGTGCCATGCGGCTGGAATTGATGGCTTTGACCGAAGCAATTGCATTACGTTCGATACAAGGCACTTGCACTTGTCCGCCGACCGGATCGCAGGTTAAGCCTAAATTATGTTCCATGGCAATTTCCGCTGCCATACAAACTTGTTCTGGTGAGCCTCCCATGATTTCAGTTAAACCGGCAGCTGCCATAGAACAGGCTACCCCCACTTCGCCCTGACAGCCGACTTCCGCGCCGGAAATAGAGGCGTTCATTTTATAAAGTGAGCCAATGATGCCACAGGTGAGTAAATAACGCTCTACAACTTCCGGTGTAACTGGCGAGATAAATTGATTGTAATAGGCTAAGATTGCCGGCAGAATACCACAGGCACCGTTTGTTGGTGCAGTGACAACGCGTCCACCCGCAGCATTTTCTTCATTTACCGCTAGAGCAAACATATTGACCCAGTCAATAATTCGCATCGGATCATTAGATAAACTTTGGTTAGCTTGTAACATTCGGTGTAACGAGGCTGCGCGACGCATTACTTTTAAGGGACCTGGCAATACACCTTCTGTATTTATTCCACGCTCAATACATTCTTGCATCGTTTTCCAAACTTGGGCGAGATGTGTTTTAACCGCTTCTTTTCCATGTAACGCAATTTCATTCTTCATCATCATAGTAGAAATTGGCAACCCGTTTTCACGACAATGATACAAAATATCTTCTGCATTTTTATAAGGATAAGGTACGCTGATTTGGTGGTCTTCTTGTTGGTTGAAATGCGCCTCATCTACAATAAAACCACCGCCGATAGAATAATAAGTTTGTTTATATAATGCTTGTTCGTCTTGGTAGGCGGTGATGGTCATTCCATTTTCATGTAACGGAAGAAAAGTGTTGTGGAAGGTCATGTTTTCATAAAAATCAAAATGAATGGTTTTTTGACCTTCGGCGATTGGCAAAAGTGCGGTCTCTTTTACTTGAGAAATAAAAGAAGGAATGGCGTCGATATCCACATTGTGCGGCAAATAGCCGGCTAAGCCCATAATAATGGCAATATCTGTATTGTGTCCGCGTCCGGTCATCGAAAGCGAACCGTAAACATCCACTTGAATACGATTGATTTGGTCAAAAAGCCGGCGGCTAAAAAGATCATCAATAAATTGTTTTCCTGCTTTCATTGGTCCAACGGTATGGGAGCTGGAAGGCCCAATACCGATTTTAAACATATCAAAAACGCTAATCATAAATTTTTTCCTCTCATTTTTATAATCAATCCCCTTTCCTTAAGCGGAAAGGGGATAAAGTGCGGTCAAAAAATGCGTTATTTTACCGTAATTTCTAAATTTTAAAATAACCCGTAAACTACCGCAGAAATGGCAATTAATCCCATCACGGTAACAAAGATATTACTGATTTTACCTTGATAACGTTGCATTGACGGCACTTTACGGATGGCATACATTGGCATAATAAAGAGGATTGCCGCAATGATTGGACCGCCTAGGGATTCGATTAGACCTAAAATACTTGGGTTAATGATGGCAACACCCCAAAGTGTCAACAAGAAGAATAACGCGCTGCCATAGTTTAATTTTTTACGATTAATCGTTTTTCCTTGACCGATAGTTTTATGGTACAAGCCTTCTAAACCTTCTTTCGCTCCCAAGTAATGGCCGAAGAATGAGCTGGTGATGGCAAGGAAAGCGACTAACGGACCAAAATAAGAAATATATGGATTATCAAATTTGTTAGCTAAGAAAGAGAGAATACTGATATTTTGTTGTTTGGCTAGCAATAATTCTTCTGGAGTTAGTGTTAGTACACAACTGAAAACGAAGAACATGACAAAGAATAATAACAGTCCGGCAGTGCCTCGTAATGATTTTCCCGCATGGTATTCTGTTAGTGCTTGATCTTGATATTGGCGCTGTTGAGATTGTGAGAAAGAAGAAATTGCCGGTGAATGGTTAAATGAAAATACCAACACCGGAATGGTGATCCATAATGTACTAATAAATCCCTGTGCAGTTGGCATTTCGTGTAAGGTTGAGGTATTCCATTCTGGAATTAAATAAATGGATAGAGAGAATAAAATCAGTACTAATGGATAAACTAGGTACTCTGTAAGTTTTAACATGATTTTCTCACTCATTAACATAACGGAAATGAGAGCTGCAATTAAAATGAAAGAAAGTAATACACGATTTGGTGATTCCATTCCTAGTTGGTTAACAATGAAAGAGTCAACCGTATTGGTGATACCATTACCATAAATTAATAAAATTGGGAAAATGGCAAAAAAGTACAATAATGTAATTAATTTTCCGGCAGTTTTACCGAAATGTTCTTCAACTACCTCAGTAATATCACTTCCCGGTTTTGAAGATGAAAGCACGAAACGAGATAAAGCTCGGTGTGCAAAATAAGTCATAGGACCCACCAAAATTACCATGGCAATTAGTGGCCAAAATCCACCCATCCCTGCGTTAATAGGTAAAAATAAAACACCGGCACCCACCGCGGTACCAAATAAATTTAATGACCAAATGATATCGAATTTGTTCCATTTTTTAGTTTGATTATTAGACATATATGTCACCTACATATTTATTATTAATATTTTGTATTGCTTTTGATGAGAAAGTCATCATTAAATTTGCCACCTTATGTGACGCTGCGGATAATATGTGTTTTGTAAACTTTTTTAAACAGGGAGATGAATGATTTGTGAGATAGATCTAAATTTTTTAGATTAATTGATTAATAAATGTGTAGCGAGTTACGAGATTTTAACATTTCAACATGAAAATAAACGTACAAAGACGTTTATTTTCGAAAATTAATAGGAAATTATGCTGCTTTTTGATCGCCTAGTGTACCGTCATCGGGCAATTGTTTTGGTGTGCCGATAATTTCTGCGATTTTTTCGCCTTCTTTAAAAAAGATGAAACCACCGTTTTCCATTTTCGTCCACACTTCGTTTTTGGTGAGTGGGAACGTCGTGATGAGCGTGACTTTATCCGTATCTTGTGTGTAGTTGCTGAAGTCGATCACATTGTCATCATCTACTCGTTGCGCTTTGCCAAAAGGCGCGCGACGAGTAAGATAATGTAAGTTAGTAGAGCAATGAGCAATCATCCACTCGCCATTGGATAAAATAAAATTAAAGGTACCTTTTTCGGCTAATTTATGGGTGATTTCTTGAATGGTGGCAAATAATTCCTGTTCTGTTGGTTTTTTCCGAAAACGCAATTTTAATTGATTTGCCATGTAGCAAAATGCTGCTTCCGAATCAGTGGAGCCAATAGGTTGGCAATAACTGTCGGATAAATCGGGTAATGTGGTAAGGTTACCATTATGAGCAAAAACCCAGTTTTCTCCCCAAATTTCGCGAATAAAAGGATGAGTATTTTCAAGATTGACTTCTCCTTGCGTAGCTTTACGAATATGAGCAACCACATTCAAGGATTTTATTTTATATTGCTCAACACTATCAGCAATCGGAGAGGAATGACCCGGTCGATTATCCCGAAAAATACGCACACCCTTGCCCTCGAAAAAGGCAATGCCAAATCCGTCTGAATGGCTGTCTGTTAATCCCGCACGACGACGAAATCCCGCAAAGGAAAACAGAATGTCTGTCGGCGTATTGCAATTCATTCCTAATAATTGACACATAACAACAAAGTGATCCTCTTGTTCCGATAAAAGAGTTTAAATTAAACACAATAACGACCAAAAACTCAAGTGACTTTTTAGAATGAAACGTTACATAACATAACTGAAGCTAAGGTTGTTATTTAAGCAATATAGCAAGGATCATTGTAGGGACACATGGTGTGTGTCCGAAATTTATCATACAGTTGCCAATATGCGGACACACGCAGTGTGTCCCTACAAGTGATTTTTATTGACAGGTGCCTATATGAAAAATAAAACATTAGGAAACACCTTAATCATTGTAGGAACAATGATTGGTGCGGGTATGCGTTATAAAATGGCGCAAAACGCCTTCTTCTGTACTAAAAAAAAGCAAGGTGATTTACCTTGCTTTATTGATTTGGTGGAGATAATCGGGATCGAACCGACGACCTCTTGAATGCCATTCAAGCGCTCTCCCAACTGAGCTATATCCCCGTATGTGGCGACAATAATAAATTCCGCCACTGATGCTGTCAACTGTTTATCTTAGATATGAGTTTAGCTGCTCAAATATTAAACTTATTTTTGTTTAATAAACTCAATGGCTTTTTGCAAACGCGCAAGCGTGCGTTCTTTGCCTACGAGTTTTGCAGTAATATCCATTGACGGAGATTGACCGGAGCCGGTGACCGCTAAACGGAATGGCATACCGACTTTACCCATGCCGATTTCTAGTTCTGCTGCGGTAGCGTTCATGGCATCATGAATATTTTCCACAGTCCAAGCAGAAAGTGCGGTCAATTTTTCCGTTAATTTTTCAAGCGGTGCAACCGCTTCCGGTTTGAAGTTTTTGGCAGCCGCTTTTTCATCATAAGTTTCAAACTCTTGATAGAAATAACGACTTTGCGCCGCTAATTCTTTTAAGGTTTTGGCACGTTCGCTTAATACCGGGATGATTTCTTCTAAGGCAACACCGCTTTCAAATGGAATACCTTGATCTTTCATATGCCATTCAAGATGTTTTGCGACATAACTTGGCTCAAGTGAGCGCATATAATGCTGATTTAACCATTGTAATTTTTCTGTATTAAACGCGCTGGCGGATTTGCTGACGGAATGAATATCAAATAATTCAATCATTTCTTCACGTGTGAAGATTTCTTGGTCACCATGTCCCCAGCCGAGTCGCACTAAATAGTTGACTAAGGCTTCCGGCAAATAACCGTCGTCACGATATTGCATTACGCTCACTGCCCCATGGCGTTTGGATAATTTTTGTCCGTCATCGCCTAAGATCATAGATACATGAGCATATTCTGGAATTGGTGCGCCTAAGGCTTTTAAAATATTGATTTGGCGAGGGGTGTTATTAATATGATCTTCGCCACGCACCACGTGTGTAATGCCCATATCCCAGTCGTCCACAACAACACAGAAATTGTAAGTTGGCGATCCATCGGTGCGACGGATAATTAAATCGTCTAATTCACCGTTGCTGATTTCGATACGACCGCGTACTGCATCTTCAAATACGACGGAACCTTCGGTTGGATTAAGGAAACGTACTACGTGAGGTTCATCTGGCGAATGATTGTGATCACCTAAACAATGGCGATCATAACGTGGTTTTTGTTTGTTGGCTTCTTGTGTATGACGTAATTCTTCTAAACGCTCTTTTGAGCAGTAGCAACGGTAAGCTAAGCCTTGCTCCAACATTTGTTCAATCACTTGGTTATAACGTTCAAAACGTTTGGTTTGGAAATAAGGACCATGTTCCCACGCTAAATTTAACCATTCCATCCCTTCTAAAATCGCTTGTGTTGCTTCTGGCGTGGAACGTTCAAGGTCGGTATCTTCGATACGTAAAACAAATTCACCTTGGTTATGTTTAGCGTATAACCAAGAATACAATGCGGTTCTAGCGCCGCCAACGTGAAGATAACCCGTTGGGCTTGGAGCAAATCGGGTACGAACTTTTACATTAGGATCTAAATTAAATAATGCGTCTAATTTCATTTTTTAACCTTATATTTTGCGCAAAAATAGATTTCCGTATTGTACTATGAGTTTGCTAAATTCACGATAGAAAATCATAAGTTATGCCTATTTTTAAAACAATTAAGCGTTTTTTTGTAAAAATCTATTGACTGAAATTTGTGAGCAATTATAATGCCAGCTCACGCATGAGGGCGATTAGCTCAGTTGGGAGAGCACCTCCCTTACAAGGAGGGGGTCACTGGTTCGAGACCGGTATCGCCCACCACTTTTTAAGTGTTCTTATGTGTGATATTAAACTAACGTGGGCGATTAGCTCAGTTGGGAGAGCACCTCCCTTACAAGGAGGGGGTCACTGGTTCGAGACCGGTATCGCCCACCACGCTAGTTTAATCCCAGATGTAAATCCTAAGTGGGCGATTAGCTCAGTTGGGAGAGCACCTCCCTTACAAGGAGGGGGTCACTGGTTCGAGACCGGTATCGCCCACCACTTACGATTTACATACCGCATTAACTTTTTAAGTTATCGTCGGGCGATTAGCTCAGTTGGGAGAGCACCTCCCTTACAAGGAGGGGGTCACTGGTTCGAGACCGGTATCGCCCACCACTTCTTAATCCTTATATCCTTTAATTAATCGGTTAATATTCCATTTTGCCAATTCAGCATATTGTGCAATATGTTGACGCTCATGGTCATTCATTTCTGTTTCACCACCTAACGTCAGCCCGTCGTGCCAAGTGTATTTGACGTAAGGTTGTGTGGATAAATCCGTCACTCCCGTGCTATCTGCCCAGAGAACACTATTTTGCGCGAAATTGTATGCCGGCAGATCTTCTTGTGCCAACAAATTGCGTCCGCCGAGATTGATATATTCCACTTCAGATAAACTTACCGAATATAAGGTCGGCATCACGTCTTTGTGCGAACCAAAACGGTTTTTATCATAGCGTAGCGCAAGATTTGCCTGAATGGCTTTTGGAACAGAAATAAAAAAGGGAACTGCATAGGCATAAAATAAATCCGTCGGCATTTGGTATTTTACTCCGCGGACATGGTGATCCCCAGTGGCAGCAATGATGGTTTTGTCTTTGAGCGCACTATGTTTTATTTGCGTAATAAAATCTCCCAAAGCGCTGGCGGCATATTGATAAGCGCAAAGGATGTTGCGTCGTTCGGTTTCGCTTTGCCCTATTTTATCAATTAAAACATCCGGATTAACGGTTTTCGGCTGATAGCCCTTCGGCGCTTCATAAGGCGGATGGTTAGTGATGGTTAATACAAAAATAAAGAGCGGTTGTGTACTTTTTTCCAGTAGATCTTTAGCTAAGGCAAAAGAGTACTCGTCGGCGACACCCCAATAAGACAAGGTATTTTTCGCTTCCGGGTAGCTATCCATAATGTCATTTTGGTCATAAATTTCATCCACTGCCTGTTGCGGAAAATAGGTTCCCACGCTGCGCCACATGGCATTGCCCGATGTAATAAAGACGGTTTTATAGCCTTGATTTTTGTAGGTTAGAAAGGCACCATACGGAACTGGTACTTTTTGATCAGAAGACTGGCTGATATTTTGATCTGTGCTGTGTACGCTGATAGAAAATAACGACGCCGCGGTTCCGTTGTTGGACGAAGTGAAATGATCAAAGACAAAATCTTGCTCAAAGTGCGGTCGTAAATTACCCAATAAATCGTTTGTAACGGGATCATCAAATCGTAACAAATTGCCGCCAAAACTTTCCATCAAGCTGAAAACCACGTGGGGTTTATTGGCGGCTAAAAAGGCATTTTTGTCGGTTTTCAAGGTGAGTTTATCGGTGGCAAATAAGTGCGTGAGTAGTTGTGGTCCGCGCATTTTATCAACGGCGCTAAAACTGATGTTCTTTTTATGTTCTTTGACCGCCCATTTAAACGCAATTGGACCATTCGGCACCATATAATTGATGGCGCTTAGAGAAGAGACTTGTGCATGAATTTTAGACAATGGTTTTGAGCGAATGGTACCACGGATAAGCAGTACGGACAAAGCCACATAAAGCAAACTAAAGCCATAATGTGGTGCTATTTCGGTTTGTGAGCGGATAACGATAAATGCCAAAAAGCTAGGAATAAACGCCATAATGAACGTAAATAGGAGCGCTTTTATCACCGGATAATCGTCATAAATATTTTTCAATACAGCATTGGTATCTTCTTCCACGAGACCAAAAATAAAAATATCGTAATAGGTGTGGTATGTTTGGTAATAAAAATAATTGCCTAGAGTTAAGGCAGTTAACAAAAAACTAAAAATAAAAATTAAGCCAAAAAAGACCGCACTTATTATCGTTTGGCTAACAGAAAAGGCGGCTAAAAGGACGCTAATAAGGTAAGGTGGTAAAAGGAGGCTTGCCACAATCTTGGCATCAAAGCGTAAACCCAGTAATTGCATTCGTTTTAATGGCTGCTGATGAGTTGGATTTTGCTTGATATCTTGGGCTAAAAAATGCGCTATCATCACTTGGCGATGGATAACAAGAAAACCGAGAAAAAACAGAAAAAGCAAAGTAGTAATGATGGTTAACATAGCGAGACTTATTGCGTATAAAATAGAAATTGAGGGGAATGATACAAATTTTTTGTTTGTTTTTCATTAATTTTTTCGTTATGTCTAAATGAAAAGAGAGTCGTTTGTGCGACTCTCTTGGCTCAAATATCCATTCCGCAGGGAATATTAATGCAGCATATCTACTACATCTAAGAAAATTTTAAGTGATACATTGTTGAGTAAATCGATAAAGAATGCCCCGACCATCGGTACAATCAAGAACGCCTTATGGGACGGACCGAAATGCGAGGTTACCGCTTGCATATTTGCAACCGCAGTTGGTGTTGCGCCTAAACCGAAGCCACAATGTCCCGCGCTTAATACGATGGCATCATAATCTTTACCCATTAAACGATAAGTCACAATGATCGCATATAGCGCCATCACCACCACTTGGATAAGCAATACGATCAAAACCGGAATTGCCAGACCGGCAAGTTCCCATAATTTAAGTGACATTAATGCAATCGCAAGGAACAGGGAAAGTCCAACGGTACCTAGCACGTCAATGGCCTCATCAGCCACTTTGAATTTGAAAATATGGGCTAAGGCGTTACGAATAATGGTACCGGTAAATAAACACCAAACGAAGGTTGGTAATTGAATCGCTGTGCCTTTGGTTAACGCATCGAGATATTGTCCTGCGAACAAACAGATGGACATCATGGTGATGGTTTCAATAATGGAGCGCGTGTTGATTTTACGACGGTAAACCGGTTTTTCAAACGCTTCTTGTACATCATCAATATTTTCATCTTCTTGCACTTTTTCTTTGTGTGCACGTTTAAGCAAGAAACTAGCAACCGGACCGCCTAAAATACCGCCGAAGACTAATCCGAAGGTCGCACAAGCCATCGCCAACTCTAGCGCGCCATGAATGCCGAAACGGTTGGTTAAGGTTTCCGCCCATGCTGCACCCGTGCCATGACCTCCGGTTAATGTTACGGAGCCGGCAATTAAACCGTAAGCCGGATCTAATCCTAGCGCCATGGAGGAGAAAATACCCACGGTATTTTGCAGCATAATCAAACCTAATGCGGCGCCTAAAAAGATAATTAACGGTTTTCCGCCTTTGGCTAGACGGGCGAAATTTGCACTTAAACCGATGGAGCTAAAGAACACCAACATCATGGTTGTTTGTAAGTTGGTATCGAAAGAAAAACTTAAGCCCCAAGTTTGGTGAACGACAGTTAAAATAACCGCCACAATAAAGCCACCGACCACCGGTTCAGGAATATTGAATTGATTTAGAAAGCGAACGCGTTTAACTAAGAAATAGCCTAGAAGCAGCACGAGACAAGCAAGTGCCACTGTTTGATAAGTATCAAAAGTCATATTGTCCTCTTGTAATTGTTATAATTTCCCTATTTTTAGGGAAATAAAAAAATCTAGAAATAAAGCACTAGAACCTGATTGATAAACAGCCTTTCAATCGTAAAAAACTTGTTAAATCTAGCAAAAAAATGCGCATTTAGCCAGCAAAACAGGCAAATCATCGTTAAACATTCAACCAAAAGGTCACAGGTCCATCATTGGTTAAGCTGACTTGCATATCGGCAGCAAATTCGCCGCAAGAAACGCGAATTTTTTCACCGCACTTTTGAATAAAATAAGCATATAATTCATTAGCAAGATCGGGCGCGGCGCCTTTAGAAAAACTTGGACGTAAGCCTTTTTGCGTATCGGCGGCGAGGGTAAATTGCGAAACCACCAATACCTCGCCTTGAATTTGTTGTACATTTAAATTCATTTTGCCATTTTCATCGCTAAATACACGATAATTTAAGACTTTTTCCACCAATTTATCTGCTTTTGGGCGATCGTCTTCTTTTTCGACCCCCAATAAAACTAATAAACCTTGTTGGATTTGTCCGACGATACGTTGATCGACTTCGACTTTAGCTTGGCTAACGCGTTGAATTAATGCAATCATGGACTTTCCTTTTCTATTGCAGGAGTTGAAGTTAAAGAGGCGCTATTTAACTCGGCAAGTACCGCGGAAAGTTGCGCCCCGAGCAAGACCACCGTCCAACTTAATTGGATCCAAAGTAACATAATCGGCAAGGTTGCCATCGCACCATAAATCAATTGATATGACGGAAAGGTTGTAATATACCAAGTAAATGCTTGCTTACCTAAGGTAAAAAAGACCGCTGCGATAAGCGCACCGGCGGCGGAATGTTTAATGCTGACTTTTTTATTCGGCACCACCATATAAAGTACGGTGAAAATAAACCAAGTTAATAAAAACGGGATAAAACTCAACAATTGCACACCGAAAGGCAGCGACAATTCGTTGTCGGCTAAGGATTGCGCAAAGGAGGTGACATATGAACTAATCCCGATTCCAGTGGCGATAATAACCGGACCTAAAGTCAAAATTAACCAATAAATGGCAAATGAAAAGATCATCGGACGTGAACTATTATCCCGCCATATGGAATTTAACGTGCGATCAATGGAATTGATCAACATCAACGCCACAATAATTAGGCTAACGATCCCGACGGCGCTCATCTGCTTGGAATTATTGACAAATTGATCGATATATTCCCCCACCATATCGCCGGCAGACGGGGCAAAATTGGTAAAAATAAATTGCTTTAACTCGCCGGTAACTTCATTGAAAACGGGAAAGGCGGAAAAAATCGAAAAGACCACCATAATCAGCGGCACGATTGCTAACATTGTACTATAGGTTAAATAACCGGCGGCTTGCGTTAGTTTATTTTGTTGAAACCGACAGCAAAATAAGCGAAAAAACGTATGCAGTTGTTGAGTTGACATTAGGTTAAAAATCCTCCGCAGCAATGTTTAAATTTTTTCCCCGAACCGCACAGGCAAGGTTGTTTGTTACTCGGTAAGGGAACCGTCGGATCAACAAAATACCAAACACCCTCAATTTGCACGAATAATGAATTTTCGTGATGGACTTGCTTTTGGTTTTGTTGCATAAAAAACGCATTAAACGCCACGCGACTATGTTGTACGGACGATGTTTTTGGGGAAAGGGCGGTCTGATTTTGCACAATTTCCAACCCGCTCCATTGGGTGTTTTGCGCCCAATCACTTAATGCTTCCGCATCTAATAGATCTTGCTGGGCGGGCGCAGTGGTGCGGATAATATAATCAATATCGCGCAAAACAAACGCGCAGTAGCGTGAACGCATTAAGGCTTCCGCGCTTGGGGCGTTTGTTTGTTGATGGTATTGACCGCAACATTCACCATAATGTAAACCGGATTGACAGGGACAAAGTGCGGTGCTTTTTAGCGTAATTTTGCTCAAAATCTTACCTCATTGAAAACAAATTGCTACTAAGCATAGCATAAATTTGTAACATTTTGACCGCACTTTGTTTTTCATTGGTTGACATTTGTGCGTCTTAGGAGTAATTTCGCCCCCAATTTGGAATTGACATAAGCGTCATGGATTATCATGACAGAAATACAGGCAACGGTATTTTGTTTTCGTTGGCGTAGTTTAGAGGTTTTTATGTTTTTTACGATACCTGTTCTTATGTATCACCATGTCAGCCCCGCCGGTGGCATGATCAATGTAAGTCCACAACATTTTGCATCACAATTAGCTGCGTTGAAAAAAGCCGGTTATCACACCTTGAAGGCAAGTGAGTTTGCTGATTGTTTACAAGGGAAGATGGATGGGGGCGCTGAATATTTTAAAAAAGCGGTAGTATTGACTTTTGATGATGGTTATTTGAATAATTGGGTGTATGCTCACGCGTTATTACAAAAATATGGGCTAAATGCCATTTTGTTTGCCGCTACCGGTGAAATTGGACAGGGTGAGGTTCGTCCGCATTTATTGGATAATTCTGGAAACGATTTGCCGCCGAGTTATGAACATCATACCTGCAAGAAAATGAAGCAAGAAGGGAAGATGGATGATGTGATGGCGCGTTGGTCAGAATTGCGCGCCATGGAACAAGCAGGAACCTTTGAAATTTTTAGTCATACGCACAGTCATCGTCGCTGGGATTTATTGTGTGAGAATGTGGCAGAAAAAAGTGCGAAACTTGCCGAAGATTTACAACTTTCCCGTCAGGCGTTAGCGCGTGAGCTAGCGAAATCTGACACCGAGCATCTTTGTTGGCCGCAAGGTTATTATGATGAAGATTATGTGCGCGAGGCAGTCGCACAGGGATTTAAGTATTTATACACCACGGATGCATATGGTTTTAATCGCCCACATATGGACAGCCGCTTTATTTATCGTATCTCGGCAAAAAATCGCTCCGGTGCTTGGCTGTTGCAACGACTTTTTGTCGCGCGCCATCCGAGCATTGGGCGAGTTTATAATGGACTTAAAAAATCCAAAGCTGCGTAAAATGCGTAGGCGCATTAGGTACAATCTGCATTATTGGCGTAGATGTGATTTACGCCTTGGAATAAATTCGTAAAATTTTGACCGCACTTGGTTTTTTTCTTATTATGCAGCAAGACGTCTTTGCTTGAAATGCGTTAAATGAAGCAAGGATCTGTGAAGAACTACCGACAACATAAGGAACAACATATGCAATATGTATTAGCACAAACCGAACAGGGGCAAACCTTGGGGATTACCGCCAAAATGGCGAATCGACACGGTTTGATTGCCGGCGCAACCGGAACAGGGAAAACGGTGACCTTACGCAAAATGGCGGAAGCTTTTAGTGATGATGGTGTACCGGTTTTTTTAGTGGATGTTAAGGGCGATTTATCCGGTTTGGTGCAAGCCGGCGAGATGCAAGGCAAAATTGCAGAACGAATTACCCAATTTAATTTAGGCGACGAACAATATTTATCTGGCTATCCGGTATCCTTTTGGGATGCATTTGGTGAAACCGGTATCCCATTGCGAACCACCATTACTGAAATGGGCCCTTTATTGTTGTCACGCTTGCTCAATCTTAACGCAACGCAAGAGGGATTGCTAAATTTGGTGTTCCGTGTGGCAGATGATCGTGGCTTGCTGTTGATTGATTTAAAAGATTTGCGCGCCATGTTGAAATTTGTGGCAGAAAATGCCAAAAGTTTTCAATTGGAATATGGTAATGTTTCCGCTGCCAGCGTGGGCGCGATTCAACGTGCGTTGTTGGCGTTGGAAAATGAGGGCGCGGCAAGTTTATTTGGTGAGCCTGCTTTAAATTTGGAAGATTGGTTGCAAACTCGTGATGGTCGCGGCGTGATCAACGTCCTTAACGCGGAAAAATTGATTAATTCGCCGAAAATGTATAGTGCTTTTTTATTGTGGTTGATGGCGGAATTATTTGAAAACTTACCAGAGGTAGGCGATCCGGACAAACCGAAATTTGTGATGTTCTTTGATGAAGCACACTTATTATTTGACGATGCGCCACAGGCGTTGATAGAGCGCGTGGAAAAAGTGGTACGCTTGATTCGTTCAAAAGGCGTTGGAGTCTATTTTGTCACGCAAAATCCGCTGGATTTGCCGGATACGGTGTTGGGGCAATTGGGTAATCGGGTGCAACACGCTTTACGCGCATTTACGCCACGCGATCAAAAAGCAGTTAAATCGGCAGCGGAAACCTTCCGAGCCAATCCTAATGTGAATGTGGTGGAAACTATTTCTACCTTGGGGGTAGGACAGGCATTAGTTTCATTTTTAGATGAAAAAGGGATGCCGACGCCGGTGGAAGTGGCTTATATTTATCCGCCTCGTAGCCAGCTTAAGCCATTGACGACGCTTGAACGTCAAGATTGGGTGAAAGCCGATGATCTTTATGCTTATTATAGTGCGTATATGGATAATGAGTCGGCGTTTGAAGTGCTTAACCAGCAAGCGGATTTAGCCGCTGTGGCGCAAAAACAAGCAGAGCAGGCGCAAGCAGAAGAAGAAAACGGATTGATGAGCAGCTTGGGCCGGATGTTGTTTGGGCAGAAAAAACGCGGCGAGCAATTGACGGTGACAGAGCAGGTGGTGAGCAGTGTGGCGAAATCTGTTGGACGCAATTTACGTAATCAAATTACCAAACAAATTATGCGTGGCATTTTGGGCGCGCTGAAAAAATAAAAGTGCGGTTAATTTTGGTTTGATTTTATAAAGGGAAATGGCAGCATTTCCCTTTTTGTTTATTTGCGTAATTTTACCAATTCGACCGCATGATCTTCGCCTTTAGTCAAAATTAAATTCGCCCGTTCGCGGGTCGGCAGAATGTTTTGTTTGAGATTAAGTCCGTTAATTTCATCCCAAATACGACCGGCGGTAGCGATGGCTTCTTGTTCAGATAAATTGGCGTAATGTTTAA
Source organism: [Pasteurella] aerogenes (assembly GCA_900637275.1). Lineage (NCBI taxonomy): Bacteria > Pseudomonadati > Pseudomonadota > Gammaproteobacteria > Pasteurellales > Pasteurellaceae > [Pasteurella] aerogenes. The sequence goes on from LR134362.1 coordinate 2,149,027, forward strand.
AATAAGAATTCGGATCGCTAAAGGCACTGCGACGAAATTTGAGAAAGCGACGAATGTACCATTCTTTTAATAAGGTTTCTTCGGCATCCACAAAAATGGAAAAATCCACAAAATCGGAAACGAAAATTTGATTGGTTTTGTTGCTGCCGGTTTGTAGTACGTTTAACCCTTCTAAAATTAGAATATCCGGTTGATCAACCACATTAAAACGGTTCGGTACAATGTCATAGGTTAAATGCGAGTAAATTGGCGCTTGCACATTGGCTTTTCCAGATTTGATGTCCGCCAAAAAATGAATGAGCTTGGGGGTATCATAGGAAACGGGAAAACCTTTTTTGTCTAATAAATTCTCTTTTTTTAATTTTTCCAAGGGATAAAGGAAACCGTCAGTGGTGATTAAATCCACTTTTCTGGTATGCGGCCAATGTGTAAGTAAGGATTGTAAAATACGAGCGGAGGTGCTTTTCCCGACCGCAACGCTGCCGGCAATACTAATTATGTAAGGTACTTTGGGATTATGGCCGCCGAGAAAGCGGTTTAATACCGTTTGGCGGCGCAAGTTTTCTTCAATGTAATAATTGATTAAACGCGCAAGAGGAAGGTAAATTGTGCTGACTTCGTCTAGCGACAGTTCTTCATTGAAGCCGAGTAAGGGTTTTAAATCTTGCTCGGTGAGTTTTAACGGAACGGATTTGCGCAAATCCGCCCATTGTTGCCGATTGAAGCTTAAAAATGGGCTTAATTGATCAGTTAATAAGGTTGAATTTAATTGTTTCACAATCGTTCTTTTTGTTTTTCCAGTAAAATATGCTAGGAAATATACATGATAAATGCGGATAAGCGCATAAAAATTTCATCCGAATTACTACTTTTTTAATAAAAAATGGACGTTTTGCTTGAGAAATAGCCGAATAAATAAAAAAAATGTTTTTTTTTGCAAAAAACGCTTGTCAGCGATGAAATTTTCCCTATAATACGCCTCACTTGCTTACGACGCCGACTTAGCTCAGTAGGTAGAGCAACTGACTTGTAATCAGTAGGTCATCAGTTCGATTCCGATAGTCGGCACCATTTCATTCGTAGCCAAGTTTATTCATTGTGCGGAGGGATTCCCGAGCGGCCAAAGGGAGCAGACTGTAAATCTGCCGGCTCAGCCTTCGAAGGTTCGAATCCTTCTCCCTCCACCATTATTAGATGAATTCTGATGGGACAGATGAATTTAGGACTGCGGGCATCGTATAATGGCTATTACCTCAGCCTTCCAAGCTGATGATGCGGGTTCGATTCCCGCTGCCCGCTCCAAGCGCTGATATAGCTCAGTTGGTAGAGCGCACCCTTGGTAAGGGTGAGGTCGGCGGTTCAAATCCGCCTATCAGCACCAGCCTTTAATTTCACCTCTCCTTAAATGTCAATTGTATTAATTTTGGTTAATGTGGTATATTGAACCATCAATAACCATGTTTATCTAGAGGGACTTTTCAATGTCTAAAGAAAAATTTGAACGTACAAAACCGCACGTAAACGTGGGTACAATCGGCCACGTTGACCATGGTAAAACAACCTTAACCGCAGCAATCACTACCGTATTAGCAAAACACTTCGGTGGTGCAGCTCGTGCATTCGACCAAATCGATAACGCGCCAGAAGAAAAAGCGCGTGGTATCACCATCAACACCTCACACGTTGAATACGATACAGAAACTCGTCACTATGCACACGTAGACTGCCCGGGACACGCGGACTATGTTAAAAACATGATTACCGGTGCGGCACAAATGGACGGCGCAATCTTAGTAGTAGCGGCGACTGATGGTCCAATGCCACAAACTCGTGAACACATCCTTTTAGGTCGCCAAGTAGGTGTACCTTACATCATCGTATTCTTAAACAAATGCGATATGGTGGATGACGAAGAATTATTAGAATTAGTTGAAATGGAAGTACGTGAACTTCTATCTCAATATGACTTCCCGGGTGATGACACACCAATCGTACGTGGTTCTGCGTTACAAGCGTTGAACGGCTTTGCTGAATGGGAAGAAAAAATCCTTGAATTAGCACACCACTTAGATACTTACATCCCAGAACCTGAGCGTGCAGTTGACCAACCGTTCTTATTACCAATTGAAGACGTGTTCTCAATCTCTGGACGTGGTACAGTAGTAACTGGTCGTGTAGAACGTGGTATCATCCGTACAGGTGAAGAGGTTGAAATCGTTGGTATTAAAGAAACTGCGAAAACTACCGTAACTGGTGTTGAAATGTTCCGTAAATTACTTGACGAAGGTCGTGCAGGTGAAAACATCGGTGCATTATTACGTGGTACCAAACGTGAAGAAATCGAACGTGGTCAAGTATTGGCGAAACCAGGTTCAATCACTCCACACACTGACTTCGAATCAGAAGTGTACGTATTATCAAAAGAAGAAGGCGGACGTCACACTCCATTCTTCAAAGGTTACCGTCCACAATTCTATTTCCGTACAACTGACGTAACTGGTACAATCGAGTTACCGGAAGGCGTGGAAATGGTAATGCCAGGCGATAACATCAAAATGACAGTAAGCTTAATCCACCCAATCGCGATGGACCAAGGTTTACGTTTCGCAATCCGTGAAGGCGGACGTACAGTAGGTGCGGGTGTTGTAGCTAAAATTATCAAATAATTAGCATCACATCGATAAGATGAAAGAAGGGTATCGTAAGATACCCTTTTTGTTAGCGTGAAAAATATAACAAAATTTCATCTTTTTAATAGGCAATAAAATAATAAAATGCTACAATCACGCGTTCAGATAGGATCCCTATTTTTTATATTGAATATGATGGATTAAATTTATGGCGTTAGAAATTGAGAAAAAGAAAAATACGCAAGATGCAGAAGCAGCAGTAAAAGCAAAAGGGCTAAATTCGTTTTTGTGGTTGCTTGCTGTCGTTGTTGTTGCAGTGGCTGCACTCGGTAATATTTATTTGGTTGAGCAATTTTCAACTCCTATTCGCGTAGTAGGTGTTGTCATTTTGTTGATCGTCGCCTTAGCTATTGCGGCTATCACCAATCAAGGGACGAAAGCGAGAACCTTTTTAACTGATTCTAGAACTGAATTAAGACGAATCGTATGGCCTACCCGTCCGGAAGCGATGCAAACGACGCTTATCGTATTAGGGGTAACCGTACTCGTATCTTTGATTTTGTGGGGATTAGATTCGATTATTGTGTCTATAATTACATTTTTAACAGATTTGAGGTTCTAAAATGACAGAAAATGCACCTAAAAAACGTTGGTATGTATTGCAGGCATTTTCAGGCTTTGAAGGTCGTGTAGCGGCAACATTACGTGAATATATTAAATTGCACCAAATGGAAGATCAATTTGGTGAAGTGTTGGTACCAACTGAAGAAGTGGTTGAAAATGTCGGCGGAAAACGTCGTAAAAGCGAGCGCAAATATTTCCCAGGTTATGTACTGGTACAAATGGAAATGAATGATTATACGTGGCAATTGGTTCGTAGTGTTCCACGTGTGATGGGATTTATTGGTGGTACTCCGGATAAACCAGCGCCAATTAGCAATCGCGAAGCGGATATTATTTTAAATCGTCTTGAGCAAAATTCAGATAAACCGAAACCAAGAACGACCTTCCAGCCGGGTGAAGAAGTACGTGTTACTGAAGGTCCATTCGCTGACTTTAACGGAACAGTGGAAGAAATTGATTACGAAAAAGGTCGTCTTAAAGTTTCCGTTTCTATCTTTGGTCGAGCTACTCCAGTTGAGCTTGAGTTTGGTCAAGTCGAAAAAGTTAACGGTTAATTTTACATTTATGATGAACGAAACCGCCTGTTGCTAAGATAACAGGCGGTTTTTTATAAATGCAGATAAATCAACAAAACTGCTTGAAAAAGCACCGCACTTTCTATATAATTCGCACCCTATTATGAGCAAGTTATCTTGCTCATATTTTTGTAAACTAGGGAAGCCGTAAGGCGTTATTACCCATTCCAGAGGAAATTAAAAATGGCAAAAAAAGTACAGGCATACGTTAAGTTGCAAGTTGCAGCGGGTATGGCTAACCCTTCACCACCAGTTGGTCCTGCTTTAGGTCAACAAGGTGTTAACATCATGGAATTCTGTAAAGCATTCAACGCTCGTACTGAGAGCTTAGAAAAAGGTTTACCGATTCCTGTGGTCATTACCGTTTATGCGGACCGTTCTTTCACTTTCGTTACTAAAACTCCACCGGCAGCTGTGTTGTTGAAAAAAGCAGCAGGCATCAAATCCGGTTCTGGTAAACCTAACAAAGATAAAGTTGGTAAAGTAACACGCGCACAAGTTCGTGAAATCGCTGAAACTAAAGCAGCAGATATGACCGGTGCAACAATTGAAACTAAGATGAAATCTATTGAAGGTACTGCACGTTCAATGGGCTTGGTAGTGGAGGACTAATCAATGGCTAAACTTACCAAACGTATGAAAGCAATTAAAGCTGGCGTGGATTCAACCAAACAATATGAAATCAACGAAGCAATTGCAGTATTAAAACAATTTACTTCATCTAAATTTGTAGAAAGCGTTGATGTCGCGGTAAATTTAGGGATTGATGCACGTAAATCTGATCAAAACGTACGTGGCGCAACTGTGTTACCACATGGTACCGGTCGTTCTGTTCGCGTAGCGGTGTTCACCCAAGGTGCAAACGCAGATGCTGCGAAAGCCGCTGGTGCAGATTTAGTTGGTATGGAAGACTTAGCGGAACAAATCAAAAAAGGCGAAATGAACTTTGATGTTGTTATCGCTTCTCCAGATGCAATGCGTGTTGTGGGTCAATTAGGTCAAGTATTAGGTCCACGTGGCTTAATGCCAAACCCGAAAGTAGGTACCGTAACACCAAACGTTGCTGAAGCAGTTAAAAATGCAAAATCTGGTCAGGTTCGTTACCGCAATGATAAAAACGGTATCATCCACACCACTATCGGTAAAGCAGATTTCGCTCCAGAACAATTAAAAGAAAACCTTCAAGCGTTATTGGCGGCGTTAAATAAAGCAAAACCAACAACTGCAAAAGGTATCTTTATTAAGAAAGTAAGCATTTCTACTACGCAAGGCGCAGGTGTTGCTGTAGATCAAGCTTCTCTATAATCTTCTTCTAAGATTTTCAAAGGCGCTAGTAATAGCGCCTTTGCTTTTTTCTACAAAGTGCGGTCGTTTTTTTGAAGGTTTTTATTCATCTTCCCTTGTTTTTTTGAACAATTCTTTTTCATTTTGGATGTGATTTCACATTTTACGCAAAAAAATAAAAATTTCACTTGATACTGTATATCAATACAGTTAATATTGTCGGGTAAAAAGTAATAACGATTTTTTCGAGGTATAACATGGCGAGTCAAGACGCAAAAGATTCTAAAGATCCAAAAGAAGCAAAAGCGAAGGCATTAGAAGCTGCATTAGGTCAAATTGAAAAACAATTTGGTAAAGGTTCCATCATGAAATTGGGGGAAACCCAAACCTTAGATGTAGAAGCAATTTCTACCGGCTCATTGAGTTTAGATGTGGCTTTGGGGATTGGTGGTTTGCCGATGGGGCGGATTGTGGAAATTTTTGGACCGGAATCTTCAGGGAAAACCACGTTAACCCTTTCCGTTATTGCGCAAGCACAAAAACAAGGCAAAACCTGTGCCTTCATTGATGCAGAACACGCATTAGATCCGATTTATGCCGCGAAATTGGGCGTTGATGTTAAAGAATTATTGGTATCGCAGCCGGATAACGGTGAACAAGCCTTAGAAATTTGTGATGCGCTGGTGCGTTCTGGTGCAGTAGATGTGGTGATCGTCGACTCGGTTGCGGCACTAACACCAAAAGCGGAAATTGAAGGCGATATGGGCGATTCGCATATGGGGCTACAAGCGCGTTTGATGTCGCAAGCCTTACGTAAATTAACGGCACAAATTAAAAGTTCTAATTGCTTAGTGGTGTTCATTAACCAAATTCGAATGAAAATTGGGGTAATGTTTGGTAATCCGGAAACAACCACTGGTGGTAACGCATTAAAATTCTATGCTTCTGTTCGTTTGGATATTCGTCGCGTTGGTTCGGTAAAAGAAGGTGATGAAATTATCGGTAACGAAACTCGGGTGAAAGTGGTAAAAAATAAAGTGGCGCCGCCATTCCGCCAAGTGGAATTCCAAATTTTATATGGTGAAGGAATCTCCAAAAATGGTGAATTAATCGAATTAGGCGTGAAACACAAATTGGTAGAAAAATCAGGTTCTTGGTATTCCTATAATGGTGAAAAAATCGGACAAGGTAAAGCTAATGCCATGAAATGGTTGACGGAGCATCCAGAACAAGCCTTGGATCTGGAAAATCGATTACGTACCGAATTATTGGCAAATCCGGATAAAACGCTTATGGCAGATATTGAACAAGTCGAACATGAAGATGTGTTAGACGATAGCGATTTTTAAATAGAAATCGGGCGAAAAGTGCGGTCATTTTTGACCGCACTTTTGTTAAGTGAGAAGCCATTTAGCAACAGATTATTATTTGGAATGTGAGGAACGAAGATGTCATTGGCGTTAAGTTACATTGTGAATTTATTATCCCGCCGTGAATATAGCGAATTTGAATTGCGTTGTAAAATGCAAGAAAAAGCCTTTTCTGAAGAAGAAATCAATCAGGCATTAAGCCAAGCACAACAAAAACATTGGCAAAGCGATAAGCGTTTTACCGAAAATTATATTCATGCCCGCGCGCAACGTGGTTATGGATTTAATCGTATCCAACAAGAATTAAAGCAACTGAAAGGCATTCAATCTCAGGTGATTGATGAAATTATGGCAGAATTGGACATTGATTGGTCGGCATTGGCACGTAGCACATTGCGCAAAAAATTTCCCGATTATGCCCAATGTAAAGATCCAAAAGCCAAACAAAAAATTTGGCGTTATATGCTTTCTCATGGATTTTTTGCCGATGATTTTAGACAGTATATCGGCACGCCAGAGGAAGAATCGGAATGGGAGATTTAAATAACAATTATTCTTATTAACTCATTGATTTATTTTGTCTTTTACTTTTTTTAGTCTTTATTTAAGGTTAATTTGATCTAATTCATAAAACCGAATTTCTATTCATGATTTAATTTCTGCCATGGTTGTCCATTACTATTTTGGGGGATTTATGGATAAGTTAAATCATCATTCATCTTGTTCTCGACGAACATTTTTAAAGGGAACGTCTGTTGGGTTAGCCGCGGTGGCAGCGGATATTTCGCTTCCGTTTAATGCGATGGCAAATACGGAAAGTGTTGCGGCGGAAAGTGCGGTCGTTTCTGAAGAAAAAATTGTGTGGAGTGCGTGTACGGTAAACTGCGGCAGCCGCTGTCCGTTAAGAATGCACGTCAAAGATAATAAAATTACCTATGTCGAAACTGATAATACCGGTACTGAAACCTATAATTTAGATCATCAAGTACGCGCCTGTTTGCGTGGTCGTTCTATGCGTCGTCGCGTGTATAATCCGGACCGTTTAAAATACCCGATGAAACGTATTGGGAAACGTGGTGAAGGTAAATTTAAGCGCATTAGTTGGGATGAAGCATTAACGGAAATCGCTCAGTCGTTGCAGAAAAATATTGCGAAATATGGCAATGAAAGTATTTATTTAAACTATGGTACGGGGACGTTGGGCGGTACGATGACCAAATCTTGGCCGCCTGGCTCAACCTTAATTGCCCGTTTGATGAATTGTATCGGTGGCTATTTGAATCACTATGGTGACTATAGTACTGCGCAAATTGCGGTCGGGTTAGATTATACCTATGGCGGTGGCTGGGCGCTCGGTAATGGAATGGCAGATATTGAAAATAGTAAATTAGTCGTGCTATTTGGGAATAATCCGGCAGAAACACGGATGAGCGGTGGCGGTTTAACTTATTGTATTGAACAGGCACGGGAAAAATCCGGTGCGAAAATGATTGTTATCGATCCTCGCTATACGGATACCGGTGCGGGACGGGAAGATGAATGGATCCCGATTCGTCCCGGTACGGATGCAGCATTAGTTTCTGCGCTCGCTTATGTCATGATTACGGAAGATTTAGTGGATCAACCCTTCCTTGACAGATTTTGTGTCGGTTATGATGAGAAAACCTTGCCACAAGATGCGCCGCGTAATGGACATTATAAAGCTTATATTTTAGGTCAAGGTGATGACGGTATTGCCAAAACCCCGGAATGGGCGGCTAAAATTACCGGTATTCCAAAAGAACGCATCATAAAATTAGCACGAGAGATCGGAACGACCAAACCGGCATTTATTGCCCAAGGTTGGGGACCGCAGCGGCGTAGTAATGGTGAATTAATTTCACGCGCTATTGCGATGTTGCCAATTTTGACCGGTAACGTGGGAATTCATGGTGGAAATACTGGTGCGCGTGAGAGTGGGTATAAAATCCCATTTGTGCGTATGCCAACCTTGGAAAATCCGGTAAAAGCGAGTATTCCGATGTTCTTGTGGACAGATGCGATTTTCCGCGCTCATGAAATGACTGCACTGACGGATGGTATTCGTGGTGTGGAGAAATTAACTGCGCCGATTAAAGTGATTTGGAATTACGCCAGTAATTGTTTAATTAACCAACATTCGGAAATTAATCGTACGCACGAAATTTTGCAGAATGAAGATCAATGCGAGTTGATCATCACCATTGATAACCACATGACCTCCACTGCAAAATACAGCGATATTTTATTGCCGGATTGTACTGCATCTGAACAAATGGATTTTGCCTTAGATGCTTATGTTGCCAATATGAACTATGTGATTTTTGCCGATCAAGTGGTTACTCCATCTTTTGAATGTCGCAATATTTACGATATGTTATCGGGTTTGGCAGAGAAATTGGGCGTGAAAGAAAAATTCACCGAAGGAAGAACGCAAGAGGAATGGTTGCGTCATCTTTACGAACAATCTCGTTCAAATCTTCCAGAATTACCAACCTTTGAGGAATTTAGAAAACAAGGAATTTTCAAAAAAGTCGATCCGAACGGTTTTTATGTGGCATACAAAGACTTTAGGGAAAATCCAGAAGCCAATCCACTAAAAACACCATCGGGAAAAATTGAAATTTATTCTTCTCGCCTTGCGGAAATTGCCAAAACTTGGGCATTAAAAGAAGATGAAGTGATTCATCCATTGCCGGTTCATGCGGACAGTTTCGAGCATTATGGCGATCCGTTGATGGAAAAATTCCCATTACAACTCACTGGCTTCCACTACAAAGCACGTACCCATTCGACTTATGGTAATGTTGACGTGTTGAAAAGTGCTAACCCGCAAGAAGTGTGGATTAATCCAATTGATGCACAGCCAAGAAATATTAAAAATGGCGATATGATCCGTATTTTTAATGAACGCGGCGAAGTGCGTATTCATGCCAAAGTTACACCGCGAATTATCCCAGGAGTGGTGGCATTAAGTGAAGGTGCGTGGCATCAAGCGGATATGTTTGGTGATAAAGTGGATCATTCCGGTTGCGTCAACGTATTAACCACGCAACGTCCGTCGCCACTTGCCAAAGGTAATCCGCAACATTCCAATTTAGTGCAAATTGAGAAAGCGTAAGGAGTAGAAGATGAGTAAGCAATATGGTTTTTATTTTGACTCCGAGCGCTGCACGGGGTGTAAAACTTGTGAATTAGCTTGTAAAGATTATAAAGATTTAGATACCGAGGTAAATTTCCGCCGCATTTATGAATATGCCGGCGGCAATTGGGTACAACAGGCGGATGGCTGTTGGAACCAAGATGTGTTTGCTTATTATATGTCAATTTCTTGTAATCATTGTGATAATCCGGCTTGTGTGCCAGTTTGTCCAACCGGTGCAATGCATAAAAACGCCGATGGATTTGTGATTGTCAATGAAGAAATCTGTATTGGATGTCGCTATTGCCACATGGCGTGTCCGTATGATGCGCCGCAATATGATGCGAAAAAAGGACATATGACCAAATGTGACGGTTGTTATTCCCGCATTCAAGAGGGACAAAAACCGATTTGCGTGGAGGCTTGTCCGCTACGCGCATTGGATTTTGCACCAATTGACGAATTGCGAGAAAAATACGGTACACAAGCGTCCATTGCACCATTACCACCGGCAGAAGTGACACACCCGAATTTGGTGGTGAAAGCCAATAAAAATGCACGCCCAAGTGGTGACGCCACGGGCTTTTTAGCAAACCCTCGGGAGGTGTAGAATGAACGCAGGATTACATGAATTACCACTGATTTTTTTCACCGTGTTGGCACAAAGTGCGGTCGGTGCATTTTTCGTTTTTACCTTGGTGTTGTTGCAGTCGCAAAATGACAAAAGCCGGCGCTATATTCATCGCGTGATGTTTGTGGTATTAGTATTATTAGGACTTGGTTTTGTTGCTTCCATTCTACATTTAGGTTCGCCATTACGTGCGTTTAACTCGCTCAATCGCGTAGGCGAATCTATGCTGAGTAACGAAATTGCCTCCGGCGCCGTATTTTTCGTGCTAGCAGGCTTATATTGGCTGATTGCTATTTTAAACAAAATGCCGGCAGCATTAGGAAAACTGTGGTTGATTATTACCTCCGTTGTCGGCTTGGTGTTTATGTATATGATGGCGAATGTTTATTTCCTTGCTACCGTACCCACTTGGCACAGCACATTAACGCCATTAGCATTTTACCTCACAGTGGTCGTTGGCGGTTTAGCGTTAGGCTATGCCTTGCTTGAACCAAATAGTGCAAAAACCTATCGCTTATCTTGGGTGAAAGGATTATATGCTATCGGTGTGTTACTGATTGCAATTTGTGTGGTTTATCAAGGAACTTCTTTGGGGCAAATCCACAGTTCCGTACAACAAGCCGCAGCATTAGTTCCGGATTACGCACCAATGATGGTGTTGCGTTTATGTTTATTAGGCATTGCCGCCGTTTTATTGGCAAAAAGCAAAAATACCGCAGTGTTGCTGCTTGCTGTGGTGTTGACATTTGCCGGTGAATTTATCGGACGCACGTTATTTTATGGATTGCATATGACGGTAGGCATGGCAGTTGGCGGTTAATTGTCGCTACATTCGCTAAAAATTAACCTAAAATACACCGCACTTTTCTTCCTTTGTGAACAAAAGTGCGGTGCTTTTTTTAGGATTTTTACAGCATCTTTTTCAATTGATATAAATATGCCAACGCTTGTTTTGGCGTTAAATCATCCGGATCCACTTGTTGCAACATGGTCACTAACGCCGAGGATTTTTCATCTTCATCCATTAACATTAATTCACCTTGCGCAGCAGTCTCGGCGGGAGACATCGTATTTTGATTTGGCACCGGTTGCCCGTTTTCCAATTGCGTCAATTTTTGTTTTGCCAAACGGATCACCGACTGTGGCACTCCAGCCAGCGCCGCAACCGCCAATCCGTAACTTTTGCTGGCAGCACCTTCTTGCACACTGTGCATAAATGCAATGCTGTTATTATGCTCAAGGGCGTCAAGGTGAATATTGGCAATACCATTTAATTGCTGCGGTAACACGGTTAATTCAAAATAATGCGTCGCAAATAGGGTTAGGGATTTGATTTTACTTGCCAACCATTCCGCACAAGCCCACGCCAGAGCAAGCCCGTCATATGTTGAGGTTCCTCGTCCAATCTCGTCGATCAGCACTAAGCTGTGTTCCGTAGCTTGATGTAAAATATTCGCCATTTCCGTCATCTCCACCATAAAGGTCGAACGTCCGGACGCCAAATCGTCGGAAGCACCGATCCGGGTAAAAATGCGATCTATCGGACCAATCACTGCACTTTCCGCCGGCACAAAACTGCCCATATATGCCATCAAAGCAATAAGTGCGGTTTGGCGCATATAGGTACTTTTCCCGCCCATATTGGGACCGGTAATAATCAGCAAATGGCGTTGGCAGTCTAAATCCAGCGGATTGGCAATAAAGGGATCTTTCAACACTTGTTCCACCACCGGATGACGCCCGTTTTGGATATGAATGCCGGTTTGCGAGCTAAATTGTGGTTGTACATAATTCAAACTTTCTGCCCGTTCCGCCAAATCGGTTAACACATCCAATTCCGCCAGCGCCATGCCCGCCAGTTGTAATGCGCCTAAGTGCGGTAATAATTGGTCAAAAATTTCATCATAAAGTTGTTTTTCCAGCGCCAAAGAGGCACCTTTGGCTTTTAACACTTTATCTTCATAGCTTTTCAGTTCCGGAATAATGTAACGCTCGGCATTTTTTAAGGTTTGCCGGCGCACATAATGGATCGGCGCTTTGTGCGCTTGCCCTTGGCTGATTTGAATATAATAACCATGCACCGCATTAAAGCCGATTTTAAGTGTATCAATGCCGGTCGCCTCGCGCTCACGTTGCTCTAATTCTTCCAAATACCGTGTAGCGCCCTCTGCTAACTCACGCCATTCGTCCAATTCGCGGTGATAACCCGGCGCAATCACGCCACCATCACGAATCAGCAAAGGCGGATTTTCCACAATCGCTTGCTGCAACAAGGTCAACTGTGCGGAAAAATCGGCAAATTGCGACAAAAGTGCGGTGAAATTTTGCGCATTTTTTTGCAAAATAGTTTGAATAGCAGGCAATTGTTCTAAGGCAGTACGCAGTCGCGTTAGATCGCGCGGACGAGCCGAACGTAGCGCCACGCGGGCTAAAATCCGCTCCATATCGCCCACTTGACGTAAATAAGGTTGCAATTCAGCGACCAAATCCTGTTGCATCAAGGTCGCAATACTTTGTTGGCGTTGTTGCAATTTGTCAATTTGGCGAATGGGTTGGTGGAGCCAACGTTTTAACAAGCGGCTTCCCATTGGCGTCACGCATTTATCCAAAATTGCCGCCAACGTATTTTCGCTGCCTCCGGCAAGGTTTTGTGTTAACTCAAGATTGCGGCGTGTTGCTGCATCTAATTGGACATTATCGGAATGTTGCACCAAGCTGATGCCTTGAATATGTGGCAAGGCAGTACGCTGCGTTTCTTTAGCATAATGCAACAAGCAACCTGCGGCGCATAATCCTAGCACCGCGTTTTCCACACCAAAACCGCGCAAATCTTTGGTACCAAATTGGCGGTTTAATAAGGTTATGGCAGTGTTTAGCTCAAATTCCCAACTTGGGCGACGGCGCAAACCTTTGATGGAAGCAATCAGCGTCATGTCGGCAAAGGCTTCATCAAATAACAATTCCACCGGCGCAATCCGCTGCAATTCCGCCTGCAAGTGCGCTTTGTCGTTTAATTCCATTAATTGAAAACGACCGGAGGTCATATCCAAGGTTGCCAAGCCAAAGTGCGCTTTGGCTTGATAAATGGCGGCAATCAAATTATCTTGTCGTTCGGGCAACAAGGCTTCATCGCTGACCGTTCCGGGCGTAACAATACGCACCACTTGACGTTCTACCGGACCTTTGCTGGTTGCCGGATCGCCAATTTGCTCGCAAATGGCAGCACTTTCACCCAACTGTACCAATTTCGCCAAATAGCCTTCAATCGCATGATAAGGCACGCCCGCCATCGGAATTGGCTCGCCGGCAGACTGCCCTCGCTTGGTCAATGAAATATCCAACAACGCCGCCGCTTTTTTGGCATCATCATAAAACAGCTCATAAAAATCGCCCATGCGATACAACAGCAAAATATCCGGATGCTCCGCTTTTAAACGCAAATATTGCTGCATCATTGGGGTATGTTGGTCGAAATTGTTGATTGAATTCATGTTATAACCTGAGTATGACAAAATTGACTGCGCCGCATTATAACCTATCAGCGGGTATTTTGGCGGATTTATCGCGGATAATCGCTGAAAGTGCGGTCATTTTTGCGCCTTTTTTCGTCGTAAAATCAGAAATTAACCATATATTCTTCAAGTAAAAAACGCTATGATATCGCCCAAAGTGCGGTGAATTTTGAGGGAGTTTTTATGTCGCCACAGATTCAAGATCATCAATGGGTATCCATTACTGGTCGTTTGTTAGGAGCCTTATTTTACTATGCGCCCGAAAGCCAAGCGGCGCAATCCGTTTTACCCTTGTTTCAACAAGCTGATTGGATGGCACAATGGGAAATGAGTGAGTATATGGAGGATAAAACGCGACAAAAAATCACCGCACTTATTAATCAAGGCATCACGCAAGATTTAGCGGCGGATTATCAAGCCTTGTTTATTGGACCTAATGCGCTGCCGGCACCGCCTTGGGGTTCGGTATATTTGGATCCGGAATCGGTGATTTTTGGTAATTCTTTATTGGCATTGCGCGATTTTTTACGCCACAACGCCATTGCGTTTTCCTCGCCGCAAGACGAGCCAGAAGATCACTTTGGCTTGATGTTATTGCTTGCCGCGTATTTAGCGGATCATAAACCGACATTGTTAGCAGAATTTTTTACCAACCATTTGTTCACATGGGCAAATCGTTACCTTGATTTGCTGGCGGAACAACAAGATTATCCCTTTTATCAAGGATTGGCATTGTTGGCGCAGACAACATTAGCCCAATGGCAGCAACGATATGCAATCGTTGTACCACAGGTGAAATGGTATCGTTAATGATATCAGATAAAAAAACTCAGAACTTAACCGCCCAAGGCGCGTCTCGGCGTGGCTTGTTGCGCGGATTATTTCATGCGGTACCCACCGTAGACCAAGAAAATCGCCAAGCTATTCGTCCGCCCTTTGCCAGCCCCGAGCATTTATTCCTTGTGGCGTGTGACGGTTGCGGAAAATGCCAAGCGGCTTGCCCTTATGCATTGATCCAAATCCAGCAGCAAAAAGCGGTATTGGAGTTGGATTATGCTGCTTGCGATTTTTGTGGCAAATGTGCTGCAAGTTGTCCGACCAAGGCATTAAATTTAGCCTTTCGCGCAGATACCGAATTGCGTCCGGTAATTTTAGAAAACTGTGTGCAAAAACAAGGACAAACCTGTGAGCGTTGCCAGAAAATTTGCCCTCAACAAGCTATTTCTTCACGGTTAATGATTGATCATGAAAAATGCAATGGTTGTGGCGAATGTAAAATTGCTTGCTACGTTTCTGCGATAAAATTAGACCGCACTTTGCGTAGATAATTGTTATCATGGCGTTATCCTGTGTTATGATTGGGCAAACTGTCCTAAGGAAGCTCTCTTATGCGTGACCCGTTAAAATATTATTTTCTTGAAATGCGAGAACATTTTCTGGATGTACCTTACTTAAATCAGGTTCGTCGCATTCGTGTGTTGTTGCCAAAAAATTATCGCGAAGAACAAGATCACTATCCGGTGTTGTATATGCATGATGGACAAAACATTTTCTATAGCAAAGAATCCTATTCCGGCTATTCATGGAAAGTGATCCCGACCTTAAAACACCATAAAGAATTTCCCAAAATGATTGTGGTGGGCATTGACAATGCCGAAGAGGCGCGCTTGGATGAATATGGTCCATGGCAAACAGATGTCGGTACGACGCCTGAGGTGCAAAATGTCGGCGGGTATGGCATGGAATACGGGCGTTGGGTGGTAGAAACAGTCAAACCCTTTATTGATCATCATTACCGCACTCGTCGCGAAGCGCAGCAGACTTTGCTTGCCGGCAGTTCAATGGGCGGCATTATCACCGCCTATATGGGCGCGCGCTATCCTGAAGTTTTTGGGCATTTAGGTGTGTTTTCTTTGGCATCTTGGTTTAGCGAACCGGCATTTTTGGAATTTATCCATCATCATCCGTTACATCCTAGAAATAAAGTTTTTATCCAAGTCGGAACGAACGAAGGCGATGATGCGGATGCGCAATTTATTTCCAATATGAACCAAGCCTATATTGATTGTTCATTGCGTTATTACCAAGCCCTACTGCGCACAGGTCATCCACTGGACAATATTCGCCTGAAAATTATGGCAAATGAAATTCACCACGAAAAACATTGGGCTGATCATTTTGTGGAGTTTTTACGTTTTTCATTGCTGGAATAAACTAAATTTAAAAAGTGCGGTGATTTTTGAGTTATTTTATTGTGTTTACTGAAGCTAATTGGCACGGGCTGGAAACCCGTGCTAGCTGTTTGCGCTAATACAAAAAACTAAGGCTTCTACCTTAAATAATCCCTTGATCTTCCAATTTACCCAAAAAATAAGGCATTTGTTGTCGCCAAAGTGGCCAGTCGTGAGCCATGTCATGGCCCCAGTAATCAAACCAACCTAAAATACTTTTTCCGTTAAAGGCTTCTTCTAAGCGACGAGTGTCGGCGACGTGTTGTTCTTCCCAAGCACCTTGCCCTACTGCTACGATATAATGGTTTTGGCGGTAACGATCTAAGAACCAGCTATCATGTTGATTCCAAAGATAATCAATTGGGGAATTAAAATATACCGCTGGATCACCATGGAATTCGTTGGTAAAGAAACGAGCGTCATATACGCCACTTAACGCAATAGCGATGTTGAATAAATCCGGATGGCGCAACGCAAAATTGATCGTATGGTAGGCGCCCATACTACAGCCGGTTGCCACCATTGCCTCATTCCATTGTGATTCGTGACGAATTAACGGAACCAGTTCGTTGACGATGTAGCGATCATAAGCATCATGTGCTTGCGCCATATCATGCCCAGATTTCCAAGTTGCCAGCCATGATTGGCTATCGTAGGAATCTGGCGTATAAAATTTGATCAGTCCACGCTCAATAAACGAACGACAAGCATCAATCATGCCAAAATTGGCATATTCATTTTGATTGCCGCCTGAAGAAGGGAACACGATAACCGGTTTGCCGGCGTGACCATAGACGTTAAAATGCATTTCACGTCCCAATTCGCCACTCCAGTGGCTGCGTCTTTCAAAGTGCATTGGTTTTCCTTTTTAACTTACTGTTTTTCTTGTGCAAAATGAATAATATCGTACATTTGTTCCATGGTTTCGGTACGCGCTAAAATACCGTGTTCCCCCATAATTTTGGCAAAAACACCAGGGACGGTTTGTACGCTAATAATATTGCTACCGAATTTTTGGCACACCGCCTCAATGGAATTTACGTAATTTTTATTTGCTTTGCGCGAAATATACACCACGTTCCAAGGATGTGTAATGTGGCTGTAGAATTTATTTTGTTGCACGATATTGGCATATTCCTTAAACACATCAAAATCGTTGGCATAATTCCACATATCAATGGTCAATCCACCCGGCGGACGACAGTTAATTTCAAGTGGCATTAATTCGCCCGTTTTTTTCACACGGAAATATTCAAAATGGAAAAAACGTTCGCGCACGTGAAAGGCATCCACGCATTTTTGCCCAAGATTGACGAGATCTTGCTTGATCTCCCGTGGCACGTAATAGAACATATCCCCGTCTTTTTCCACGGTATCTAGCACTACTTCAGAATATTCAAGGCTGGAATAAAATACGATATTTCCCTCTTTATCAGTCAACCCATCAAAAGTCACAATATCGCCCTCAATAAATTCTTCCATAATATATTCCACATGGGCATTTTTATAACCAAAAAAGGCGTCTAATTCGACCGCACTTTTGATTTTATAGGTATCACTTGCACCCACGCCGGAATTTGGCTTGATAATCACCGGAAATTTTAATTCTTTTGCTAACTTACGTGCGTCCTCATCGTCTTTAAATACGCGCCCTTTCGCCACCTTCAAGCCCGCTTGACGAAATACTTCTTTCATTTGCGCTTTGGTTTTGATCGCCAACATATCGTCGTTTTTATAGCCGAACACATTAAAATCTGTGCGCAATTTAGCATCTAATTCCAACCAATATTCGTTATGCGATTCCACGCGATCAATACGCCCGTATTTATGGGCAAAATAGCCCACAGCGCGATAAACCTGATCGTAATCCTCCATATTATCCACGCGATAATATTCGGTCAGTGAATTACGCAAGGTTTCGCTTAATTGTTCATATGGGGTATCTGCAATCCCCAAGGTATTAAACCCATTTTCACGCAATCTGACTGCAAAGGTTTCAAAATTGGCAGGGAAATGGGGAGAAATCATAACAAAATTCATTGGTCTCGACATTAAACATCCTTACTGATTAAAAATAAATTGAATTGTATGGAGTTTAAGCTAAAGTTGTTTAAAGACACAATAAAAAAATGAAAATTTCTTAACTTTTTTTAAGTGAAAGTACAGTCGATTTTTTATTTATCGTGGTTATCGAAAAAATAAAAGGACGTCTTATTTGGCGTCCTTTTATTGAATATGGCGGTTTAATCGCGTTTGCGGAAATTGAGCAATACCATGACGGCTACGACAGCGATGCCGATAATATCCGTGATCCATTCCGGAATAATCAACATAAACGAACCAATTGCTAAAATAATACGTTGCCACATTGGCATGGTAGTTTTCAAGTACCCCTCTACTGCAGCGGATAATCCTAGTACACCGATAACGGAGGATACGATAACATTAATAATCTCAAAGACGCTTGGCAGCGGGAAGGTTTTGGCAATAACCGCTGCATTGGTGACATCAATCATGAGCATATTCGGATTATAAACGAACATAAACGGTACAATAAAACCTGCTAGCGCTAAACGCAAGGATTGCCAGCCAGTTTTCATTGGGTCACCTTGCGCAATTCCCGCGCCGGCAAAGGCAGCAAGTGCGACTGGCGGTGTAATATTGGCGAAAATACCGAAATAAAAAACGAACATATGTGCCACTAATACGGGGACATCAAAGGTTGCCAATGCCGGAGCTGCCATTGTAGCGGTAATGATATACGCCGGAATAGAAGGAAGTCCCATGCCAAGGATCATGGAGGCAATCATCGTTAAAAATAAGGTTAAAAAGAGTGATCCTGCGCCTAATGTGACGATAGAAGAGGTAATTACTGTACCAAAGCTGGTAAGGTTCATTACGCCAATTACAATCCCTACCGCAGCACAAGCCGCCATCACGGAAAGCGATTGTTTTGCCCCATCTGCCAATGCCTCAATTACATCTTTGACGCCCATGCGAGTTTCTTGACGTAATTGACTAACCAAGATGGTGATCGCAATAGTATAAGCGGCAGCGTAGCCCACCGGTACAGATTGTGCCAAAAAGACAATAAGAGCTAAGATTGGTAATAGCATATGACCGCGCGCTTTCATCACCGCTTTCACCCGTGGCAATTGATCTTTAGGGACACCTTTTAAATTTTGTTTACCGGCGCGAAAGTGAACTTGTGCAATGACGCCAAGATAGTAAAGTAAGGCAGGAAGTAAAGCAGCAAGTGCGATAGTTCCGTAGCTTACGCCGGTTGTTTCCGCCATAATAAACGCGCTGGCACCCATGATCGGCGGGAGAATTTGTCCACCAACAGATGCGCTGGCTTCTACCGCGCCGGCAAAGTTTTTGTGATAACCAATTTTTTTCATTAAGGGAATAGTAAAGGCACCGGTACTGACCACGTTGGCAACCGCTGCCCCGTTAATACTACCCATAAAACCACTGGAAATCACCGCTACTTTCGCCGGCCCACCTTGTTTATCACCGGCGATCGCCAGGGCTAAATCATTAAACAATTGCCCCATTCCCGATTTACTTAGGAAGGCACCAAATAAAATAAATAAGAAAATAAAGGAAACGGAAGCTCCCACTGCAGAAGAATATAACCCTTCGGTTTTTAAATAAAGCTGACCGAAAATATCGCCGACATCATAGGGGCGAGTAAGGAGGCTGTCTGGCATAAAATCCATTGAACTAATAAACGGATAGCTTAAGAAGATCAGGGAAAAAATCACCAAAATCCAACCGGTGACGCGACGCGTTACCTCCAACACCACTAGCACAGTGATGACTGCCATCACAATATCAGCAGTATTTGGAATACCACCGCGGACAGTCATGATGTCATTGTATTGGTTGATGAGATACACCATACCGCTCGCACCCGCAATAACCCATAACCAGTCATACCACGCAACGGAACCTTGGCGGCTTTTTTTCGAGGCAGGGTAAATTAATAGGATTAACACTGCGCCAACGCCTACATGTACTGCACGCTGGATCAATGTCGGCAGCGGGTAAAAGGTAGTGTATAAATGAAAGAGAGAATATAAAACCGCAATCAGCGTAATCAGCCCTTTATTAAATTGGCTGCTGGATTGACGGGTGACCGATTCACGGTCATATTTTTCCAAAATCTCTTGTTCCTTGGCACCAAGTGCGGTGTCAATTTTTACAGAATCAGTCATAGCATGATTTCCTTAACCACAACGTTGCAACTACTGATTGGGCGGGTTTGATTGTCACCGTGGAATAATCTGGAAGTATTTGATAAACAGGAAATTGTTTATCATTAAGTAAAATAGCCCCTTCCATACGACGCGAAACAATCCAATTTATCTCGGATAAAACAATATCTTGTTTAAAACCGACATAGCCCGGTGGTACATCGGCGACGATTTCACCTTGCGAAGGTGTCCCCGCGCCAAATGTTTGTAACCATGTTTGATAAAGGTGGAGGTTATCACCTTGTCGTTGATAATGTTCATACCACAATTGATGTTCGACGGAGTGACGCCAACGTAATGCAAAATGATCATCATCAATGATACATTCGCCTTGTTTTGTGGTAACCGATATAAAATGAACAGGATAAAGCCCAATAACAGCGAGTAGCGCCAATAGCACAAACCAACCGTTACGGGGCGTTATCTTCATGCTTTATCAACTTAATAACGAATTATTTCGCGTTAACTTCGTCGTAATATTTTTTGGCGCCCGGATGTAATGGTGCAACCACACCTTCCTGCGCTTCTTTCACGTTAATGCCCTTCGCCGCTTGGTGTGCGGTTTGCAACTGTGGCAAACTTTCAAAGAAGGTTTTGGTTAATAAATACCCGTCCGCCTCGCTGAGATCTTTACGGATTACCAAGGCATTTTTAATTGCTGCTGTCGGAATCGGTTCAGGATTGCCATAGGTGTTCGCTGGAATATCCATCGCATTAAAATACGGTTTATCCGCCGCTAATTTTTTAATTCCATCAGCCGGGATAGCAACTAATTGCAGATCAAAACTTTGTTGTAATTCCATTAAGGAGGAATTCGGCAAGCCACTCGTTAAAAACGCTGCATCAATGGTTCCCGCTTTTAGGGCATCTGCCGCTTCGGCATAACCGAGATAATCAACTTTAATATCCGCATAGGAAATGCCAAAACCGGCAAGTAAGTTACGCGCATTGACTTCAACCCCAGAATTTTGATCGCCGGTCGCTACCCGTTTTCCTTTTAAATCGGTAATAGTTTTAATGCCGGAACGTTTAGAGGTTACAATCTGTACATAGTTAGGATAAAGCGCCGCTACTTGCTCCACATTATCAATTTTATTTTGGAAGCTGCCGGTACCGTTTAGCGCATCGTTTAACGCATCACTCATCACAAACGCCATTTCTACTTTTTTCTGCGCCATCAAATTTAAATTTTCTACTGACGCGCCGGTGGTTTGCGTTTTGGAATTGGTTTTTAGATTTTTACTATAAATGTCCGTCAATGTCGTTGCAATAATATTGTAAGGACCGGAAGCGCCGCCGGTAGCAATGGTCACGAATTTGCTTTGCACAGTGGCAGGCGTTGCAGTTTCGGCACTTGTGCTGGTTGTTGTAGCATTACTTGCTGCAACATTTTCCGACGCTTTGTTATTATCACCACAAGCGGCAAGCAATGTAGCAAGTAGAACTGTTGCAGTAGTCAATACGACTTTCATTTTTTTCATAGAGTTGCTCCTGTGTGATGTCATTGATGTTGTGTTATTGTATGCAATATTTTTTCATTGCAAACGATTGCTTTTTAACATGCCCAAGTTGAATTGTAAATCGTTTGTTAAGACTTTTGTGAGATAGATCGAGTTTTTGGTTCTAAGAAAAACACGAAATTGAGAAAATAAATCGTACAACAATAATACCAAGAGAATTTTTGTGACAAAGGTGAGAATTTCGCTTGAATTGCTTTGTGCAATGCCTCGTCAATGATAAACTAAGCAGAATTTTCGTTTTAAAACAAGACATAGGAATAACAATGCGTACCAGTAAATATTTATTATCCACGTTAAAAGAAACTCCCAATGATGCCCAAGTTGTCAGCCATCAATTAATGTTACGCGCCGGTATGGTCAGACCCTTGGCATCAGGGCTTTATAACTGGCTGCCGACCGGTTTGCGGGTGTTGAAAAAAGTGGAAAATATTGTGCGTGAAGAAATGAACAAAAGTGGCGCAATCGAAGTGGAAATGCCAGTGGTACAACCCGCAGAATTGTGGCAAGAATCCCAGCGTTGGGAGCAATATGGACCGGAATTATTGCGTTTTACCGATCGCGGCAACCGCGACTTTGTGTTAGGACCGACTCATGAAGAAGTGATCACCGATTTAGTGCGTCGTGAAGTTAGTTCGTATAAGCAATTGCCACTGAATTTATATCAAATTCAAACCAAATTCCGCGATGAAGTGCGTCCTCGTTTCGGCGTAATGCGCGGTCGTGAGTTTTTGATGAAAGACGCCTATTCTTTCCATACATCTCGCGAATGTTTGCAAGAAACCTATGAGGTGATGTACCGCACTTACAGTGCTATTTTTACCCGTTTAGGCTTGGATTTCCGTGCAGTACAAGCTGATACCGGTTCCATTGGCGGAAGCGCTTCCCATGAATTCCAAGTGTTAGCGCAAAGTGGCGAAGATGATATTGTATTTTCCACTGAATCAGATTTTGCCGCTAATATTGAGCTTGCCGAAGCGGTTGCAATTGGTGAACGCCAAGCGCCGACAGCAGAAATGGAATTGGTAGATACGCCGAAAGCAAAAACCATTGCCGAATTAGTGGAACAATTTAATTTGCCGATTGAAAAAACGGTCAAAACCTTGATTGTTAAAGGGGCAACAGAAGAACAACCATTGGTTGCATTGATTATTCGCGGTGATCATGAATTAAACGAAGTGAAAGCGCAAAAATTAGCACAAGTGGCAGATCCATTGGAATTTGCAGACGAAGCTGACATTAAAGCGAAAATTGGCGCCGGCGTTGGATCCTTAGGACCGGTTAATTTACCGATTCCAATGATCATTGATCGCAGCGTGGCGCTGATGAGTGATTTTGGTGCAGGAGCCAATATTGATGGAAAACATTATTTTAATGTGAACTGGGAACGTGATGTGGCGTTACCACAAGTAGCAGATTTGCGCAATGTGGTGGAAGGGGATCCAAGTCCGGATGGAAAAGGTACGCTTTTAATCAAACGCGGGATTGAAGTGGGGCATATTTTCCAATTGGGTACCAAATATTCAGAAGCGATGAAAGCTACTGTACAAGGGGAAGACGGTCGTCCGCAAACTATGATTATGGGTTGTTATGGTATTGGCGTGAGTCGCGTGGTGGCGGCAGCCATTGAGCAACACCACGATGAACGTGGCATTATTTGGCCATCGGATGCCATTGCGCCTTTTACCGTTGCTATTGTGCCGATGAATATGCACAAATCAGAAAGCGTGCAAAAATTCTCGGAAAATTTATACCGCACTTTATTAGCGCAAGGCGTGGACGTGATTTTTGACGATCGCAAAGAGCGTCCAGGCGTGATGTTTGCGGATATGGAATTGATTGGCGTGCCACATATGGTGGTGATCGGCGAGAAAAATCTTGCCAATGGTGAGATTGAATATAAAAACCGTCGTAGCGGCGAGAAACAAATGGTAGCGCAAGATCAGTTGTTGGACTTCTTAACCTCACAACTTCAAGCCTAATTTCCTTTTCTTTGATCAACGCCGGCGTGAACCTATTACGCCGGCATTTTCTTGCCGATAAAAACGGAAAAAATCTTGACGAAACGGCGCTTGAAGCGTAACATTCCGCACGATTTAGTAACAAGAGGACACTCACTTTGGACAGTCATAGTCGATACCGACAGTCATTAAACTAAATCTCGTCTGTTGCTTTTCAATTAGCTTATCGGCGGGATTTCGCAGGTAAGTTTCATTTACCTTTATTTATTTGGTATCTTTTAATCAAATTAGTCAAATTTCGACCGCACTTTTGTGGCGTGACTAATTGGTTTTTTGTTCAACGCGTTTGTTCATAATCCCATAAGGAGTATGACAACATGATTAATGCATTTGCCCTTGAAGATGCACGTTTGGTGCGCCTTGATGAAGCCCACGGGGAACTCAATAATGCCATTTGGCTGGACTTATTGGAGCCGACATCAGAGGAACGTGAAGTTTTGCAAAAAGGCTTAGATCAAAGTTTGGCTTCCTTTTTAGAATTGGAAGACATTGAGGCATCCGCACGTTTCTTTGAAGACGAAGATGGTTTACATTTGCACTCATTTTTCTATTGTGAAGATGAAGAAGATTATGCCGATCTTGCCAGTGTGGCATTTACCTTGCGCGATGGACGTTTGTTTACCTTGCGTGATCGCGAATTGCCGGCGTTCCGTTTGTATCGTATGCGTTCCAGAAATCAACGGTTGATCGAATGTAATGCCTATGAAGTGCTGCTGGATTTATTTGAAACCAAAATCGAGCAATTGGCGGATGTGATTGAAAATATTTATGCGGATTTGGAAAAATTAAGCCGCGTAATTTTAGAGGGAAAACAAGGCGAAGCCTTTGATGAAGCCTTGGCAACCTTGACAGAACAAGAAGATACCAGCTCTAAAGTACGTTTGTGCTTGATGGATACGCAACGCGCATTAAGCTTTTTAGTTCGCAAAACCCGTTTGCCGGCAAATCAGTTGGAACAAGCTCGTGAGATTTTACGCGATATTGAATCCTTACAACCGCATAACGAATCGCTGTTCCAAAAAGTGAACTTTTTGATGCAGGCGGCGATGGGCTTTATCAATATTGAGCAAAACCGAATCATTAAAATCTTCTCGGTGGTATCGGTGATTTTCCTACCGCCAACATTAGTTGCGTCCAATTATGGCATGAACTTTAATAATATGCCGGAATTAGGGTTCGCTTATGGTTATCCGATGGCGTTGGGATTGATGGGACTTGCGGCATTTGCGCCTTACTGGTATTTTAAACGTAAAGGTTGGTTATAACTTCCAAGGATCAAGATGAATTCATTACAATTTTTAGTTTCAACTATTATTAATCTGTTTAGTTTTATCGTCTTTTTACGGATGTGGTTTCAGTTTTGCCGCATTGATTTTTACAATCCCTTGTCACAAACGCTGGTAAAAATTACCACGCCGGTACTATTACCGTTGCAAAAAACTTTACCGACTGTAAAAAATATCAACTTGAGTGCAATAGTATTATTGATTTTATTGGGTGCAGTAAAATATCCGTTACTGAATTGGTTAGGGGCGGATGTGGTCGAAGTGCGCGGACCGGAAGTATATTTGATTATCGGTTTGTTGCATGCTATCCGCACCGCCGGCGAAGCGATTTTGTATATTTTATTTATCGGCGCGATTATGAGTTGGTTTAATCGTGGTGCCAACCCATTGCAATATACTCTGTATCAATTGGGCGAACCCTTGTTAAAACCTATTCGTCGCATTTTGCCAAATACCGGCATGATCGATTTTTCACCGATGTTGCTTGCCTTTGTATTATTTTACGCCAACCGCGTGTTATACGATATTATTGGCGATCTTTGGGCATTAGCATAACCCATGATCCACAAAAGTGCGGTGCATTTTTAAGGAGTTTTATGTCAGCGATTGAACAAATCGGAGAAGATTTACGCTTACGCATTTTTTTGCAACCGAAAGCCGGCAAGGATCACATTATCGGCTTACATGACAACGAACTGAAAATCACCATCACTGCACCGCCGATTGACGGACAAGCCAATGCGCATTTGCTCAAGTTTTTAAGTAAAGTTTTTAAGGTACCGAAAAGTCAAATTCAGCTGGAAAAAGGCGAACTTAGTCGGCATAAACAAGTGCGCATTCCGCAACCGCAAACCATTCCCGCCGCACTTTTGGCGTTAATGGAATAACGCTGTCCACTTTAAGCTAAATTCATTTCAAAAATAGTTTTCTTCGGATTAAGGCGAAAACCTTCTTGCTCTAAAATTTCTTGTTGCTGCTGGTTTTGTTCAATGACCAGACGAGTGGATTGGGTGTAGCGTACAAATTCCTTCGCTTTGGCAATAAGTGCGGTGTAAATTTCGGTTTTATTGGGAATATCTTGTACAAAAATATCCGTCAATTGCCAATAACGTTGCAATTGTAAAGAAGACAGGCGGGGATAAAGTTGAATAAAACCAACCGCATTTTCATGTTGATCAAGCGCCAAGAAAAAAATACTCTCGCTAAATCGAATGCGATTGGCTAAAAACGTAAAAGTACGTTCCGGATTTTCTGCCATATTGTGCGCCATACGATATTGTTCAAACAGCGGCAGCAGGCTTTCGAGGTTCCATTGTTCAGCTTTAAATATCTTCATTTGGTTCAATTCTGGTTATTTTTTATAAAATTTATACAGTGGATTGTAGCTTTTTCCCACAAAATAATCATCTTATTCTAAAAAAATTTTTTTGATTTTGCGGAATATTTCACGAAAAAAGCGAAAAATTTGATATAGTATGGCAAATTTTTTTAATTAATCACAATGGAGAAATACAAATGGCTCGTCGTCCTTTAGTTATGGGTAACTGGAAATTAAACGGTAGCAAAGCATTTACCAAAGAGTTAATTACCGGCTTAAAAGCGGAATTAGCGGGTGTGGATGGTTGTGATGTGGCAATTGCGCCACCGGTAATGTATTTAGCGGAAGCGGAAGCGGCGCTTGCCGGAAGCCAAATCGCCTTAGGTTCACAAAACGTGGACGTGAATGTACAAGGTGCATTCACGGGTGATATTTCAACCGCGATGTTAAAAGATTTCGGTGCGAAATACATTATTATTGGTCACTCCGAACGTCGCACTTATCACAAAGAAAGTGATGAATTTGTCGCGAAAAAATTCGGTGCATTAAAAGAAGCGGGCTTAGTGCCGGTGTTATGTATCGGTGAAAGCGAAGCGGAAAACGAAGCGGGCAAAACCCAAGAAGTTTGCGCTCGTCAAATTGATGCTGTTATCAATGCATTAGGTGTTGAAGCGTTTAATGGTGCAGTCATCGCCTATGAACCAATTTGGGCAATCGGCACCGGTAAATCTGCAACTCCGGCGCAAGCACAAGCGGTTCACGCATTTATCCGTGGTCATATTGCAGCGAAATCACAAGCGGTAGCAGATCAAGTGATTATCCAATACGGCGGTTCTGTAAATGATGCAAACGCCGCAGAATTATTCACTCAACCGGATATCGACGGTGCATTAGTAGGCGGCGCATCCTTGAAAGCGCCAGCATTTGCGGTTATCGTCAAAGCCGCTGCACAGGCAAAACGCTAATTTTGCTAATATCAAAAAGTGCGGTAAAAATTACCGCACTTTTGTTATTCATCGGACAATATTTATGTGGCGTTTTTTATACACCAGTGCAACCTACGCAATCCAACCGTTTCTTTTATTGTTTATGCTTATTCGGAGCATTAAAGCGCCGAATTATCGCCGGCGCCTAAAAGAACGCTACGGGATTTATGCAAAATGTCGCGCGCCCAAACCCAATGGCATTATTATCCATGCTGCCTCGGTAGGCGAAGTGATTGCGGCGACGCCATTGGTGAAAAAAATTCAACAAGAATTTCCACATTTACCCATTACACTCACTACGGTCACGCCAACCGGCTCGGATCGGGTAAAAGCCGCATTTGGCGATAACGTGAGTCATTTTTATTTGCCCTATGATCTACCGGGGGCATTAAAACGCTTTATTCAATTTGTTAAGCCCAAAGCCTGTATTGTGATTGAAACGGAAATTTGGCCAAATTTAATTCATCAGCTTTATTTGCGCAAAATTCCTTTTATCATTGCCAATGCGCGTTTATCCGAACGTTCCGCCAAACGTTACGGTTGGATAAAAAAACGCCTGCAAAATATGTTAAAGCAAATTACATTAATTGCGCCACAAGATCAAATTAGTGGTAAACGCTATTTGGAACTGGGTTATCAGAAAAATAAATTAAAATTGACCGGCAATATTAAATACGATTTGGTGGTTAAGCAGGATGTGTTGGAAAAAATTGCTACATTACGTCAGCAATGGTCAAAAGATCGTCCGGTGTGGATTGCCGCCAGCACTCATGAAGGCGAAGAAGAAATTGTATTGAGCGCCCATCGTGAACTATTAAAAAAATACCCCAATTTATTGTTAATGCTGGTTCCACGTCATCCGGAGCGATTTAACGCAGTGGAAAATTTATTGAAAAAGCAAAATTTCGGTTATGTTAAAAGAACGGATAATAAAGCACCGGATATGTCGCACCAAGTGATTTTGGGTAATACCATGGGTGAAATGATGTTGATGTATGGGTTTTCCGATATTGCTTTTGTCGGCGGCAGTTTGGTAAAACATGGCGGACATAATCCGCTGGAACCGCTGGCATTTAAACTTCCTGTGATTAGCGGTAAATATGTGTTTAATTTTCCGGAAATATTCGATTGTTTATCGCAAGTATTCGGCGTATTGCTGATCAATGAAACGCCGAAAGCCTTGGCAAATGCAGTGGATATTTTTCTCAATTCCAAACCGCTACGTGAGCGCTATGGCAATGCTGGTCATAAAATTTTGGTGCAAAACCGCGGCGCATTGCAGCGTTTATTCAATTTATTACGTCCATATTTAGAAAAGTAGGTGAATATGACAACCGTTATTTATCCCGGTACCTTTGATCCCATTACCAACGGGCATTTAGATATTATTGAACGCAGTGCGGCGTTATTTTCACGTACCATTGTTGCGGTTGCCGCCAGCCCAAGCAAAAGACCGCTGTTTAGTTTATCCGAACGCGTTGTTTTGGCTCAACAATCGGTGGCGCATTTAGCCAATGTTGAGGTTATCGGTTTTTCCGATTTATTGGCAAAGGTCGTCATGGAAAATAACATTCAAGTGATTATTCGCGGGGTTCGCACTACCACCGATTTTGAATATGAACTACAGCTTGCCCATCTCAACCGTTTACTCACCCAAGGGGTAGAAAGCCTGTTTTTACCGCCATCGGAGAAATGGGCGTTCGTATCGTCAAGCATTGTACGAGAAATTTACTTGCATCAAGGCGATGTCAGTCAACTTGTTCCCAAACCGGTTTTGCACGCCTTAATGCAAAAGCGCAAATTAGGCGAGTAGCACCAGTTAAAAATCAAGATAAAATTGACCGCACTTTTAACGCTAATAAAATGAAGCGGGATGCCTTTGGCATCCCGATTTTTTATTATCAGCTTTAATATCAACTATATCCCATCAATTTCAACAAATCTTTTGTGTAACTAATCGCTTCGTTGCGGTTGGCAACGCCGATTTTTTGGTACAGATTGCGGATGTGGGTTTTGATGGTGGTGGTTGCCACTTGCAATTCATCAGAGATTTGTTCGTTGCTGTAACCGGAATAAATTAAGCCCAGTACTTGCCATTCGCGTTGAGTTAATGGGCTGATTTTTAACAATTCTGGTACTTTTGGATTGTTTAATAAATTAGTGACGAATTGTTCATCGAAATGGGCAAATTTATGGCGATAATATTGGTTAATATAACGCAAAATAAATTGTGCTTTGTGTAAGGTGAGTTCGTCGAGTAGATTTTGTTGCAATAATTGACGGATTTGTTGCGCCATATTTTCGCCTTCAATAACGAAAACGCTGATAAAATTTGTTTGTCGAGTCAGCTGTAGCGCTTCGATCAAGTCTTTTTGTGCTGCCTCTTTGTTACCTTGTAATAAAAATAGACGGTTGCGTAAAATCAATGCGCGGTTTAGGTCGCTGACTAAATGCAGTTTTTGCGCTGTTTGGATCAGTTTATCTAAGATGTCTTGTGCAGGTTTAAAGCGTTTTAGCAATATTAAGGCGCGTGCGATATTACGCCACTGAACCTGACTGAAATGATTTTTATCAGTCGTTGGCTGCGGATTTTGGATCAACCAAGCCTCTGCCGCTTCTTCATCATCAATCATTTGCCATAACACAATCTTCACTTGGTCAGCATTGGCATTCCAGTCGTGATGGTAATGGTGGGTATTTTGTAGCTGCATAATTTGTTTTAACAAACGGGAAGCATTGTCTAAGTCGCCGCGTACAATGGAAATTTTGCATAATAGTGCAAGGCATTGCAACCGATCTTCATCTTTGCTTAAGACTTCTATGCCGGCGTTTGCCATGGCTTCGGCTTTATCTAAATTATACCAGTCCCACAAAATTTGCCCTTTAAGACGCAATAAAAATTCATACATCGGAATTTTTTGCAGATGATTTTCTTTGACAAACGCGGTGGCTTTATCCAGCATATCATAACCCGCTTGTAGATAACCTTGCGCGATGAGAATTTCCGATTGTTGTAACAATGTCCATAAAATATGGTGCGAAGTGTGATATTGGCGCGCCATTTTTTCCGCACGCTGCAACATATTGAGTGCTTCGGTGAAGTTTCCGTGACAATGGTGAGCCTCGCCGATAATAGAGGTTGCAACAATATGCGCGTAATAGGCATTTTCTTGCAAATGAGCAAGCGCTTGAGAGGCAAGGGTGAGAGCGGTATTTTCATCACCTTGATTAATTGCCACTTGCGCCCGTAACACATCAAATTCCGCTTGTAAGTCTTGGCTGAGTTGCACGTTATTTTGCGCTAGTACTTGATCAAAATGAGCAAAAATACCGTTGACTTCGCTGTGACGATGTTGGCTTTGTGCTAGCCAGGCTTTCAGCAAAATCAAGGTTGGGCATTGCACGAAGTTTTGATCATCGAGATGATCGAGGCTTTCCTCAAGCAGTTTTAATTCACCTTGGTGGAAAAGTTCCCAACTTTTGTTGTTATTGGATAATATATCCAATAACACTTGATGATCATCAAGTTGCGCGGCGTGGTATAACGCTTCGGTCGTGTAGCCGAGTGACAACCAGACATTCGCCGCTTTTTTATGTAGATCTTGCAACTCATCCGCTAACTCAGTTTGGCAGCAGTGGGCTAGAAATGAAGCAAACAGCGGATGGAAACGCCACCAATTGTCTTCTGCATTAATTTGTTGCAAGAAAATCCCTTGTTTTTCAATTGCTTCCAATCTTGCTCGGCTATTTGCCACACCGGTTACTTGGCGCACCAAGGTTTCGTTCATAGAGCGCAAGATGGAGCAACGCAACACAAATTTGCGGGTTTCATCGTCCACCTGATTGAGAACTTCATCATTCAAATATTCGTTGATATGAAAATTATTCAGTTTTGATAGCCTTTTGGCGGCATCTTGCAATGGGGTTTTATGCTGTTTGGCGGATAAGCTGATTAATTGTAATGCGGTTGGCCAGCCTTCTACTTCGTCACAAAGTGCGGTGATTTCCGGTTCCGTTAAATGTTGTCCCAAACGAGACTGAAAAAAGGTAATGCTTTCTTGGTGATCAAAAGAAAGTTGATGCACATCGATTTCTAAAATTTGCTCCTGTACGCGCAAACCGGCAATACCTAGTGGCGGTACAGAACGTGAAATAAGGATCAGCGTCATGGACGGTGGTTGATGGCGAATCCAATATTTTAACGCCTCATGAATTTCTTCATTTCCGATAATATGATAGTCGTCAATGATCAAATAAATATGTTGTTGCAGATGAGAAAGTTTGACTAATTGCTGATTGAGACTTGCCAAGAGATTGGATTGACGCAGCAGACTATCTTCTTCCGGCAATTCTTGATGAATGGCGTAATGTAATGCCGTACAAAAATAAGAGGCAAATCGCTCCGTTTGATTGTCGCTTTCATCTAACGCATACCAACCGACATTTTTTTGTTGCATCGCCCATTGAGTAATTAAGGTGGTTTTTCCATAGCCTGCCGGCGCGTTGATTAATACTAACGGGTAATGTTTTGCTTTATCAAGTCGTTGTAACAGCCCTGTACGCTCGATACTATTTTGCAGTCGGTTTGAACACATCAATTTTGACGGGATCAACATACTTTCTTAGCCTCTCTGATTAGGATAGGAGGAGGACTCCTCCCTAAAAATTCAAATTACTTCTTATCTATCATACCGCAAAGATTATAACAGGGAGGATTATGTTTTTGTGCAATTACTCATAATAAAACGCAAGAAATTTTATCTTCATCAAATTTTCCCCCAAAAGGAGTGTTTATGTCTCAGTTTAATCTTAATGATATGGCGTTATTTGACAAAAATGTACACAAATATTGTCGTTATTTTGATGTTGCATCACCGGAGCAATTTTCTTTAGAACAATGGTATCAAATTATTGCTCAAACTACTTTGGATATGACTTATGAAAAACCGGCACTAAAAGGTCAAGAAAGTCGTCATGTCAACTATTTATCTATGGAGTTTTTAATCGGTCGTTTAACCGGAAATAACTTAATGAATTTAGGTTGTTACGAACAAATTAAAAACTATTTGGCAAATTTCAACGTAGAATTAGTGGATGTATTAGAACAAGAACGCGATCCGGCATTGGGTAATGGCGGATTGGGACGTCTTGCTGCTTGTTTCTTAGATTCAATGGCTGCCTTGGGGCAAAATGCCACCGGTTACGGATTGCATTATCAATACGGATTGTTTAAACAATCTTTCGAGAATGGCGAACAGAAAGAAAGTGCTGATACTTGGAATCGCAACCAATATCCATGGCACAGCTACAACCCATCAAAAACACAAAATATCAATTTTGGCGGTAAAATCAAACACATCAAAGGCGATAAATACGAATGGAAACCAAGTTTGACCATTCAAGGTAAAGCCTTTGATTTACCGATTGTTGGCTATCAAAACGACATTATCCAACCGTTACGTTTATGGCAAGCGGACAGCGAGCAATCCTTTGATTTAGCTAAATTTAATGACGGGAAATTCCTCAATGCGGATAAAACTATTGTCAATGCGACCGCACTTACCCAAGTGTTATACCCGAATGATAATCATAAAGCCGGTCAAAAATTGCGCTTAATGCAACAATATTTCCATTGTGCTTGCTCGGTTGCAGATATTTTAGAACGTCATTTTGCTGAAGGCTATGAATTAAACGAGTTGGCACAGCGCCAAGTCATCCAATTAAATGATACTCACCCAACCCTTGCCATTCCGGAATTAATGCGCTTGTTGTTGGATAAATATGAATTAAGCTGGGATGAGGCTTGGGCAATTTGTTCTAATACCTTTGCTTATACCAACCACACTTTGTTGCCAGAAGCCTTGGAACAGTGGGATCAACGTTTATTTAACCAATTATTACCGCGCCATTATCAAATTGTGGAAAAAATTAACCATCTTTTCCATGAAAAAGTAAAAGCACAGTTTGGGGATGATGCTAAAGTTTGGGAAAAATTAGCAATCTTATTTGATTACCGCGTACGCATGGCGAACCTTTGCGTGGTGACCTGTTTTGCAGTGAACGGGGTCGCGCAAATTCACTCTGATTTATTGGTGACAGATTTATTCCCAGAATATCACCAATTATTCCCAACCAAATTCTGCAACGTGACCAACGGGATCACGCCGCGTCGCTGGATTCGCCAAGCGAACCCACAATTAAGCGATTTATTGGATCGTACCCTAAAAACCGATTGGACCAAAGATTTGGAACAATTACGTGGTGTGGAAAATTTTGTGAATGATGCAGGTTTCCGCGAGGAATATCGTCGTATTAAACAAATCAATAAATCGGTTTTAGCGGATGAAATTGAAAAAACCTTAGGTTTTTCCGTGAACCAAAATGCGATTTTCGATGTGCAAATTAAACGTTTCCATGAATACAAACGCCAACATTTGAATTTATTGAATATTATTGCAACCTATCAATCGTTAAAAGATAACCCAAATCAAGATTATACCCCGCGTGTTTTCGTGTTTGCGGGTAAAGCGGCGCCGGGTTATTACTTAGCAAAAAATATTATTCATGCTATCAACAACGTGGCGGATATTATCAATAACGATAAACAGATGAAAGATCGTCTGCAAGTAGCGTTTTTACCGGATTATCGCGTGTCTTTGGCAGAAAAAATCATTCCGGCGGCGGATGTGTCCGAACAAATTTCCATGGCGGGGAAAGAAGCTTCCGGTACGGGTAATATGAAATTGGCGTTAAATGGTGCCTTAACCTTAGGAACCTTGGATGGCGCGAACGTTGAAATTGCGGAAATGGTTGGTGAAGAAAATATCTTCCTATTCGGTCACACAGTGGAAAGCGTACGTGCATTGTTGGCGAAGGGTTATGATCCGAAAGCCTATTATCAACAAGATCCGGTACTGAAAAGTGCGGTGGATTTTTTAGCTAAAGGTAAAGCGTCACAAGGACATAAAGATACCTTCAAATTGATGTTAGACAGCTTGTTAGAACGCGATCCGTTCTTAGTGTTTGCGGATTTTGACAGCTACTTACAAGCGCAAAAACGTATCGGCGCGGCATATTTAGATCAAGATGCTTGGTTACATAGTGCCATTTTAAATACCGCTCGTTTGGGGATGTTCAGCTCCGACCGTTCTATTCGTGACTACCAAGCACGTATCTGGTTGAAAAAATAACATTTCAGATTCCCGCCTGCGGGCGGGATATTCAAGCAAGGAGCGATTATGGCACAGGTACAACAAAAACAATTTGCTCAAGCCGGCATTATGCCAGATTTCTTGGATGCCAGTGGGATTCGAAAAATCATACCAAGCGCAATCAAACAACGACTTTATCAAACCTTCAATGGTAATACCCGCAGTCGCCAATCTTGGCTGCCACCGGTCAAAATTCTTTATGAAAATCAACCGCACTTTTTACCGCTCAATCTGGCGGATAAAAAACACGCAGTGCATGGAACATGGGTTTTGCAGTTGGAAAATGGCGAATGCCTGACGGGACGGGTGAAACGCAATCAAATTGAATTGCCACGCGATTTACCACTGGGTTATCACCAATTACAACTGCGTTGTGAGAAAAAATCTCTTGAATGTCGCCTTATTGTGGCGCCAACACGTTGCTATCAACCCGCAGAACTTGCTGAACGCAAAAAATTGTGGGGATCCTTTATCCAGCTTTATACCTTGAAATCAGCCCATAACTGGGGCGTTGGGGATTTCTCCGATCTCAAAGATTTTCTACAACATATTCAACAATATGGCGCGGATTTTGTGGGACTTAACCCAATTCATGCGCTGTTTCCCGCTAATCCGGAGGCAGCAAGCCCTTATAGCCCGTCTTCACGCAAATGGCTGAATATTATTTATATTGATGTGGCAAGTTTACCGGAATTCCAGCAAAGTTCGCTGGCACAACAATGGTTTAATAGTCCAGAAGTGCAGACGAAACTGAGCAAAGTGCGGTCAGAAAATTGGATAAATTATGCAGAAGTGATGGCGTTAAAACTGCAAGGACTCGCTTTGGCATTTGATGAATTTGAACAAAATCCGACCGCACTTCGTCAACAAGCCTTTGCCGATTTTCTGGCGCAAGGCGGCGAAAGTTTGCAAGTACAAGCAACCTTTGACGCATTGCATCATCATTTAAGCCAGCAATTTGACAACCAATGGGGCTGGGATTTTTGGGATAAGAAATATCAAGATTATCACGCCGACGCAGTGCAACAATTCCGGCAAGAACAAGCGCAAGAAGTCCGTTTTTATGCTTGGTTACAATTTTGCGCAGCGCAGCAATTTGCCGCTTGTAATGAAGTGTGCAAAACGCAAAAAATGACCATCGGCATGTATCGTGATTTAGCCGTTGGCGTGACCAATAATGGGGCGGAAACGTGGAATGATAAAGCGCTTTATTGTTTAAATGCTTCTGTCGGCGCGCCGCCGGATATTTTAGCACCACAAGGACAAAACTGGGGATTATCGCCGATGAATCCGCACGTGCTAAAACAACAGGCGTATCAACCATTTATTGAGTTAGTGCAAGCCAATATGAAAGATTGTGGCGCGTTGCGCATTGACCATATTATGTCGTTGTTGCGGTTGTGGTGGATCCCAAAAGGCGATAGCGCGGCAAACGGGGCTTA
Organism: [Pasteurella] aerogenes; assembly: GCA_900637275.1. NCBI lineage: Bacteria > Pseudomonadati > Pseudomonadota > Gammaproteobacteria > Pasteurellales > Pasteurellaceae > [Pasteurella] aerogenes. The sequence continues at coordinate 2,185,084 of LR134362.1, forward strand.
TATTCGTTATCCGGTAGATGATTTGATTGCCATTTTAGCGTTGGAAAGTCAGCGTCACCAAAGTTTGATTATTGGCGAAGATTTAGGCACGGTACCGAAAGAAATCGTCAGTAAATTGAAAAATGCCGGCATTTTGTCATATAAAATTTTCTATTTTGAATTTGACCAACAAGGCGAAAGTCGTCGTTTACAAGATTATCCATATCAAGCGATGACCACCTTAAGTACCCATGATTTACCAACGATCAACGGGTATTGGCGCGGTTATGATTTTGAATTAGGGCAACGTTTCGGTGTGTATCCGAATCCAAACGTGTTGGCAATGTTGCAACAAGATCGGGTGAATGCTAAATCGAAAATTATCAAGCGATTACAAGAAAATGGCGTTGAAATTGAAGCGGGTGTGGATGAAAGTTTATCTTCTAAAGTGACGCTTAAATTTAATCATCAATTGCAATCTTATGTCGCGGGCGTAAGCAGTGCGTTGTTTGGTTTACAGCCGGAGGACTGGTTGGATATGAGCGAACCGGTTAATATTCCGGGAACCAGCACGGAATATGCCAACTGGCGACGTCGTTTAAGCCAAGATGTCGAAAATATTTTCGCGGATAAATCGGTACAAGCGTTGTTAACCCAAGTGAATTGTACGCGAAAAGCATAAACCTATTTTGCTGCCAAACAAAACCCCGTTAAGATGAGTTAACGGGGTTTCTTTTTATTGTAAGCCTACCGCGAGAAAAGTGCGGTAGAAAAAATTAAAGTTTTTCAACTAACTCAATGGCAGCGCCAATATAGGTTGCTGGAGTGAGTTGTTGAAGGCGTACTTTTTCTGCTGCCGGAATCTCTAATTTTTCGATAAATTCGCGCATCGCTTGTTCATCAACACGTTTTCCACGAGTTAACTCTTTTAATTTTTCATAAGGTTTTTCAATACCATAACGACGCATTACCGTCTGGATTGGCTCCGCTAACACTTCCCAGTTTTGGTTTAATTCGTCACGTAAATGCGCTTCGTTGACTTCCAATTTGCTGATACCTTTACGGGTGGCGGCGTAGGCAATTAAGCAATAGCCTAAACCGACGCCGAGGTTGCGCAATACGGTGGAGTCAGTTAAATCGCGTTGCCAACGGGAAATAGGTAATTTGGCGCCTAAATGGGACATAATGGCGTTAGCAAGCCCCAAGTTGCCTTCGGAGTTTTCAAAATCAATTGGGTTGACTTTGTGTGGCATGGTTGAGGAGCCAATTTCGCCAGCGATGGTACGCTGTTTGAAATGATTTAAGGCGATATAACCCCATAAATCACGGTCAAAATCAATGATGATGGTGTTAAAACGTGCCACGTTGTCAAACAATTCAGCGATATAATCATGCGGTTCGATTTGAGTGGTGTATGGGTTCCAAGTAATGCCTAAAGAGGTGACAAATTCTTCGCTGAATGCGTGCCAGTTAATTTCTGGATAGGCAGACAAATGGGCATTGTAGTTGCCTACCGCACCATTAATTTTACCAAGGATTTCAATTTGTTGTAGTTGCTTGAATTGGCGTTTTAGACGATAGACAACGTTTGCCATTTCTTTACCAACGGTGGTTGGTGATGCCGGTTGCCCGTGGGTACGAGAAAGCAGCGGAATGGATTTGTATTCGTTTGCTAAACGGGTGATTTCGTCAATTAATTTTTGCCATTCCGGTAAAATTACTTCTTCCCGCGCGGTTTTGAGCATTAGTGCATGGGAAAGGTTGTTAATATCTTCCGAGGTACAAGCAAAATGGATAAATTCGCTGACTGCCGCTAATTCCGGAAGTGCGGTACTTTTTTCTTTTAAAAAATATTCGACAGCTTTAACGTCGTGGTTAGTGGTGCGTTCGATTTCTTTAATTCGTTCGGCATCTTGTAGGCTGAAATTCTCCACAATGCGATTAAGGTAATCGTTTGCTTCTCCGGACAACGCAGGGACTTCGGCAATTTGTGCGGTCGCCGCCAGTTTTTGTAACCAACGAACTTCAACGGTCACGCGGAATTTTAATAAGCCGAATTCACTAAAAATCGAGCGCAAAGCGCTGGCCTTGTCTTGATAACGACCGTCAATTGGGGAAAGTGCGGTTAAGGCGTTAAGTTGCATATTAAGATTGCTCCTGAATTAAAGAGATGAATAAATTTGTTGTGCGGTAGTGACGAGTTTCCGTCGGGAAAACAGCAGTTGCCATTTGGAACCACCCACTTGGCGCCAAAGTACGGCGGAACGAATTCCCGCCAATAAACAAGCACGAATACGGTTGTGCATACCTAATTGCTGCAAATATTGCGGCGAGCCTTTGACTTGAATACGACTGCCTAAAGGGCTTATCACATCCACGTAAATGGAGGCTAATGTGGACAGCATTTGTTCGTCAAATAAATCGTAATGGACGAGTTGGGTGGGCAAATATTGAATGCGCTTTGCCAATTCGGCTTTAGCTTGTGGATTTTTATTCAATTTTCCTTCTAATGCCAATAAACTTAACCAGTAACGACTAACATCCGCTTCGCTACCATTCAGTTGTTCCATTAAAATTTGCAAACCCAAGGCTAAATTTTGTTCACGATTTCCGTAAACCGCAAGCGTATTTTCTGGTTGGGTTTGTAATAAACTGTTTAAACTGGCACGAAAAGCCGGCTCATCGGCTTGACCGTTAAGGGCGAATTGTTGTACTAATTTTGCGGATTGGCATACGCCGGCAAGAGCGAGCGTTGCATCGTAGTAATTTGCCATAATTATCGGTAAAATTGTCGAACTAAAACGAAAAAAAAGTGTGAGCAATATAGCATTTTTACATTTTTTTTGAAAGTACAATGACGAGTTATTCCGTCTTGCAGGAGGATAAATGATATCGAAAATCGCAAAAACCAGTTTAATTTTAACCGCACTTTTGCCCCTGAATTTATGGGCAAAGGTAGCTGTGGAAAATGCGGTTATGTATGAAACCATGATGGCAAACGAGCCGAGTGCGATTTATTTGACCTTAAAAAATAGCGGCGATGAAACGGTGAATTTGCTTTTGGCGGAAAGTTCGGTGAAGTCGCGTTTGGAATTACACGGGATGCAACAAGGCAAGATGATTGGCTTGGATGGCTTGTCAATTCCGCCGCAACAGACTATTTCACTCGCGCGCGGTGGTACGCATATTATGGTGTTTGATTTGCAAAAACCATTGAAAAAAGACCAACAATTTCCGCTGACCTTATATTTTGATGATGGGGAAACGCTGTCTTTAGATGTGCAAGTGATAGCGCGTTAAGCCTTATTGATTACTTTGTCAAAGGTCATAAAGTGCGGTCATTTTGGGGACGATTTTCAACCCTATGTTTTGGCATAGGGTTGAATTTTTTAGGTGAGTTTTATTGTTTTGCGCGTAAAACTCGTAAGGCAAAAATGCCCATTCCGGCAACAAAGATGATTAATCCTAAAATTTCTGCGGTCGTTCCCCAGTTTTCTAGGTTTAAAGCAAGCGGTGCGTCGGAACCGCCGGAGGTGACGGAGGCGGCGATAATAAAGGCTAAAATCACCCCAATCAAACTTTCGCCGACAATTAATCCTGCGGCAAAGAGGGTTCCGTAACGATCAGCTTTTTTCTGTATATCTTGCACGTTTTTAGCGTTTCGTTGCGCAAAGGCGGTGAGGTGGCGGTTAATTAACCACGCCAAAATTGCTCCAATAACGATAGGCATATTCACAGACGGTGGTAAATAAATTCCCATGCCTACCGCTAATGCCGGTAAAGCTAAACGATTTTGGCTGGATTTTTTCAATATGGCATCAATGATGATCAAACTTAATCCCAAAGCAATACCCATGAAAATATAAGTCCATTCCAAATTATTGGAGAAAATCCCTTTGGCAATAGTGGTCATTAAGGTGGCTTGTGGCGCGGATAAGGCTTGTGACGGATCCATATCTGGACGTGGCATTGCACCAGCAAAACCATAAGCATGATAGAGAATTTCCAATACCGGCGCGATCACTAAGGCCCCCACGATACAACCGATAATAAGAGCAACTTGTTGGCGCCATGGTGTCGCTTTGACCAATAAACCCGTTTTTAAATCTTGCAGGTTATCATTGGAAATTGCTGCTGTACTGACGACAATTGAGCCGGAGAAGATGGTTAACGCGGTCAAGAATTGTTGTCCTTCTGGGCTGTCTAATAAGCCTGATGCTTTGCCGATAAGCATTAACGTGATGGAAATTAACACCACGGAAATAATACCGATACCGGAAATCGGGCTGGAGGAGGAACCAACAAGCCCCGCCATGTAACCGCAGGCAGCCGCAACAAAGAAACCGATAAGTACCGCCAGCAGAGTGCAAGCAATGATTAGTAGCATGGATAACTCTGCCGAAATTGGTGCATCGGCAACGAAATTATGCAATGCCAAGACGATTAACAAAATTGCGGTTAAGGTGATATAAATCATGGTTTTCGGTGATAAATCCAACTGGGTACTGTCGTTTGAGTGCGCATTTGGATCTTTTAAGGCGCGGAAAGATTGAGCCATCCCTTGAATCATTGGTTTCATTAATACCAATAATGTCCAAATGGCGGCGATACCGATCGTCCCAACACCGATAAAGCGTACTTTTCCAGACCACATGCTCAAAGCGTGATTAACCATATCAGCATCTGGCGCCATCGGGAACAGCGTGGTGAAATAAGGGACGCCGACTAACCAGGTCAAGGCGATGCCGATTAAAATTGCAATCCCACCAACAATTCCAACCAAATAGCCAGCACCTAATAAGGCTAAGGAAAAACCCATCGGAATTTGGAATACCGCATTGCCGCCTTTAAACCACAGGCTGGCGCTGTCGGCGACCACACGCAATCCGTTGGTTAGAAAACCGACAAGTGCGGCAATCACACCACCGGTAGCAATTTCTTTAATTCCACTTTCACTGTTTTGCCCTTCGGCATGATTACCGGCTTTCAAAATTTCCGCAGCGGCAACCCCTTCCGGATAAGGCAGATCACTTTTGACCACCATGACTTGGCGTAATGGAATAGTGAAAATTACGCCCAAAATTCCGCCAGCAGTACAAATTAACAGGGTTTGTAGGAATGGAAAGCCTTGCCAATATCCCATCATTAATAAACCGGGGATAACGAATATCACGGAGGACAAAGTCCCAGCAGAGGAGGCTTGGGTTTGCACCATGTTATTTTCGAGAATATTCGAGCCGGAAAACATTTTTAACACTGCCATAGAAATCACAGCGGCAGGAATTGATGAAGCAAATGTGAGGCCTACTTTTAAACCAAGATAGACATCGGAGGCAGTGAAAACCACCGTAATTAATGCACCCAGTAACATCCCGCGGAACGTAAGTTCTTGCAAGGTGGGCGCTAAATGAGATTTTTGCATAGTTTCCCTCTAGTGCATACGTTATTATAAAGAGTGAGTCATCTTACCGCACTTTTTTGAAAATAAAAGCAATTTGAGTAGAAGATGTTAATAAAAGTGCGGTTAAATTTTATGAAATAATATAAAAATATTATCTTTTTAGATAATCTCTAAGGGCATAAAGCGCGACCAAATTACGGGATTCGCTGAAATCGGCATTTTGCAATAAGTTGTCAAGATCGCGCAAAGGATAGCGCACCACTTGCAAGGGTTCAGGTTCATCTCCCTCTAATTTAGACGGATAAAAATCTTGCGCGATAAAAATGTGCATTGGGCTGTGCATAAAACTTGGCGCCATATTGACCGTACGTAAATAGGTTAATTTTTTGGCAGCTAAGCCGATTTCTTCTTGCAATTCACGATTGGCACTTTGTTCCGGCGTTTCACCCGGATCCATCAATCCTTTGGGAAAACCGAGTTCATAACGTTCGGTTCCCACCGCATATTCGCGTACCAGCAACAAGGCATCTCCATCTAATGGCAACATCATCACCGCAGCGCGAGTGGAGGGTTTAAGTCGTTCATAAACACGATATTCATTGTTAGAGAATTTCAGCTCAACGCGTTGAATTTCAAAGATGCGGGATTTTGCCGCCACGGAAACGGACAAAATCTCCGGTTTTTTTAGCTCTTGCATATCCACCTCTTGTAAAAAATGATGGAATAACGATACCATAAAGCGTAACGAGTGAGAACGAAAAAGGAAATCAAATGAAGAAAATAAATTGGACGCATATAGATACCGTGATTTTGGATTTGGACGGTACACTCATTGATCTTTATTTCGATCACTATTTTTGGCGTTATCATGTATCACAATATTATGCGCAAAAATGCGGAATATCGCCGGAGCAAAGCCAGCGCCAATTGAAGCAACGGTATGATGCTATTGAGCATAGTATTAATTGGTACGATATTGATTTTTGGGCGAAAGAATTGGATTTGCCACTGCGCGACTTGCTGTTGGAGCGCGGTCCGCAGGTTCAAGTGCGAGAGGATGTGTATCCTTTTTTGGATATTTTGCAACACAAAGGCATTCGTCGCATTTTGTTAACCGACAGCCATCCGTTTACGCTGGAAGTAAAATTAAAACATTGCGATTTAGCACCGCACTTTGATTTGTTATTATCCAGCCACCAATTTGGCGCGCCGAAAATTGAGCAGCAATTATGGCACAATTTACAAAAAGCATATCCTTTTGATCCGGCGAAAACCGTGTTTATTGATGATACGGAAAAGGTGCTGGACAGTGCGCTTCAATTTGGTATTGCTTATACTATTGGCGTGGAAAATCCCGACAGCTCCTTAGCAAATAAAACCTTTTCGCGCCATATTAGCGTGGATAATTATATGAAGTTAGTGAGTGATGTATGACAAAACAAACACATAAAGTGGAACCCAAAGACGAAGGCGTGCGGCTGGATAAATGGCTATGGGCTGCGCGTTTTTACAAAACCCGTACCATCGCGAAAGAGATGATTGATGGTGGAAAAGTACATTATAATCAACAACGTACAAAACCAAATAAAATGGTGGAAATTGGCGCGTTGATTAAATTGCGTCAAGGCAATGAAGAAAAAGAAGTAAAAGTGACCGCACTTTCTGCTCAACGACGGGGAGCGCTAGAAGCGCAATTGTTATATTGTGAGACCGAGAGAAGTGTTGAGATGCGGGAAAAAATGGCGATTGCGCGTAAAAATAATGCCTTTTCCATGCCACATCCGGAAAGACGTCCGAATAAAAAAGAGCGGCGCGATTTACTCAAGTTTAAATATCAAGAATAGGGTTGTGATTTTTAAATTTGCTCCCATATAGAGAAGCATTCGCATAGGGCGAGAGTAGAAAACATAGGAAATAAAATGAATTACAATAATGATAACGACAAACTTTACCGCTATTTATTCAAAAATCGTGCGGTGCGAGGCGAGTGGGTGCGTTTAAATCAATCATTTTTAGAGACATTAAATACCCACCATTATCCGGCGGCGGTACAGCATTTGTTGGGTGAGATGATGGTAGCGACAGTTTTGCTGACTGCGACATTGAAATTCACTGGTAATATTACGGTACAAATTCAAGGGGATGGTCCGCTTAAATTGGCGTTGGTTAATGGTTCGGATCAGCAGCAAATTCGCGCACTGGCGCGTTTGCAAGGGGAAATTCACGACGACATGACGTTGGCGCAGATGGTTGGCAAAGGGGTATTGGTCATTACCATTGCGCCGGAAGAAGGCGAGCGTTATCAGGGCGTGATTGCGTTGGATAAACCGACAATTACGCAGTGTTTGGAAGATTATTTTGTCCGTTCGGAACAATTGGAAACGCAATTGCTCATTCGTACTGGTGAATTTAACGGGCAACCGGTGGCGGCAGGTATGCTGCTACAAATTATGCCGGATGGTTCTGGTACGCCGGAAGATTTTGAACATTTGGCAACTTTAACCGCCACAGTAAAAGACGAGGAAATTTTCGGCTTAAATGCGGAAGAATTGTTGTATCGCTTGTATCATGAAGAAACGGTAGAGATTTTCACGCCGCAAGATATTGCGTTTTTCTGTGGCTGTTCGCAAGAACGTTCCGGCGCGGCGTTATTATTGTTGCCCGATGAGGAAATTGATGAAATTTTAGCTGAACATAACGGGAGTATTGATATGCAATGCGAGTGTTGTGGTACCCATTACCTGTTCAATAAAGCGACCATTAATCAATTAAAAGCCGAACAATAATCATGTTTAAAAAAGCGTTAACTTTTTATCAAGTTAACGCTTTCATTTATTTGGCTTTTTCTTCTTTTTTTACTTCATCCCATAGCACATCCATTTCCAGCAAAGAGCTTTGCTCAAGGGATTTACCTTGCGCTTTAAGTTTTTGTTCCACTAAACGAAAACGTCGTTCAAATTTTAAGTTGGCTTGGCGCAAACTTTCTTCCGCGGAACAATGTAAATGGCGGCTTAAATTGACGGTGGCAAATAACAGATCGCCTATTTCTTCAGCAATTTTTTGCGGATTCTGTGGAAACTGTTGAAATTCTGACCGCACTTCATCCAATTCTTCTTCCACTTTGTCAAATACCGGCTCAATTTCTTGCCAATCAAAACCGGCTTTGGCGCAGCGTTTTTGCAATTTTTGCGCACGCATTAAAGCAGGAAAGGCCAGCGGTGTATTATCTAAAATGGATTGATGTCCTTTTTGTTGATTTTCATCCGCCTTAACTGCATTCCAATTTTGCAAAGCTTGCTCGGCATTTTGCGCTTTTTGTTCGCCAAAAACATGAGGATGGCGGCGAATAATTTTACGACTGACATTATCGACTACATCCTCAAAGGTAAATTTTCCTTCTTCACGTGCTAATTGACTTAAAAACACCACTTGTAATAATAAATCGCCAAGTTCTTCTTTTAAATCATCAATTTGTCCTTTCTCAATAGCATCAACTACTTCATAACTTTCTTCTAATAAACAGGGGATCATGCTGTGATAATCTTGCGCTAAATCCCAAGGACAACCGTTTTCTTTATCGCGAAGTTGTGCGATTAGCTGGATAAAATCTTGTATGTTATGTGACATATTTTTGTTCCGAAATGATAAATCATGGCCGAAATTTTATCCTAATCCGGCAGGAAGGCAAAATGAAGATGAAAAAATCTAACCTTTTTTTGAAAACGTGATCAAGTGCATATTTTTTTTACAGGAAGAATGATACTATGACTTCACCAAGAGGCAGTTAAGTTCAGGATCAGATAAGGAGTCGATTATGTATAAACATGTATTAGTAGCCGTAGATCTTTCTGAAGAAAGTCCATTTTTGTTGGAAAAAGCCGCAGGCGTTGCCAAAAGACATGAGGCGAAACTTTCAATTATTCATGTAGATGTCAATTTTTCTGATCTTTATACTGGATTAATTGATGTGAATATGTCTTCAATGCAAGATCGTATTTCAACGGAAACGCACCAAGCGTTAATTCAATTGGCAGAAAAATCCAGTTATCCCGTATCTGAGAAACTCAGCGGTAGTGGTGATTTAGGTCAAGTCTTATCCGATGCAATTGAACAATATGGTGTAGATTTGTTAGTGACAGGACATCACCAAGATTTTTGGAGTAAATTGATGTCTTCTACGCGTCAAGTGATGAATACTATCACAGTTGATATGTTAGTTGTTCCTTTGCGTGAAGAATAAACGGAAGTTAAGTTGTTAGGTTTGAATAAAAATCCGCAATAAATGTGCGGATTTTTTATTTGAAAAGTTTAAAATTATTTTCTTGCCAAAGGTGGAACAAACGTAATGCCCATATCCCAAGGTTGTTCGATCCAAGTATTTTGCGGAATTTCTACCACAAAATCATCGACTAAACTTTCGCCTGCTGGTTTGGCAAATACAGTGACAAAGCGAGCATTAGGATAGAGTTCATGAATAGCACGAGCGGTATTTCCAGTATCGACTAAGTCATCTACTACAATAAAACCTTCACCACCATTTTCCACTTCGGCCGCATGCAATACTTTCAATTCGCCTTGTTTATTGTGATCATAACTGGAAATACAAACGGTATCTACGTGGCGTAAGCCAAGTTCGCGCGCTAAAACTGCCGCCGGAAATAATCCGCCGCGGCTGACTGCAATAATTCCTTTCCATTGTGTTGCGGGAAGTAAACGCTCTGCTAATTTACGGGCGTGCATTTGAAACATATCCCAAGTTACCACATATTTTTCGCTCATAATCCACCTTAAATAAAAATGTAAGTCGATAACCGACTGATAAATAAAATTGCAATAGGATAACTCGAAATGCATTTTTATGCTATTATTTTGACGAATTTTTTCACATTTTAAGGAGAAAAAAATGGCTGAAATGACACAATTACAACCAAAACTGTTGTGGCAATGGTTTGATCAAATTTGTGCGATTCCGCACCCCTCATATCATGAAGAAAAACTTGCCAAATTTATTGTTGAATGGGCAAAACAAAAACAATTTTTCGTACAACGTGATGAAGCGGGAAATGTTTTAATTCGAAAAGCAGCAACCGCGGGAATGGAAAATCGCAAATCCGTAGTGTTGCAAGCGCATTTGGATATGGTACCGCAGGCAAATGAAGATACTCAACATGATTTTACTCAAGATCCGATCCAGCCTTATATTGATGGCGAATGGGTTCGTGCGAAAGGGACAACCTTAGGTTCCGATAACGGTATTGGCATGGCGTCGGCGTTAGCGGTGCTTGCCAGCGATGATCTTGCGCATCCGGAGTTAGAGGTTTTATTGACCATGACTGAAGAACAGGGCATGGAAGGTGCGCTGGGATTGCGTCCGAACTGGTTACAAAGTCAAATTATGATCAATACGGACACGGAAGAAAACGGAGAGATTTATATTGGTTGTGCCGGTGGGGAAAATGCCGCGTTAACGCAGCCAATCGAATGGGAAACCAATGGATTTACTCACAGTTATCAAGTGAGTTTAAAAGGATTAAATGGCGGGCATTCCGGCTGTGATATTCATACTGGACGCGCCAGTGCAATCAAATTGATGGCGCGTTTTTTAGCAAAATTGCAGCAAAAACAACCGCACTTTGCCTTTACGTTAAGTGAAATTCGAGGCGGTTCCGTACGTAATGCCATTCCGCGCGAAGCCTTTGCGACCTTATGTTTTGATGGGGACGTTGAAATTTTACAAAGTGCGGTGAAAAATTTCGCTGTTTTATTACAAAGTGAATTGGCGTTAGTGGAAAAAAATCTTGCCTTAACGTTACAACCTTGCGAAAAACCTGCTCGAGTTTTTTCGGCGAAAACGACAGTATCTGCAGTGAATTTATGGAATTTGCTGCCAAATGGTGTTATACGTTATAGTGATGTGGTTGAAGGTGTGGTGGAAACATCGCTCAGTATTGGCGTGCTTAAAACCGAGGAAGATCGCATCACTGGCACTATTTTGCTGCGTTCATTAATTGAAAGCGGACGTGAGTATGTGGAATCTTTATTACGCTCTTTGGCAACCCTTTCTGGCGCGCAAGTGAGCTTTTCCGGTGCTTATCCGGGCTGGGAGCCACAAAGAGAAAGCGAAATTTTAGCCTTGACCGAACAGTTTTATGCGGAAGTGTTAGGCTATGCTCCCGTGATCAAAGTTATCCATGCCGGATTGGAATGCGGATTATTGAAAAAAATCTATCCGGAATTAGATGTAGTTTCTATTGGACCAACGATTGTAAACGCTCACTCACCGGATGAAAAAGTGCATATTCCGGCGGTACAAACCTATTGGCAATTATTGACCAAATTACTCGCCAATATTCCGCATAAATAATGTACAAGTATAAATAATACAAAACCTTGTCGGCAATACCGGCAAGGTTTTTTCATTTTGATTTATGTTACTTTTGTCTACTATGCCTTATTTTGACACGATAAACCAAAGGCGCAGGTGATCATAAGTCCAATTGAAAATAAAGGTATAAACCAAAATTAGCAGGGTTAACCCAATATCCATCAAAAATGCGCTCCACCAATCGATTTCCAACCAATAAGCAACGAGGGGGAGGGTGAACATCAGCAAACCACCTTCAAATGCTAAGGTATGTCCAATTCGCAGCAGAACACTGCGTTTTTCGCGCGGACCGGTAAAAATGCGATCAAATAGCCAATTGAAAATAAAATTCCAAAATACTGCAATGACGGAAATGAAGATGACCATGATCGTCAGTTGATCCAATTGGTGTTGGCTGACTAATTTTAATGCGGCGATGGAAAGCAAAATAGCTAACAATTCAAATAACACCGCATGAAAACAGCGCTCGTAAAATCCCATCATCAATTATCTTAAACTTGTTCAGAATTGACCGCACTTTTGGCTTTTTTACTCGCTTTTTCGGCGATATTGCCTTTTTCTGAATGCACATTTTCAGCGCTTGATTTGCGGCGTTTCCCGATATTTTTACTGTCTTTATGACGAATTTTCACTTTTTTTTGTTCCGCCTTTTTCTTTTCTTCGCGTTTTTCTTTTAGGCGCGCTTTTTGTTTTTTGCTCACGGTTTTGATTTCACCGTCTTTTGGTGGTTTAGTTCGCGGCTCAAGTCCTTCCAAAATGCGTGCTTTTAAAATTTCTTGTGTATAACGCTTAATTTTGCCCAATAATTTATAATCATGAGCTTCCACAAAAGAGACCGCCGCACCTTTTTTACCGGCTCGCGCAGTACGCCCGATACGATGCAAATAAGTATCTGCGTTATAAGGCAAATCGAAATTCATCACGTGGCTGACATCTTCAATATCAATTCCGCGCGCCGCCACATCCGTTGCTACCAAAACGGTCACCACGCCATTTTTCAGTTTATCGATAGCATTATTGCGCTGAGTTTGTGCCATTTCGCCTTCCAAATACGTACTGCGAATTCCACGTTTGCGCAAGGTTTCCGACAGTTCGCGCACATCTTCCCGACGACGCACAAACACAATACCACGTGTTACCTGTTCTTGTTCGATAAAACGTGCCAGCAATTTGATTTTATGTTCTTGGCTATCGGCGTGATAATACCATTGTTGAATTTTTTTGCGTTCACGACGACTAGGTTCTGCATCAATTTCAAGAGGATCATTAAGTAAACGCGCGGCAAAATCTGCTAATAATTCGCCCTCTAACGTCGCGGAAAATAAAAACGTTTGTTTGCGCCAACGGGTTTCAGCCGCAATTTTCTCCGCATCTTGTCCAAAGCCCATTTGCAGCATTCGATCGGCTTCGTCAAAAATTAAGATTTCCACGGCGCGACAATCGAAATTTTCTTCTTTGATGTATTGCAACAAGCGTCCCGGTGTGGCGACCACAATATCTTGATTATGGTTAAAAATTTCACCGTGATTTTGATACGCCACGCCGCCGGTGATGGTGGCGATTTTTAATTGGGTAAATTGCGCCAAGTCTTCTGCTTGTTGTGCGACTTGCATTGCCAATTCCCGTGTTGGTGTGAGAACCAATATGCGTGGCGCACCGGGTTTGCGGCGCGGATAATCGAGCAAATGTTGTAGTGCGGGTAATAAAAATGCTGCGGTTTTTCCCGTTCCGGTTGGCGCAGAACCTAAAATATCGCGCGCTTCCATTGCGGCTGGAATGGTTTGTGCTTGAATGGCGGTAGGGCGAGTGTAGCCTTTTTGTGCAATGGCGCGTAATAATTCGGGCGCTAAATCAAAATCTTCAAATTGTGTTATGGTCATATTTCTTGTTACTATAAGGTCAAATTTGACCCTGATTATACCGTACTTTGCCGATAAAGTGCGGTGGATTTTTGAGATATTTATGCACCAAGCAAAAAGCGGATTTCGCTTTAAACAATTTTATGTTAATCATCAGCGCTGTGCCATGAAAGTGGGAACAGATGGGATTTTATTAGGTGCTTGGGCGGATATTACGCCGGGTGAACGGTTATTAGACTTGGGCTGCGGCAGTGGGTTGATTGCCTTAATGTTGGCGCAACGCACGTCGGAGCGCGCCCACATTAGCGCGTTGGAATTGGATACTGCGGCTTTTTTACAAGCGCAAGAAAATATTCAAGCGTCGCCTTGGGCAGAGAAAATGGCATTGTATCATCAAGATATCAATGATTTTTGCCCAAAGTGCGGTCAAAAATTCGATGTTATTGTGTCCAATCCGCCTTATTTCCCGCCGGCGCAACCTTGTGCCTCCTCGCAACGATCATTGGCACGCTATGCGCAACAAAGCCATGCTCATTGGTTGCAATTGGCGGCAACTTGTTTGCGCGAGCAGGGGCAAATTCATGTTATTTTGCCTGTTGACGCCGGCGAAACGTTAATAAAACAGACCGCACTTTTTTGTTGGCGACGTTGCGAGGTGATCACTAAACAAGGTAAAACGCCACAACGCCTGTTGCTCACCTTTGGCTTGCAGCCTAAACCTGTGCAACGATCGCAACTTTGTATTTATAACGCGGAAAATCAATATACTGATGAATTTATGCAATTGACCAAAGATTTCTATTTGAAGTTTTAGTCGGTTATATTGTCGTTAACCAGCCATTTTCTCTTTATAGTGTTGGCGACAGACAGATAGATAACGTTCGTTGCCGCCGATTTGAATTTGTTCACCGTCTTTGACGACTTCGCCTTGCGCATTGAGGCGTAATACAAAGTTGGCTTTGCGTCCGCAGTAGCAAATAGTTTTCAGTTCTTCTAATTGATCTGCCCATGCAAGTAAATACTGACTTCCTTCAAATAATTCTGCTTGGAAGTCGGTTCTAAGTCCATAACAAAGGACGGGAATATGTAATTTATCCACCACATCACTTAACTGGTAAACCTGTTCTTTGGTTAAGAATTGGGCTTCGTCCACCAAAATACAATGTAGCTTTTGTTGTTCTAAATGGGCGGCGATTTCTAAAAATAAATCAGTATTTTTGTGAAATAAATTGGCCTCCCGATGAATGCCGATGCGCGAGGTAACTTGCCCTTGTCCGAAGCGATTGTCGATCGCGGCGGTGTAAACTAAGGTGTTCATTTCGCGCTCGCGATAGTTGTAATCCGATTGCAAAAGCGTAGTGGATTTTCCTGCGTTCATGGTGGAGTAGTAAAAATAGAGTTTTGCCATAATATTATTTGCCCTAAAGTGCGGTCATTTTTACGCCGATTTTAACGGGCGAAGGTCGGTCATTGCCCAACGTGGTTTGACGTCGATTTCCAATGGTGTTTGTTCGCCTTGTTTTAAGCGTAAAAAGCCAGTGTAGGCAATCATGGCACCATTGTCGGTACAAAATTGCGGTTGTGGGTAAAAGACTTCGCCGCCCAGTTGCTGCATTAATTCTGCTAGAGATTGGCGCAGTTGTTTGTTGGCGCTGACGCCGCCGGCGATGACTAAGCGTTTAAAGCCGGTTTCTTTTAATGCGCGGCGACATTTAATTGCCAATGTTTCGACCACTGCTTGTTGAAAGGCGTGCGCAATATCCGCTTTGCTTTGCTCGCTTAATTCGCCTTCTTGCTTGAGCGTTTGGGCGATGGTATTGGCTGCGAAAGTTTTTAGACCGGAAAAACTAAAATCCAATCCCGGACGATCGGTCATTGGGCGCGGAAATTGAAAGCGGTTTGGACTGCCTTTTTCAGCCAAGCGAGAAAGCGCGGCGCCGCCGGGATAATCAAGTCCAAGTAATTTAGCTGTTTTATCAAAGGCTTCGCCTGCCGCATCATCAATACTTTCGCCTAATACTTGATATTGCCCAACCGCATCCACACGGACTAATTGGGTGTGACCGCCGGAAACGAGTAAGGCGATAAAAGGAAAGTGCGGTGCATTTTTTTCTAACATTGGTGCTAATAAATGTCCTTCCATATGATGTACACCAACCGCTGGAATATTCCAAGCATAGGCTAGCGAGCGGGCAATGGTGGAGCCGACCAATAGCGCACCAACAAGACCGGGACCGCAAGTATAAGCAATACCATCAATATCTTGCGCGGTTAAATTCGCTTCTTTTAATGCCGCTTGGATTAAGGGCGCGGTTTTGCGGATATGATCCCGTGACGCCAATTCCGGCACCACGCCGCCATAATCTGCGTGCAGCGCAATTTGGGTGTATAATTGATTGGCGATCAAGCCACGATCTTCGTCATAAATCGCTACGCCGGTTTCATCACAAGATGTTTCAATGCCTAAAATTCGCATTTTATTTCTCTTTTTCGTTGTTTATTCGTTAAAAAATTGTCGCTGATTTTACCGCGTTTTCTCCTTTTTCTCTAGTTAAGCGCGAGTTTTGCAATAAAAAGATCAATCTTTTCTTTACTTTTTACCGTTATTTAGATTAAAATTGCGACCCTTATTAAGTTATAAATAAGCCGTTTATCAAAACGGTCACTAAATTTTGCAAAATATTAATCCAATTGAGGTGATGGCTTATGCCTGTAATTAAAGTACGTGAAAACGAATCATTTGACGTAGCATTACGTCGTTTTAAACGCTCTTGCGAAAAAGCGGGTATCTTGGCAGAAGTTCGCAGCCGCGAATTCTACGAAAAACCAACGACTATTCGTAAACGTGAAAACGCGACTCGTGCAAAACGTCACGCGAAACGCGTAGCACGTGAGAATGCACGTAATACACGTTTGTACTAATTAAACATTCGTTTCATAACTCGAGTTAAACAAACCGTGAAACCGTTCGGAATCACGGTTTTGTTTCTTTTCAAGTTCAGCTTATAATTCTTCATATTTTCTCAACATGAGTAGAGGTGAAATTCGATGGCTGGTCTTATTCCACGATCTTTTATCGATGATATTCTTGCCAGAACGGATATTGTTGAATTAATTAATAGTCGTGTAAAACTCAAAAAAGCAGGGCGTGATTACCAAGCCTGCTGTCCGTTTCATCATGAAAAAACACCATCGTTTACGGTGAGTCAAAAAAAACAGTTTTATCATTGCTTTGGCTGCCATGCGCACGGAAATGCTATTTCATTTTTGATGGAATATGACAAGTTGGAATATGTGGAAGCGATTGAAGAATTGGCGCTGATGCACGGGTTGGAAATTCCTTACGAAAAATCACCGCACTTTGATGGATCTTTCGCGAAAAATAGCAAAAATAAGCGCAATTTATATGAATTAATGCAAGAAGTTGCGCAGTTTTATCAGCAACAATTATCACAGCACATTCCGCCACAGCATTATTTGCAACAGCGCGGGCTATCGCCAGAGATTATTCAGCGCTTTCAAATCGGTTTTGTACCGAATACCTCTAATGCCGTGTTGCGAAAATTTGGCACTAATGCCGAATTACAACAAAAGCTCTTTGATGCAGGGATGTTATCGCGCAATGATCGTGGCGATGTTTATGATCGTTTTCGCCATCGCATTATGTTTCCGATTCGAGATCGGCGTGGACGTTATATTGCCTTTGGTGGGCGAGTGTTGGGCGATGAAAAACCGAAATATTTGAACTCGCCGGAATGTATGATTTATCACAAGGGCAATGAATTGTATGGTTTGTTTGAAGCATTGCAGGTCAACGATAGTCCGGAGATGTTGTTGGTAGTGGAAGGCTATATGGATGTGGTGGCGCTGGCACAATTCGGAGTGGATTATGCGGTGGCATCTTTGGGAACCGCCACAACGCCAGAACAAATTCAGGTCGCTTTTCGTGCTACAGAACAAATCGTGTGTTGTTATGATGCGGATCGTGCTGGGCGTGATGCGGCATGGCGTGCGTTAGAAAATGCTTTGCCTTATTTGGAGGACGGACGTCAGTTGAAATTTATTTTTTTGCCGGATGGTGAAGATCCGGACACGTTTATTCGGCAATATGGTAAAGCGGCGTTCGAAGATTATTTGAAAAATGCACAATCGTTAAGTGATTTTTTATTTGCAACCCTCAGTGCGCAAGTGGATTTTTCTTCGCCAGAGGGGAAAACCAAATTAGCGGCGTTGGCGGTACCGATCATTAAAAAAGTGCCGGGCGAGATGTTGCGTTTGTCATTGCGCAATATATTGGCGCAAAAATTAGGGATTTTTGATCAATCGCAATTAGATCATCTTATCCCACAAACCGCTGAGCAGGTTCGTGTGGTGGAGAAGAAAAAATCTGAGGTGAAACGCACGCCGATGCGGGTACTGATTGCGTTGTTGCTGCAAAATCCGCATTTAAGCCAGCTGGTGCCGAATTTGGCACCATTGCGAGTGTTAAACGAGCCGGGGCTAGATTTGTTAGAAAAACTGACCGCACTTTGTCAGCAAAAAGTGGGGATTACTACGGGGCAAATTTTGGAATATTGGCGCGACGATAAAGAATATGGCGCTCCCCTTGAAATTCTGGCAGTTTGGGATCATCTAATTGATGATGACAAAATTGAAGATACATTTCGTGAAACGCTGAAATATTTTTATCTTCAATTAATTGACAAAAATATTGAAAGGTTGATTGCTAAAGAGCGTGCTGAAGGACTGGAGCTAAACGAAAAGCAAGAATTGGCTCAATTATTGATGAAAAAACAGCAAAATAAATAGTTAATCAACGTTAACAATGGTAAAATCAGGCGTATTTTATCTTCCACAAAATTATGAATCAAGGCGGATATTTGTATGGAGCAAAACCAACAATCTCAATTGAAATTGTTAATCGCACAAGGTAAAGAGCAAGGTTATTTGACTTATGCGGAAGTAAACGACCATCTCCCAGAGGAGCTGGTTGATACGGATCAGATCGAAGACATTATTCAGATGATCAATGATATGGGGATTCAAGTGCTTGAATCTGCCCCTGATGCGGATGATTTAATGTTAAATGAAGCGATCACCGATGAGGATGTGGTTGAAGAAGCAACGCAAGTGTTGTCCAGTGTAGAAGCCGAATTAGGAAGAACGACCGATCCTGTGCGGATGTATATGCGCGAAATGGGGAGCGTTGAGCTTTTAACGCGTGAAGGCGAAATTGATATTGCAAAACGTATTGAAGAAGGTATTAACGAGGTTCAAAGTGGTGTTGCTGCTTATCCTGAAGCACTAAATTATTTGTTAGAGCAATATGATTTAGTAGAAGAAGGTGGTATGCGTTTGGCGGATTTGATTACCGGCTTTGTCGATCCTAATGCGGTGAGCGATACGGATATTGATGAGCTGGAGAAAGTGCTTTCCGAAGATGAAGATGAGGAAGACGTCGGCGATATTGATTTGGAAGATGACGAAGAAGAGGAAGAAGAAAGCGAGGAGGAAAGCGCTAATGATTCTGATTCAGATAATTCTGTGGATCCGGAAGTGGCACGTGAGAAATTTGCCGAATTAAGATTACAGCACCAAAAAACCCTAGAAGCCATTCAAAAACATGGTAGAAATAAAAAAGCGGCGAAAGATCAAATTCAAATTTTAGCAGATATTTTTACGCAATTCCGTTTGGTACCAAAACAATTTGATACGCTTGTGCTTTCTATGCGCGAGATGATGAAACGTGTTCGTAGCCAAGAGCGTACAATTCAAAAAATGATGGTGGATAATGCCAAAATGCCAAAATCTACCTTCCAAAAAGAGTTTATCGGGCATGAAACCACTGATGCGTGGCTATTAAAAGCTTTATCCGCAGGTAAATCTTGGTCGGATAAAATTGCGCAATATGAAGATCAAATTCGCCAATGCATCGAGAATTTAATCCAAATTGAACAGGATACGGGGTTAACGGTTCAGCAAATTCGTGATATTTGCGAACGTGTTTCGCAAGGCGAATTAAAAGCCCGTCGTGCCAAAAAAGAAATGGTGGAAGCAAACTTACGTTTGGTGATTTCTATTGCGAAAAAATATACCAACCGTGGTTTACAATTTTTGGATTTAATCCAAGAGGGAAATATCGGCTTGATGAAAGCGGTGGATAAATTTGAATATCGTCGTGGTTATAAATTCTCTACTTATGCGACTTGGTGGATTCGTCAAGCAATTACGCGTTCTATTGCGGATCAAGCAAGAACGATCCGTATTCCGGTGCATATGATTGAAACCATTAATAAATTAAATCGTATTTCCCGCCAGATGTTACAAGAAATGGGGCGCGAGGCTTCTCCGGAAGAATTGGCAGAACGTATGGGAATGCCGGAAGATAAAATCCGTAAAGTATTGAAAATCGCCAAAGAACCGATTTCAATGGAAACGCCGATTGGTGATGATGATGATTCTCACTTGGGGGATTTTATCGAAGACAGCACGCTTGAATTGCCATTAGATTCAGCAACCGCACAAAGTTTAAAAGCGGTAACTCACGAAGTATTAGAAGGTTTAACACCTCGTGAGGCAAAAGTGTTACGTATGCGTTTCGGTATTGATATGAATACGGATCACACCTTGGAAGAAGTGGGTAAACAATTTGATGTAACGCGTGAACGTATTCGTCAAATTGAAGCCAAAGCACTGCGTAAATTGCGTCACCCAAGTCGTTCCGAACCGCTAAGAAGTTTCTTGGATGAATAATTAAATTCGGTCGGCGATAGTGAAATCGCTGACCAAATTTCCAACAGACAACCGTTGTAATATAGACTTTATTTACATATTTCTCTATAATCCCAACGTTCTCACCGCCCCCATAGCTCAGTCGGTCAGAGCAGTCGACTCATAATCGATTGGTCACAGGTTCAAGTCCTGTTGGGGGCACCAAATTATCTTTTTTCTTCTTCCGTTATCATTCGTCAATCTTCAAGTACCATCGGTATAAGGCAATTTGCCTAGTTATACTTTACTGTCTAAGATAATATGAAATTTCAACGAGTTATCGTCCTAGCCTCTTTTATTAACGAAGAAAATGAATAATTCACATATTCTGAAAAATGTAGATTGTTGTACTGTTAAATTTCTTAATTGGTCACAGAACGATTGGTGCGTATCTTTGATATTTGGCTGTTTTTTTGTGCTGGTAGTGGATGGCTAAAATTACTTCAAGACTTATAACTGTTTATATAATAGTCAGCGTGCTTTAATGCTATTAGCTTTTTACTTAATCATTGTGATGGGCAGATCATGATTTATTATACCCTAATGATATCTCTAAAAAATGATGCCCCTTGTAACCGAAATTACAAGGGGCAGAGCATTGCGGTCAATTCTTTTCAGAAAAGCCTTATTGTAGCAACGTTTCTCATTTCGCAGTGCAACAATATGTGACCTATTCTACAAATCTGAAGAAAATCTGTCAATATATCCTTTAAATTGTGGTAAAAATAACGGTATTACTTCATTTTGTTAAAAGGATTATTCAAATGAAACCATTAAATTATATTTTAGGTTTAGATTTAGGTATCGCTTCTGTGGGTTGGGCAGTGGTTGAAATAGATCAAAATGAATTCCCGATTCGTTTAATTGATGTTGGGGTAAGAACCTTTGAACGAGCTGAAGTGCCTAAAACAGGGGATTCTCTTGCCCTTGCTCGCCGTTTGGCAAGAAGTAGCAGACGGTTGGTCAGACGTAGAGCCGTTCGTTTACTTAAAGCTAAGCGTTTATTAAAACAAGAAGGGATTTTGCAAGCGGACGATTTCCACTCTTCCCATTTAAAACCGTTGCCGAATAATCCTTGGGAACTGCGTGTTAAGGGATTGAACCACTTATTAGATCGTAAAGAATGGGCGGCGGTATTATTACATTTGTTAAAACATCGTGGCTATTTATCTCAACGTAAAAATGAAAGTAAAACTGACAATAAAGAACTGGGTGCATTGTTAAAAGGGGTTAGTGAAAACCGCCAGTTATTGCAAACTCAAGCGTTTTCTACTCCAGCTGAAATTGCGATTAAAAAGTTTCAACAAGAAGAAGGGCATATCCGTAATCAGCGTGGGGCTTACAGCCACACTTTTGATCGTAACGACTTACTGGCAGAACTTCGTTTATTGTTCCAAAAACAACGTGAATTCAACAATCCTTATACTTCTCAATCTCTTGAGCAAGCCATCGCAGAATTGTTAATGTGGCAAAAACCTGCATTATCCGGCGAGGCTATTTTAAAAATGTTAGGGAAATGCACCTTCGAACCAACCGAATATAAAGCCCCGAAAAACAGTTATAGTGCGGAATATTTTGTATGGCTGACTAAGCTCAATAACTTACGCATTTTAGAAAATGGTTCAGAGCGTGGGCTAACAGCGGAAGAGCGTCAATTATTGATAAATCAACCTTTTGAGAAAGCAAAATTTACTTATGCTCAAGCACGGAAATTGTTGGGATTATCAGATTTAGCGATTTTTAAAGGGGTTCGTTACGGCAAAGATAATGCAGAAAGTGCAACTTTAATGGAAATGAAGGCTTGGCATGCCATTCGTAAAGCCTTAGAAAGTAATGGCTTGAAAACCGAATGGGATGGTTTAAAAACCAAGCCAGAGTTGTTAGATAAAATCGGTACGGCTTTTTCGATTTATAAAACCGATGAAGAGATTAGCCAATATCTTAATAGCGAGTTATCACCTGCTGTATTAAATGTCCTATTAGAAAATCTTAATTTTGATAAATTTATGCAACTTTCTTTGCAAAGTTTAGCCAAAATCCTACCGCTTATGGAACAAGGTTTGCGTTACGATGAAGCCTGTAAACAGGTTTATGGCGATCACTATGGTAAAAAAGAGCAACTCGAATTGCTTTTCTTACCAAAAATTCCTGTGGAAGACATTCGTAATCCTGTGGTGTTACGTACCTTATCTCAAGCTCGAAAAGTGATTAACGGGGTGGTTCGTTTATACGGTTCACCAGCTCGTATTCATATTGAAACAGGGAGAGAGGTCGGTAAATCCTATAGCGAACGCAAAGATATTACCAAGCGTCAGGAAGAAAACCGCAATGAGCGCCAAAGAGCGGTAGAAAAATTTAAAGAATTTTTCCCTAATTTTGTGGGCGAGCCAAAAGCGAAAGATATTCTTAAAATGCGTCTTTATGAACAACAACACGGTAAATGCTTATATTCAGGCAAAGAGTTAGATTTAAACCGCCTGCTTGAAAAAGGCTACGTAGAAATTGATCACGCATTGCCATTCTCTCGGACTTGGGACGATAGTTTTAATAATAAAGTGTTAGTGCTTGCCAATGAAAATCAAAACAAAGGCAATCAAACCCCTTACGAGTGGTTAAATGGTAAAGAAAATTCAGAGCGTTGGAAACTATTTCAAGCCTTGGTCAATGGTAGTCGTTTCCCTTACAGCAAAAAACAACGGATTTTAACGAAATACCTTGATGAAGAAGGATTTAGAGAGCGTAACTTAAACGATACTTGCTATGTAGCACGTTTTCTGTGCAATTTTATTGAAGATAATATGCAATTAATCGGGCAAGGAAAAAAACGAGTATTTGCCTCAAACGGTCAAATTACTGCCCTACTTCGCAGAAGTTGGGGTATTCAAAAAGTGCGTGAAGATAATGATCGCCATCATGCCGTTGATGCAGTAGTTGTCGCTTGTTCTACTCGTGCATTACAAAAGAAAATTACCGATTATGTGCGTTATAAAGAGATGAATGTGTTTACAGGGGAAAAAATCGATCAGGAAACAGGGGAAATTATCCAATTCCATTTCCCTGAACCTTGGAAATTCTTCCGTCAAGAAGTGGAAATTCGCGTGTTTAGTGAAACCCCAGCAGAAGATGTCGTTATCGCCTTGCCAGATCGACCGCAAGCAAATCACGAATTTATTCAACCGCTCTTTGTTTCACGCGCCCCAACACGCAAAATGACGGGGCAAGGGCATATGGAAACCATCAAATCCGCCAAACGTTTAGCCGAAGGATTAAGTGTTTCTCGAGTGCCACTCACTCAACTGAAATTAAAAGATCTGGAAAATATGGTTAATCGAGAACGTGAAAAAGCACTTTATGAGGCTTTAAAAGCACGTTTAGAAAAATTTAATAATGATCCGGCAAAAGCCTTCGCTGAACCTTTCTATAAAAAGGGTGGGCAACAAGTGAAAGCGGTTCGTGTGGAGCAAGTACAAAAATCGGGCGTACTCGTTCGTCAAGAAAATGGGGTTGCCGATAATGCTTCAATGGTGCGAGTAGATGTCTTTATTAAAGGCGGAAAATATTTCCTTGTTCCGATTTATACTTGGCAAGTGGCAAAAGGAATTTTGCCGAATAGGGCTGTGGTTGCGAATAAAGACGAAAATGAATGGGAAGAAATGGACGAAAAATCTCAGTTCCAGTTTGCGTTATATCCGAATGATTTAGTAGAAGTGGTGACGAAGAAAGAAAAATTCTTTGGGTATTATTGTGGACTAAATCGCCATACCGGAGGAATTAATATCAGAACACACGATTTAAATAATAATCAAGGCAAAAAAGGAGTATTTGAAGGGGTTGGCGTTAAAATTGCACTTTCTTTCACAAAATACCAAGTCGATGAACTCGGTAAAAATATTCGACCTTGTCGTCCAATGAAAAAACGTCCACCTGTTCGTTAATTTTAAATCCCTGTTTTTAATGAAAGCAGGGATTTTTTTCAATTCAAGGAGAAGGCTATGAGCTGGCGAAGTATTTTAATCAGTAACGGCGGAAAATTATCCTTAAAACGTAAACAGATGTTAATCCAACAAGAAGAGCAGGAATTTACCGTTCCCCTTGAAGATATTGCTATTATCGTGGTGGAAAGTCGGGAAACGGTAATCACAATTCCGCTACTATCAGCCTTTGCTCAACAAGGTATTACGCTACTTAGTTGTGATGAGCAATTTTTGCCTTGCGGACAGTGGTTGCCGTTCGCTCAATATCATCGCCAATTAAAAACACTTAAACTACAACTTGAAGCAAGCCAACCGCAGAAAAAACAACTTTGGCAAAAGATTGTGCAGCAAAAAATCCGTAACCAAGCCTTTGTGCTTACCCAATCCCATCACCCTAAAGAAGCAAAAAGATTGTATGCAATGGCGGGGCTAGTGAAATCAGGCGATAAAGAAAATATAGAGGCACAAGCCGCTCAACTCTATTTTCAAACCGCATTTGGGAAAGATTTTCGTCGTTGGCAAGAAAACCACATTAACGCCCATTTGAACTATGCTTACACGATATTACGATCAGCAGTGGCAAGGACTCTCGTGCAATATGGTTGGCTACCGGCGTTAGGATTGTTTCATCATAATGAACAAAATCCCTTTAATCTCGCGGATGATTTTATTGAACCATTTCGCCCCTTGGTTGATTTAATGGTGTGGCAACTGTGGCAAGAAAATAAGCTCGATAACGGCTTAAGCCCTGCGACTAAACAACAACTTATTCGTTTATTGCACTATCAAATGAGTATTAATCAACAGACTTTTAGCGTATTGGCTACCATAGATCGAGCTGTTGCGTCCTTTCAAAATGCCTTAATGAGTAAAAATGCGGATTTGTTAAAACTTCCTGAAATCTTACCGCTTGAGGAACATCGTTATGAGTGAGGCAAAATTTATGCGAATGATCGTCTTTTTTGACTTACCTGTCACCACTGCGGCGAAACGTAAAGCCGCCAATCAGTTTCGCCAATTTTTATTAAAAGATGGCTACCAAATGTTACAGCTTTCTGTTTATGCCCGTATTGTTCGAGGGCGAGATGCGTTAGATAAGCACCATAAAAGACTTTGTGAACATTTGCCCGAAGAAGGCTCAATTCGTTGTTTAGAAGTCACCGAAAAACAGTTTGCCAGTATGCAAATTTTATTAGGTGAGTTGAAAGTTCAAGAGAAAAAAGTGAATGCAAATCAAATGCTACTTTTTTAATAAAAAATATTTAAACGCTAATAACTATGCGATATTTTAAATGCTTATTTTTTAAACAAGTACGCTGTTTGATTGCTTATTTAATAATCAGTGTTTTTTCTAAATTTACGCAAAAAAATCATTTTAGTATAAATTATAGATAATTTTTACCGCACTTTTTTGCAAAAAAACTCACTAAACTAACCGCTTATTAAGAGGAAATTACTTGTTTTTTATATAAATAAAATGCTCCAAAGCCTTATAAAATCAGGCTCTGGAGCATAGGTATTGTAGCACTGCGAAATGAGAAAGGGAGCTACAAATCTTGCATAAATCCCCCTAAAATTTATATTATTGTAGCACTGCGAAATGAGAAAGGGAGCTACAAACTCTTTCAGTTGTATATGAGAATGGGTACGATTGTAGCACTGCGAAATGAGAAAGGGAGCTACAAAGGTAACCCACCACCCGAACCAGCGGATGCGATTGTAGCACTGCGAAATGAGAAAGGGAGCTACAACTTTCAGGATCGCTTTCCCCTTTACGACTAAATTGTAGCACTGCGAAATGAGAAAGGGAGCTACAACGTTTCACTTTGGCATTTTTTTTGCCACGTATTGTAGCACTGCGAAATGAGAAAGGGAGCTACAACGGAAATTGGAC
This sequence comes from [Pasteurella] aerogenes, assembly GCA_900637275.1. NCBI lineage: Bacteria > Pseudomonadati > Pseudomonadota > Gammaproteobacteria > Pasteurellales > Pasteurellaceae > [Pasteurella] aerogenes. Next base: position 2,211,347 of record LR134362.1, read on the forward strand.
TATGCTCACCTAAAACCTCATTGTAGCACTGCGAAATGAGAAAGGGAGCTACAACGTTAAATAACCGCCTTGATAATAATAAACAATTGTAGCACTGCGAAATGAGAAAGGGAGCTACAACACTTTAGCACGTTGAATTATGGCGTTTCCAATTGTAGCACTGCGAAATGAGAAAGGGAGCTACAACAACAGGCAATACCTTTACTGTCTTATCTGAATTGTAGCACTGCGAAATGAGAAAGGGAGCTACAACTGCTGGCTTTCTTCCAGCCAGTCCGCTAAGATTGTAGCACTGCGAAATGAGAAAGGGAGCTACAACAAGGTCTTTTATTCCTCGCCCTCCCGACATATTGTAGCACTGCGAAATGAGAAAGGGAGCTACAACGCCAGTCAGATAGATAACATTCGCGAATGGATTGTAGCACTGCGAAATGAGAAAGGGAGCTACAACGGTCGTATAACTCCAAACTATAATGTGGCGATTGTAGCACTGCGAAATGAGAAAGGGAGCTACAACACCCGTCAAGATAGGCGAATTGATACAAGTATTGTAGCACTGCGAAATGAGAAAGGGAGCTACAACTTCGTCCCTTTTTTAGATATAACTAAGCCCATTGTAGCACTGCGAAATGAGAAAGGGAGCTACAACCCCTCTAAGCCGGTTAACCCGGCGCTTTTAATTGTAGCACTGCGAAATGAGAAAGGGAGCTACAACTTAACAATCTCTTTCCATTGCGATAACTGCATTGTAGCACTGCGAAATGAGAAAGGGAGCTACAACGCAAAGGCTCGTAGCCTTGCTATGTCCGAGATTGTAGCACTGCGAAATGAGAAAGGGAGCTACAACACAACATTCTTTATAGAGCAAGAAAGAAATATTGTAGCACTGCGAAATGAGAAAGGGAGCTACAACTTTTGTGTCTCACTTAATAATGCCGGATCAATTGTAGCACTGCGAAATGAGAAAGGGAGCTACAACTCGTTATTCAGACCAGTTAAAAAAAGCAAAATTGTAGCACTGCGAAATGAGAAAGGGAGCTACAACTTAAAACCGTGTCTATTTGTCCCCCATAGCATTGTAGCACTGCGAAATGAGAAAGGGAGCTACAACCTCAATTGTTTTACTACACAAATAGGAACCATTGTAGCACTGCGAAATGAGAAAGGGAGCTACAACATAATGAGCCATAAATTCATGTTGACATTAATTGTAGCACTGCGAAATGAGAAAGGGAGCTACAACGTGACAACTGCGCATCAAAACCAGCAACCCATTGTAGCACTGCGAAATGAGAAAGGGAGCTACAACTGGAGATGTGTTCTGTTGGTGGCGCCTATGATTGTAGCACTGCGAAATGAGAAAGGGAGCTACAACCTTTTGATACCGGCTTATTATCAACATATCATTGTAGCACTGCGAAATGAGAAAGGGAGCTACAACGATTTTAGCTCATCTTGGTACTTGTGATCAATTGTAGCACTGCGAAATGAGAAAGGGAGCTACAACCGATTTTATTCAACATCGACCAACCGGCGGATTGTAGCACTGCGAAATGAGAAAGGGAGCTACAACAAGCTATTGAGGCGCAAGAACATGTTATCCATTGTAGCACTGCGAAATGAGAAAGGGAGCTACAACGGTCACCAATGTCGCGTGATACTTAGACGGATTGTAGCACTGCGAAATGAGAAAGGGAGCTACAACCAAACCCGCATTGACGGAACCGTTACTACGATTGTAGCACTGCGAAATGAGAAAGGGAGCTACAACCAAGGTAATCACGCCCTCATTCGCTTCGGCATTGTAGCACTGCGAAATGAGAAACGGGAAAATTTATCGCTATGATGATCCGTTTTGGTCAACCTTTTATCGCCCGAATTTAGACTTATACCCGGAAAAATTAGCTCATCAATTTGCGAAGGTGGAAATGTCGGGGGAGGAGTTTAAATTAGAATATAAACGCTTTGAAAATGCTTATTTTCTTGAAAAAGAAAAACTGGGATTTACGAAGATGGAAAAAATCAAAGATAAAGAAGAAATTATTTTAATTCAAAATATTGCATCTATGAATTTCCATTTTGCAGCAGGGCGCTTATCTAATAAAGATGTATCGTTATTAGAAATGGATACAGCAACAGTTTGGTTCTCTGATCAATCACTTATCAAACAGCTTAATAGTCGGTTAGGTGATCCTAAATTTAATATTGATAGTTACACATGGGTTCCGGAAGCAATATTTTCTGCCGATAAAATCTATCGGGGAGATGATGGGCGATTAATTGTAGTTAAAAATATGGATGGAAGATTATTTGAGGTTATATTTAAATATCTTCCAAATAAAAAGGAAAGTTTTGTAATTTCTGCTCGATGGACAAGTGAAAAGAAATTGCGTTCAGAAGCTAAAAAATACGAGGTTGTGCGGTAGGTCTTCCGCGTCCTAAAGGAAAGGACACCTACATTCAGAGTCCCCGTTCTATTTCAACCGTTCGCCCCGTGGAAGGAAGTTTCACCACTTTCATATCACAACCTCGTACTTGAAATATACGCCCTTTTATTTTTTTATCAACCATAGGGAGTAATTTAAAATATGAATAATCCCATTGAAATTAAAATCAATAACGCCGATCTAATTTCCCAACTATTAGCCGAGTTGGCGCAAGGTACCAGAGATTTATCGCCGCTGATGCGTAAACTTGCTGGCACCATGGAAAAGGCGGTATTGCAAAACTTTGAAAGTGGCGGTCGTCCGGCATGGAAGGCGTTAGAATATCGCAAAGGAAAACCGCTTATCGATACGGGAACTCTTCTTTATAAAGTTACTTTTAGTATAGCGTTTTGCTTTTGGGATATTTTTAACTTATTGCATCCTAAATAAATTTGCTAGGTTTTATATTTTGGTAAAATTATATTAAATAATTTAAGTATGTTTTCAGATAATAATTCTTCTAAAATAAATTGAGTTATCGCAAACTAACATTATTTTCAAGAGGCTATTATCAATAAAAATAAATTGCTAAAACTTATTATCACCTCTTGCACTCCCTTAAATTTGCGCTATGATCAGCTGCTCATTTATCCTAATTATTTTCTCGGAACTTACTATGAATAAAATAAAATTTGTGTTGTTGGCATCAACCGTGGCGCTGTTGTTTGCCTGTACCAATCAATCCACCAAACCTATAAAAGGCTATTTAAAAGAAGACATTAGCCAATCTGAGCTAGCGAATGTTGCTGATTACAAACGCTATTATTATACTTGTCGCAATTTTGAAACTGGTTCAAGTGCTTATTTAACCAGCTATTTTCCACTGTCGCGAGAAAGTCGGATGAAAGACAATTTCGGATTTTATTTCCAATTAGATGGTGGCAAAGTACAACCCTTTGATCACATTGAAAATAAACCACTTAATGCGCGCGGTTCTCGCTTTGAGGTGAGTTATCGCTCATACAATCCAATTCAAGGAGAATATGTGGATTTGATCGCACGCGAACAAAGTTCTATGTATTACAAAAACCATCAAGGAACGCGTACACCTTGGTTGGACTGTCGGGAAAGTTAATCGGTCGGAGGCGCGAAATTTAACGGATTTATGGTGAATAACTTGTCAAATTCGGATAAAATGGCGCCCGTGTTCATCGTACTTGATACAAAAGTGCGGTGATTTTTTTCATTGTTTTGAGGAACACTATGTCTGAATTACTAATTGCGGCAATCTTAGGGATTGTGGAAGGATTGACTGAATTCTTACCGGTTTCATCGACGGGTCATATGATTATCGTTGGTCATCTATTGGGTTTTGAAGGGGAAAAAGCGGCAACCTTTGAAGTGATTATCCAGTTGGGTTCGATCCTTGCGGTTGTCGTGATGTTTTGGCGTAAATTATTTGGTTTAATCGGCATCCATTTTGGGCAAAAACCGGATTATTCTCAACCGCACTTAAAGCTGGCGCATATTTTGTTGGGGATGATTCCTGCTGTGGTACTCGGGCTGATTTTTCATAAAAATATCAAATCCTTATTTAGCCCTGAAATGGTGATGTATTCGTTAGTTGTCGGCGGGATTTTATTAATTATTGCTGAAAAAATGCGCCCGACAGTGACCGCGCATAGCATTGATCAGATGACATATAAACAAGCCTTTAGCATCGGTTTATTTCAATGTTTAGCCTTGTGGCCGGGCTTTTCCCGCTCCGGCGCAACGATTTCTGGCGGGTTACTAATGGGCGTCGGACGCCAAGCGGCAGCAGAATATTCCTTTATGTTAGCAGTACCAATGATGTTGGGCGCGACTGTATTGGATTTGTATAAAAGTTTAGGTTTTTTAACGCTGGCTGATTTGCCTATGTTTGCGGTAGGATTTGTTACTGCATTTATCGTGGCATTAATTGCAATTAAAACTTTCTTAAATCTTATCAAACGGATTTCGTTTATTCCGTTTGCGATTTACCGTTTTATCGTCGCGATTGCAGTTTATTTTGTGTTTATTCACTAAGTTGAATGCAATCAACAAAAAAGTGCGGTTAAAAATGACCGCACTTTTGCTCATGTTAACAAAGAGAAATAAAAAACCTTAAAATTTCCGTGGTTTTAAGGTTTTTTTATATGTTGATAATGGCGCCAAATTATACGGAGTGAAACGCACGGTTAAAATAAACTAAGCCTTTTTCATCTTATATAAGCGGTAATTTCACATTTATCCGCCGTGCCATCAGTAATAATATTAACCGCGGTAACTTAATTTTGCTAAATATACCTATTGGAGATGGCAACGCATTTTACTGTGACAAATGTGCTTTTTTAACCTGATAAATTTCCCTTTTTTCTCGATCAATTTCTGCCTGAATGGAAAAAGCACGCATTAAATTTTCTGGTGTTAATACGTATTCCGTTGCGCCATGAGCGATGATTTTTCCTTTTTCTAATAGGATAATTTCATCACAAAAACGGTAAGCAAGGGAAAGGTGATGGATAGCGACAATACAGGTTTGTTGTGGCGTGAGGGATTTGAGCTGTTCCATGATGTCAATTTGATAGTAAGGATCAAGTGGCGCGATAGGTTCATCTGCTAGTAACAGCGGCGTGTTTTTGATACAACAACGTGCCAATTGTACGCGGGCTTTTTCACCACCAGATAGTTGTCGAAAAGGCTTTTTTAGTAAATGGATAATTGAAAACTGCGCAGAAATTGACCGCACTTTTTGTTGTTCTTCTACTGTTTTTAATGGATAGGGTAAGCCTAAAGCAATCACATCATAAACGGATAAATCCCAGTAAATTGGCGTATTTTGTGCCAAATAAGCTAATTGTTCACTGCGCTGTTTGGCGCTCATTTGAGATAATAGTTGATCCGCTAGCCAGATTTTTCCCTCGTTCAGTGGCAAAATGCCGGCGATACTTTTCAGTAAAGTTGATTTTCCCGCTCCGTTAGCCCCCATAATACCGATTAATTTTCCTTGCTGGATTTGGCAATTAAGATGAGACAAACCGTAGGCGAGGGTTACGTTTTCCAATTTAATCATTTGCCATTCTCCGTTGCTGCGTGAGTAAAATCCAAATTAAAAATGGCGCGCCGATAATGGAGGTGAGTGTGCCGATATAAATATGGGAAAAAAAGGGCAGATACAAAATGCATAGATCTGCGATCAATAGCAGCAGTGCGCCAATCAGGGCGCTGGTTAAATACAGTTGTGATGGGCGTTTTTTCAAGATAATGCGCGCTAAGTGCGGGGCGATTAAACCGATAAAGCCGATGGTGCCGGTTTGCGGAATAGTCGCGCCAACCAATAAGGCGATGCCGAAAGTGGTGATAAAAAAACTGCGTTTGAGATCCATTCCCATGGTGGAGGCAGTCTCTTCGCCAAAGGTTAATACATCAAGATAGCGACGTTGTTGATAAAGGCAAAATAAACCAACTAAAGCAATGAGGAATGAAATGAATAGGGCGTCTAATTTTGCCCAGGCGAGCGAGCCTTGCAACCAGCGATAAAGCTCCGCTAGCGCCCAAGGACTTTCGGCGTTAGAGAGTAATAAGGCAATCGCCGAACCCAACAGCATATTGATTGCAATACCGCTTAAAATCATCATAGTGGCACCTCGATTGCTCGCTATCCAGTAAACCAGCAAAAAGCTAAATAACGCGCCTAAGACGCCAGCAATTAAGAGTAAAGAAAACGGTACAGAAAAATAATACAGCATAAATACACTGGCGGTTGTCGCGCCATTCGCGCTACCGAGCAAGCCCGGGCTTGCCAGCGGATTTTGGAAAATACCTTGCATGGCATTGCCGGCTATCGCTAAACTGGCGCCGGTGAATACTGCCAATAAAATGCGTGGTAGTCGAATATCCCATAATACTAGCGGACGCATATCGGTTAGCACGCCCTCGGCATTTTTTAAGGCGGAAAATTGATGCAGATCGTACCAACTGGCGAGTCCCATGAGTACAAGCAGAAGGACTAAAAGTGCGGTGTTAAATGGCGTTATTTTCATTTGATATTTCTAGTTTTTATTATCTAAAAGCTGCCCCATAGTTTACTACTTCTCTTTATTGAGTTGCTGATAAATCTTTTCAGCACCTTGCCAAATACCATGATCAAAACAATAAGTATATTTTAACGGAATAGTTGCAGTTTTTTGATTTTTAAATAAATTTTTTAGCAGAGGATGATGAGCTAATTCCGCTTGTTGGCTATAGCCTTGTTTATCGGTTAAGAAAATTAACCAATTAGGTTGGCTTAATAAGACTTTTTCTAAGGAAAAATTTTGCGCAGTCAGGGGCGTTTTTAATGGCGTTAAGCCTAAAAGTTGCAAGAGAGTTTGATAATTCGGCAAATCACTTTCTACAACACCAGTATCCGCTAAAATTAAGGTGTCGGTTACTACTTGATTTAATTTAAGATTTTTCGATTTCAACTGCGCAACAAGTTGCTCTGCTTTGTCACGGTTATCGGAGATTTGCCCCAGTTGCAAAATCAGATCAAACAGTTGCTCTGCAGTTTGGGGGCTATCGTTAATCGGCAGTATTTTTACCTTAAGCTGCGTTAACGCCGTCACCAATTGTGGATAAAAGTGATCGTTAATGAGAATAGTTTTGTCCAAATAAGGCAATAATTGGCTTAATTGCGGTTCAAGCGTCGGTTTATCTTGATTAATTTTATCCAACATCATCAAGGGATTTGTTGAGTAAGGCGACATGGCGGCAATTTGCTCTGGGCGTGCGATTTCCATCAACAAGCGATCGCTACACAGGGTTAGCGAAACAAATTGTTCTGCGCTCGCCTCAACCGTTGTAGAAAAAAGCCAAAGTGCGGTCAAAAAAGAGAAAGTTTTTTTCATCTTAAAATTAAACGGTGAGGAAATGCTCACCGTTTTGCAAGGTTAGAAACTGCCTTTTAAGCCGACGTAAATATTGCGACCGTCTTGCCCATAGCCAAGTACATTTTCGTATTTTTTATCAAAGAGGTTATTTAAGTTGACATAAACATTGAGGTTTTCCGTCACTTGATAATTTGCACCTAAATTGACTAAAGTATAGGATGGCATTTTTGCGCGATATGATGTCCAAGTCGCTTCATCGTAATCGTAATAAGTATCGGTGCGTTTGCCAACATAGGAAATATTAATATCAGATCCTAGCTTTTCTGTTACTTGGTAAGCGAGACCGGCATTCGCCATATGTTTTGGACGACGTATCAAATCTTGGTTTTGGCTATCGCGACTATTTGTGTAAGTATAATTGGCATAAGCGGTTAGATTATTGGTTAATTGACCGTTATAAGCAATTTCTACACCTTTAATTTTGGTTTTCCCATCGAGGTTAATCGCTTGTGTCCCGGTGGCTGAAATGAAATTTTCGACATTCCGTGCAAAATAAGTAATATCTAGGCTGTGTTTTTTGTCTGTGGATTCAATCAACAAACCAAGATCGCCACCAATACTTTTTTCCGGTTTCAAATTTGGGTTTCCGATAAAATTCCCATAATAACCAAAATATTCAATAAACGTTGGATTTTGAATTGCTTTACCAAAGCTGGCATGAGTACGGAAATGTTGAGATAAACGATAAGCGCCCGCAATTCGACCTGTCCATGCATTTTCATATTGCGAATTATCAATATAACGACCACCAATGGATAAACTATGATCATTTTCACTAAATAAACGGTATTCCAATGCGGCACTTTTCTCTATGAGTTTTTTCTCATCAATATAATTATTGGCATCATAGTTTGATTTTTCATAATTCGCTAAGAGACTGATAGCTTGAGTGAGCGAACCTTCACGATCAAAATTAACATCTAATTGATAATTTGCATTGAGGCGTTTTGCATCATTATAGTTTAAGCCATAAGAGAAAGTATCAATATCTGTCTTTAAATGGCTAAAACTAAATTGCTGTTTAAAGCGTTCTTTTGTATTGCCGAGATAGCCACTCAATTTAAATAAGGTGTTACGAGTTCGCGTATAATTGTCATAAGCGGTTTCTGCTCGACCAGCAGTAGTATCAAAATGTACAGTTTGGCTAGTGTGTGAGGCTAATAACTCAAGTCCTTTTTGTTCATCCGCATAGCCAAAACGGGCTGAAACATTATCACTATGGAATTTATCTCGCTCAGTCGCACCGCCCGTGACAATCTCTTTTGTCCCATCTGATGACGTATAGCGGAATTCATCTTCACTAAAAGTGGAAATTCCACGAGTACGATGGCTATCTCCATGGAGAGAATAATAAAATCCGTTGTTATAGCCTGAAAGTGTCATGGAACCATCGTAAGTGCCATGCGATCCTGTACCTAAGTCAAAATCGACATTAAATGGTTTATCTTTATAAAGCCCACTTTTTGTTGTAATGTAAATGACACCACCTAATGCATTGCTTCCCCAAAGTGCAGACTGTTCGCCACGTAATATTTCGATTCGGTCGATATTACTTAAACTTAATCCACCAAAATCAAAACCGCCCCCATTAATTGGATTCGCTCTTACCCCATCAATAATGACGGTTGTATGCTCGGAATCGGCACCACGCAGAAATAAACTTGTTATCGAACCTCGCCCACCATTTGCTCCCATCGCTACACCCGGTACGGTTTTCAGTACATCACTTACATAAGTAGCATTGCGTGCGGCAAATTCTTTTTCAGTTAACACCGTCACAGAAGAGGCAGTTTGATCCTGATTTACCGGCGTTGCATAGGCGGAATAGACATTAATCGTGGACAGATTTTCCATTGCAGTATCTGTTTGCGCGAGGATGAATGGAGATGTAGTAAGAAGAATTGTGGTAGTAATAAGATTTTTTTTCATATAGAGCCTTGTGGAGAGAAAATCAAAATGGCTGTATTATACACAAAAAACTTGATAACATAAGGTTCTACTATCAAATGACTATCTCATCAATGATGAAAAATTTAGTGATTCAATATGAATTTTTTGCATATTTATACATGAGCTTCTTGAGATAGCAAAGTGCGGTGATTTTTTCTTAAGTTTTTTAAGTAAAATTAAACTATTATAATAGGTTACGATAATTTCTATATAGGATGACGTGGATGGTTTCCTCTAAAGATGTGGCAAAAAAAGCGAAAGTATCACAAGCGACAGTTTCGCGCGTATTAAATTCGCCACATTTAGTGAAAGCAGAAACCAGACAAAAAATCTTACAAGCTATTGAAGAATTAAATTATATCCCTAATGAAAATGCCAGAAACTTAGTTTCTAAAAAAAGTAATACCATTTCATTAATTTCCGGTCCATTAGAAAATTCATTTTACGTAGATACAACCTCAAATATTGTGAAATATGCAACATCTAAAGGATATAAGGTAAATGTGCATTTTTCTTTAACGGAAGATATTCAGGCCACTTATGATATTGCGTTGAGTCATAAAATTGACGGGTTAATTGTTTCTTCTATTTTACTGCAAGATCCTTTAGTGGAGCGTGTAGAAAAGTTAAATATTCCTTTAGTAAGTTTTAATCGAAGACATGAATCATTAGGCAATTTTGTTGAAATTGATAATTTTCAAGCTGGTTATGATGCGTTATGTCATTTGGTTGAATATGGACATCGCAATATTTTATGGATTGGGGCATCTGAAGTAGTTAGTACTTTCAAGCACCGTTTTTTAGGATTTAAACAAGCTGTTAACGATTTAAAACCAGATCCACGCTATTCCGATATGATGATTCGTAGTATCAATTATAAACATATTGATCGGCCAGATTTACAAAAGTTATTATCGCGCTTATATCGAGCAAAACAACTGCCATCTGCAATTTGTGCAGCAACGGATGCAATTGCAATGGAGGCCATGGATATTTTAATTTCTTTAGGAATGTGTATTCCACAGGATATTAGCATTATTGGCATTGATAATGTAAAAATAAGTCGCAATCAACTTATTCAATTAACCACTATCGGCAGTATTGATGAACAATGTTTAGGATTAATTGCAATTAAAAAGTTAATAGAATTAATCGAAAATCCGCAAGAAGAAAAGATCAATATTACGCTCCCTGTTTCTCTTTACCTACGTAATAGTACAAAAAAATACTGATTCGATTTTGCAAAAGTCTATTTTGTGAGCTAACTCACAAATGTTAAAAAAATGTTTCAAATTTAGCATATTTTCCTTTACTTATGTCGAGTGAAATCGTATTCATAATATGAAAGCGTATTCATTTGAGGTTTAAACGTCTGCGCGAGTCGCTTTGGTTTAACAAAAATAAGGAGTGTATATGGCTATATTCAATCAATGGAAAACTCGTAAAATAGGGGAACCTTGCCCATTTATTCCCTTAGGTCCTTTTAAGATTCGTCTTCCTTTTATTCACTATCGTTTTGAATGGCCTGATTATTTTCAAGGGCTTTTAATGTGTGCGGTGGATTTGGCGGCAATTCCGTTATTAACTCAACTGTTGGGTATGCCTTTTGAGGTTGCGCTGGCAATCATTGTTCTTAACGGATTATTTTATTTATTGCACCATCTTTTGGGCGATCCTTGTGTGCCAGGTTGGATTACGCCTGCAATTCCATTAATTATGGTGTATTGTCAACAGTTTCCTGAAGGTCCGGAGCGAATTCATTCTTTGATTGCTTTTCAGATGACGTTAGGGATTTTTTCCATTTTCTTAGGGGTCACAAAATTAGCCTCTAAAATAGTGCATATTATTCCTTCCGCGATCAAAGCCGGTATTATTATTGGGGCAGGATTAGCAGCAATTATTTCTATTTTTAACGTAGGCGGACGCTTTGAAAGTTTCCCATGGTCAATTTCTATTGCGGTAGGGATTGCATTTTATTTGATGTATTCTGCGCATTTTTCGCAATTGCAGGAAAAAATACCGTTTCTTCGCGTGATTGGGAAATTAGGTATTTTCCCGATTATTTTATTGGCTGTGGTTGTCGCGCCGCTTGTTGGGGAAGCCCCTTGGCCAGAAATAAAATGGGGATTTTCAACACCGGATTTTGTGACATTATGGCGCGAATATACGGTTTTTGGTATAGGGTTTCCGCCATTTTCCATGTATATCAGTGCATTACCTACAATTTTAGCCGCTTATATAGTGTTATTCGGCGATATTTTACAAAACCGAGCATTAATTGCAGATGGTCAAACTTATCGTAAAGATGAGGTTGTCAAATATAAATCAAGTCGCGCACACTTAATTTTTGGTGGACGAAATGCTGCAATGAGTATTCTTGGTCCAGATGTTACGATGTGTGGTCCTATTTGGTCTGCTATGCAAGTGGTGATGGTAGAACGCTGGAAAAAAGGGCGAGAAGCAATGGATTCTTTTTTTGGCGGGATAGGTTCTTTCCGTTGGGGAACTAATACTGGTCTATTGTTGATGCCAATTGTGAGTCTAGTGGAGCCAATTTTAGGGATTGCTTTAGCATTAACCTTATTAATTCAGGGATACGTTAATATGAAAATCGGTATTTTAGAGGCTAAATGCGGTAAAGATCTAGGTATTGCTGGTATTGTTGCTGCGATTTTGTGTATTAAGGGTGCAAGTTGGGCATTTGCAGCAGGGATTTTACTTTGCTTATTAATTTATGGTCGGAATTTCTTCGTTGGCGAAGTCGATTACACTTTTACTAAAGATCACGATAAACAACTTGAGGTAGAAAATCATGATTAAAACCACATTAATTAGTCAAAATTATCATGGCTGGGGAGCTATTCAAATTTTACCTGACGAGGTTCGCCGATTAAATGCGACACACGCCTTGATTATCGCCGATCCTTTTTTACAGCAAAATGGAACGCTTGAAAAATTGACCGCACTTTTAGATAACGTGAATGTTCCTTACTTGATTAATACGAATATTATTCCGGAGCCGCCTTTAGCTGTAGCGGAGGAGTTGGTTGCTTTTGCGCGTACTGTTGAAGTTGATTTAGTGATTGGTTTGGGTGGTGGTAGTGCATTGGATCTGGCTAAATTAGTTGCCGCACTGATTCCGCAACAAGGTGATGTGAAAGATTTTTTAAATCTTTCTGGTCAAAAAAAATTAGCACATTGTAGCGTACCGAAGATTATGTTGCCAACCACATCGGGTACGGGATCTGAAGTTACTAATATTTCTGTGCTTTCTTTAGATAGTACAAAAGATGTTGTGGTACATGATGCGTTATTAGCAGATTCAGTCATTGTTGATCCTGAATTAACTGCGAGTGTACCGCCACGAGTGACTGCGGCGACTGGAATTGATGCCTTAACGCATGCAATTGAATCTTATGTTTCGGTGAATGCTACGCCTATTACGGAAGGGCTTTCGTTACAAGCGATTAAGCTTATTTCGAGATCATTATTGACAGCTGTGCGTGATGGACAAAATCAACAAGCAAGAATTGATATGAGTTATGGTAGTTATTTGGCGGGTTTAGCTTTTTTCAATGCGGGTTGTGCGGCGGTACACGCATTGGCTTATCCGTTAGGCGGTCAGTTTCACTTAGCGCATGGAGAATCAAATGCAGTGTTGCTGCCTTATGTGATGGATTATATTCGTCATCATTGTACAGAAAAACTCAAGGATATTTATCAAGCAATGGGGCATGACGCTACGCATTTGACGGCGGAAGATGCTTCTTTACGAGCCATTGAAAGTCTATTTACCTTGGTAAATGCAGTAGGTATTCCAAATCGTTTGAGTGAATTTGGTATTCCTGTGGAGGCCATCACGTCCCTAAGTCAAGATGCGATCAAACAAACTCGATTATTACAACGCAGTCCGATGAAACTTGATTTGCAAGATATTGAGCAAATTTATCAACGAGCATTTAACGGACATCAGTTCTAAGGAGAATAAAATGTGGCTAAAAAATACCGCACTTTTTAAGCAGGCAAGTTATATTGATGGAGAATGGGTGAATGGCAGTGTCACTATTGATGTGATTAATCCGGCAACAGAACAGGTCTTGGGGCATATTCCGGCGCTTTCCGATAAAGAGGCTTGTCAAGCGGTGGATGCTGCGGAGAAAGCGTTTTTAAGTTGGAAGAAAAAAAGTGCGAAGGAACGTAGTCAAATTTTACAGCGTTGGTTTGCCTTAATAGAAGAAAATATTGATGATCTAGCATTGTTATTGACGCTAGAACAAGGTAAGCCTTTGGCTGAAGCCAAAGGGGAGATCGCTTATGGTGCGTCTTATGTGCAATGGTTTGCTGAAGAGGCGAAGCGTATTTATGGTGATACTATTCCGGCACCGAATGATAGTAGTAAAATTATTGTTCTTAAACAGCCTATTGGTGTGTGTGCGGCGATTACGCCATGGAACTTTCCAAATGCAATGATTGCTCGTAAGGCAGCGCCTGCATTGGCAGCTGGCTGTACCTTTATTGTGCGTCCGGCATCACAAACTCCTTTTTCTGCTTTGGCATTAGCAGTGCTAGCGGAACAGGCGGGTATTCCTAAAGGTGTATTTAATGTGATTACAGGGGATGCGAAAGCGATTGGCGAAATATTAACGCAAGATGATCGGGTGAAAAAATTTAGCTTTACCGGCTCTACGACAGTGGGTCGTATTTTGATGGGGCAATGTGCTTCTACTATCAAAAAAGTGTCTTTGGAGTTGGGTGGAAATGCTCCTTTTATCGTGTTTAATGATGCTAATCTCGATGAGGCGGTAAAAGGGGCATTAATATCGAAATTTCGTAATTCAGGACAAACTTGTGTTTGTGCAAATCGGATTTATGTACAAGAGGGCGTTTATGAAGCTTTTGTTGCAAAATTTGTTGATGCAGTGAAATCGCTAAAAGTTGGTGATGGTTGTGATCCTTGCACTCAAATTGGTCCGGTGATTGATCGTAATGCATTGCAAAAGACAACATCTTATTTGCTTGATGCTCAAGCTAAAGGCGGAAAAATATTATGTGGAGGAGAAACGCAAGGAGACACTTTATTTTTTGCGCCAACAGTGATTAGTGAGGCGAACGATAGTATGCACTTTTCCAAAGAAGAAATTTTTGGACCTTTGGCACCGATTTTTAAGTTTCAGACATTAGAAGAAGTGATCAAACGGGCAAATAATACGGAATTTGGTTTAGCGTCTTATGTTTATTCACAAAACCTACACACACTGATGTGCGTTGCTGATGAATTGGAATATGGCATGGTTGGAATTAACACGGGTAGCATTTCCAATGAAGCGGCGCCTTTTGGTGGCGTTAAACAATCTGGAATTGGACGTGAAGGTTCCAAATATGGCATAGAAGATTATTTAGAAATTAAATATTTAGCCATGCATTATTAAAACAAAAAGTGCGGTGATTTTTTAAAACATTTTAAAAATCCACCGCACTTTTAAGCGCTTTGAGCAGTTAGGCGAAATTACATCATACCGCCCATTCCACCCATGCCGCCCATTCCGGCGCCGCCTAAATCGGCTTTATCATCTTTTGGTAATTCGGTTACCATGGCTTCAGTGGTAATCATTAAACCGGCGATAGACGCAGCAAATTGAAGTGCTGAACGGGTCACTTTAGTTGGATCCAAAATACCCATTTCGATCATATCGCCATATTGTTCGGTACCGGCGTTATAACCGAAGTTTCCTTCACCATTTTTCACCGCACTTGCAACTACTGACGCTTCTTCACCAGCATTTGCTACGATTTGGCGTAATGGCGCTTCCATTGCACGTAAGGCAAGTTTGATACCCACGTTTTGTTCTTCGTTATCGCCTTTGATATTTGCAGCCACTTTAGTTGCGGCACGAATTAAGGCAACGCCACCACCGGCAACAATCCCTTCTTCCACTGCCGCACGAGTAGCGTGTAACGCATCTTCAACGCGGTCTTTTTTCTCTTTCATTTCAACTTCAGTCGCCGCACCGACTTTGATTACTGCCACACCGCCGGCAAGTTTTGCTACGCGCTCTTGTAGTTTTTCACGGTCATAATCGGATGTACTTTCTTCAATTTGTTGACGAATTTGTGTTACACGACCTTGAATTTGTACTTCATCACCGATACCGTCGATAATGGTTGTGTTGTCTTTGTTGATCACAACGCGTTTTGCTTGACCGAGATCTTCTAATGTGGCTTTTTCAAGTTCCATACCGATTTCTTCAGAGATCACGGTACCGGCAGTTAAGATCGCGATATCTTGTAACATGGCTTTACGACGATCACCAAAGCCCGGTGCTTTCACTGCAGCCACTTTTACGATACCACGCATAGTGTTCACAACTAATGTTGCCAAGGCTTCGCCTTCCACATCTTCCGCAATGATTAAAAGAGGTTTACCCGCTTTGGCAACACCTTCTAATACCGGTAATAATTCGCGGATGTTAGAGATTTTTTTGTCCACTAATAAAATGAACGGATTGTCTAATTCAACGGTTGCGGTTTCCGGTTTATTGATGAAGTATGGGGATAAATAACCACGGTCGAATTGCATTCCTTCAACCACATCTAATTCGTCTTCAAGACCGGTACCGTCTTCAACGGTAATGACCCCTTCTTTGCCCACTTTTTCCATCGCTTGCGCAATTAATTGACCCACAACGTTGTCAGAGTTTGCTGAAATGGTACCCACTTGCTCAATTTCTTTTGAAGTTTCACAAGGTTTGGAAAGCGCTTTCAATTCAGTGACAACAGCGGCAACCGCTTTATCGATACCACGTTTTAAATCCATTGGGTTCATGCCAGCGGCAACTGCTTTTAAACCTTCGTTGACGATAGCTTGCGCAAGTACGGTTGCGGTTGTTGTACCATCACCTGCAGCGTCATTGGCTTTCGAAGCGACTTCTTTCACCATTTGGGCGCCCATGTTTTCAAATTTATCTTCTAATTCAATTTCACGAGCCACAGATACACCGTCTTTGGTGATGGTTGGTGCGCCGAAGGCTTTGTCTAAAATAACGTTGCGACCTTTAGGACCCAAAGTCACTTTTACTGCATCTGCTAATACATTTACACCCGCTAACATTTTTACGCGAGCATCATTGCCGAATTTTACATCTTTTGCTGCCATTTTGGTTTATTCCTTTGTTTCTGTAGGACACACTGCGGTGTCCGTGATTAAATTTTATATGAGATTGATGGATACACGAGGTGTGTATCTACGATTATTCTACAATTGCTAAAATATCGTTTTCAGAGATGATCAAGACTTCTTCACCGTCAATTTTCTCTGATTTTACACCGTAACTTTCGTTGAAAATGACCGTATCGCCCACTTTAACATCCAATGGTTGTACGCTTCCGTTGTCTAAAATGCGACCTTTGCCGACCGCTAATACTTTGGCGCGAGTGGATTTTGTGGCTGCCGAACCGGTTAAAACGATACCGCCGGCGGATTTGGTTTCAACTTCTTCACGTTTAATAATCACACGATCGTGTAATGGACGAATATTCATTTTAATTTCCTTCTTAAAGTTAAAATTATCGAAAAGCAAAATCTATATGGGGGACATTTTTTGCCTTTCAAGGGAAAAGCATAAAATTATTTAATTCTTTTATCTTCATCAACTTGGCGTTCAAATTCCGCTTCAAATATCTCGCTGTCTTGCGTTTGTCCTGTGTGGTTAGCATAAAAAGTGCGGTCAGTTTTAAAGAAGAATTTGGAACGAAACGCACCGGCTTTTTTACTGATAAAACGTTGCACCAATCCGCTACCGAATGGGCTTAATAATAACAACGCGAAAATATCAGTAAGAAAACCGGGGATAAAAAATAAAATACCGGCGAAGATCCAGCACCCAGATTTCAGTAAAGAGGCGGTTGGTAATTCGCCTTGAGCCAATTGTTGGCGCACGTTAAACAGGGTGTACCAGCCACGGGTGCGAATTAAAAATAAGCCGAACAGCGAGGATAAAACCAGCAATAAAATCACGCTGATGATGCCCAATGTGGATCCAATCCACACAATAATAGACAGTTCGGCATAAATAAAAGCAAAGGCAATTAGGCACAAAATCAGTAGCGGCATGGTTTTTTCCTATTTCGATGAGGTTATTGTTTGTTATGGGGGATTTTTTCCAAATTTCAAGGGGTTTAGCCTTAAAAAAACTAATGAATAGCATAAAATTAAAGTCGGTGAGCGACCTTGAAAATATGATCTAGATCACGTTTTTTGCCCAATCACTTGCCTATAATGTCACCAACTGATGACTTATCCATCCAATGAAAGGAGATATATTATGACAACAAGAAAAGAAGTGGATTTACTGGGCGAACGTGAAGTGCCGGCTGAGGCTTATTGGGGAATTCACACATTAAGAGCGGTGGAAAATTTTAATATTTCTAATGTTACTATTTCAGACGTTCCGGAATTTGTACGCGGTATGGTAATGGTGAAAAAAGCGACTGCCCTCGCCAATGGCGAATTAGGCGCTATTCCGGAAGATATTGCTAATGCGATCGTCAAAGCCTGTGATGCGATTTTGGTGGACGGTAAATGTATGGATCAATTCCCATCCGATGTGTATCAAGGTGGTGCGGGAACCTCTGTTAACATGAACACCAATGAAGTAGTAGCAAACTTAGCATTAGAAATTTTAGGACATAAAAAAGGCGAATATAAATATTTGGATCCGATGGATCATGTTAATGCCAGCCAATCTACTAACGATGCTTACCCGACCGGTTTCCGGATTGCTGTGTATAACAGCATTATGAAATTGGTGAGCAAAGTGCTTTATTTGCAACAAGGGTTTGAAAATAAAGCAAAAGAATTTGCCAATATCTTGAAAATGGGACGTACCCAATTGCAAGATGCGGTGCCGATGACCGTTGGGCAAGAATTTAAAGCCTTCTCTGTGTTGTTAGATGAAGAAGTACGCAATTTAACCCGTACCGCAGAATTATTGCTCGAAGTAAACTTAGGGGCAACGGCGATCGGTACTGGATTAAATACACCAAAAGGCTATACAGAATTAGTAGTGAAACGTTTAGCGGAAGTGTCCGGTTTACCTTGTGTCAATGCGGAAAACTTAATTGAAGCGACTTCTGACTGTGGTGCTTATGTAATGGTGCATGGCGCATTAAAACGGACGGCGGTAAAATTATCCAAAGTATGTAACGACTTACGTTTACTTTCTTCCGGTCCGCGTGCGGGATTAAACGAAATCAATTTACCGGAATTACAAGCTGGTTCCTCCATTATGCCGGCGAAAGTGAATCCGGTTGTGCCGGAAGTGGTGAACCAAGTTTGTTTTAAAGTGATTGGTAATGATACTACCATTACGTTCGCTTCTGAAGCCGGTCAATTGCAATTAAACGTTATGGAGCCGGTGATTGGTCAAGCGATGTTTGAAAGTATTGATATTTTGACCAATGCTTGCGTGAATTTACGTGATAAATGTATCGATGGTATTACTGTGAACAAAGAAATTTGTGAAAACTATGTGTTTAACTCTATCGGTATTGTGACTTACCTCAATCCGTTTATTGGTCACCATAATGGGGATATTGTGGGTAAAATTTGTGCAACTACAGGTCGCAGCGTACGCGATGTTGTGTTGGAGAGGGGGTTACTCACTGAAGCAGAATTAGATGATATTTTGTCCGTCGAAAATCTGATGAACCCGACTTATAAAGCAAAATTGAAAAAATAATAGTGTTGTATTTTGATTTTAGAGAGCCGAAATTTTCGGCTCTTTTTTTTGTGCTTTTGGGCGCGATTTTGGCTTTTTTAATCGCATAAAAATGTAGCATATTTGCATAAATACCTCTTTAGGGGTATATGAATAATATTCGGTTTCTATTTTTGTTTTAACTGGTAACTTTTTGAAAAAATTAACATTTTCATTACCTCTTTCGAGTTATTTTTGTATAGTGAAATAATGTTAATAACAAAAGTTCAACAAAAATATTGATCTAACGCAATAAATAATCAAATTATTCAGAAAAACACTTTTTACTCTGATATTGTTAGCCTTGAATTCATCTATTTTTGTTGTGTGAATAAATGGCATTGAGCAGTTTGATATTTATACAACACAGCAGGGTAGTTAAGCAGGTTAGTTTCTTGATTTTGGAGTTATTATCGTGAACATTTTTAGAAAAACACTCTCTTCACTATGTGTGGTCGGCGCCATGGTGGCATTTTCGCATAATGCCATGGCGGAAAGTAGCGAAGTAAAATTGGAAGGGATCGACAAAGCCCCTACTTTGGAACAGTTGGCTAAACCTACTGACGTCAAGATTGAATCCGTCAATGAGAAATTTGCGAAGCAATATGCCAATCAATATAACAGCTGGAAAGCCACATCGGAATCCACTGAAATTGTGCCAGCAATTGAAGTTAATCCTCGCATGATCGTTTTATGGGCGGGGTATGCGTTCTCGAAAGAATACAACAAACCGCGTGGTCACTTCTATGCGATTACGGATGTGCGCAATATTTTGCGTACTGGCGCGCCAATGGATGAAAATTCCGGCCCGCAACCGATGGCATGTTGGACTTGTAAAGGTCCGGATGTGCCACGTTTGATGGCAGAATGGGGTGAGCAAGGCTATTTCGATGGTAAATGGGCGAAAGGCGGTTCTGAAATTGTTAATCCAATCGGTTGTGCGGACTGTCACGATACGACGTCTAAAGACTTTGCTGAAGGTAAACCGGCGTTGCGCATTGCGCGTCCAAACAGCTTACGTGCTTTGGAAGCTTTGGGCAAAAAATTCAGCACCTTGGATAAAACCGATCAACGTGCGGCGGTTTGTGCCAACTGTCACGTAGAATACTATTTCGATAAAAGCGTCACCAACAACGTAGTATTCCCATGGTATAACGGAGTTGATGTGAATGAAATGGAAAAATACTACGATGATATCGAATTTAAAGACTGGGTACATGCCCTCTCTAAAGCGCCAATGTTAAAAGCACAACACCCAGACTATGAAACTTGGATGTTGGGCGTGCATGGTAAAAATGGGGTAACTTGTATCGATTGTCATATGCCAAAAGTGCAAGGTGCAGATGGTAAAGTTTACACCGATCACAAAATTGGTAATCCGTTCGATGCCTTTGAAAGCACTTGTGCAAATTGTCATGATCAAAGCAAAGAAAAATTACAAGGTATTGTAGAGTCTCGTAAACATGACATTAAAGAAGTAATGACCCAACTTGAAGATCAAGTGGTGAAAGCACACTTTGAAGCGAAAGCCGCGTGGGATGCCGGTGCCACTGAAGAAGAAATGAAGGATGCGTTAAAATCCATCCGTCATGCGCAATGGCGTTGGGATTACTCTGCTGCGGGCCACGGTGGTCATATGCACGCACCGGATGTAATCTTAAAAGTGATTGCTAGCGGTTTGGATCGTGCCGCGGATGCACGTGCGAAATTGGCGGTGATTTTAACCAAACATGGTGTGAAAACGCCAATTCAATATCCGGATATCTCTAGTGCAGAAAAAGCATGGAAAGTGATTGGCGTGGATATTGAAAAAGAACGTGCGGATAAACAAAAATTCCTCAAAGAAGTTGTGCCTCAATGGGAAAAAGAAGCAAAAGAAAAAGGCTTAATTTTGGACGCTCCGGCAAAATAGAGAAAAACGACCGCACTTTTAATGGATAAAGTGCGGTCGATTTGAGCAACAAATTTGAGGGAATAAAAATGAATGTGGTACTAAAAACAACAGCAAAATTGACCGCGCTTGTAGGGCTGCTTATGTTGTCATTGCCGGGTTTGGCAAATGAAAAAGCCGCGGCGACAGAAAGTGTGTCACCGCTAACTTATGAGCCGACTTTAGAAAACCAGCGGGATCCGAATCAGTATTGCGCCAGCTGCCATAAATTTGACAGCAATGGTGAGCAATCCGGTGGCGAATTCCATTTTGGTAAATTCCACGGTCAACATTTACAGGAAAAAAATCCGAATAACGGGGAAGCGATTACTTGTGTCAGTTGTCATGGCAATATCTCGGAAGATCACCGTCGTGGTGCGAAAGATGTAATGCGTTTCCAAAGCGATATTTTCAGCGATAAAAAACCGATGTTCACGGTAGAAGAACAAAACCAAGTGTGTTTTGCTTGTCACCAACCGAAAAAATTGCAAGAAAAACTCTGGGCGCATGATGTACACGCGATGAAATTACCGTGCGCAAGTTGCCATACTTTGCACCCGGAAAGTGATGCAATGAAAGGAATTAAACCGAAAGAGCAAGTGAAACTTTGCGTAGATTGTCACGGTGAGCAGCAAAAACGTTTAGAATCCGGATTGCCTGCCACGCCGGCATTAAAACAAAAGGATTAACTATGACAGCTTGTACACGCCGAAATTTTGTTTCGGGCATGGGGGCGTTGATCCTGATGACCGGAACCTCAGCTAATGTCGTCGCGCAAAGTGCGACGACGGAGAAAAAACCGATTCGTTATGCCATGTTGCACGATGAAAGCGCTTGTATCGGTTGTACCGCTTGTATGGACGCTTGTCGTGAAACCAATCAAGTACCGGAAGGCGTTTCTCGTTTAGAGATTATTCGCAGTCAACCCTATGGCGAATTTCCGAATGCGCAGTACGAATTTTTCCGTCATTCTTGTCAACATTGTACGAATGCGCCTTGTGTTAGCGTCTGCCCAACGGGAGCATCTTATATTGATGCATCCACGGGGATTGTAGATGTACATAAAGATCTTTGCGTGGGATGCCAATATTGCATCGCGGTTTGTCCGTATCGTGTACGTTTTATTCATCCGATTCATAAAACTGCGGATAAATGTAATTTCTGTCGCGATACTAACTTAGCGAAAGGCAAACAACCGGCTTGTGTTGAATCTTGCCCAACACACGCCTTAACCTTTGGCGATACTAATGATCCGCAAAGTGCGATTTCCTTGAAATTAAAACAAGTACAAACTTATCGCACTAAAGTGGAATTGGGTACGGATCCGAATTTGTACCATGTTCCAGCAACCAAACCGGGGGAGATTAGACGATGAACAGCCCATTTCACTTTCCTTCTTTGGTTTGGGATCATACCATTGCGATCTATCTCTTTTTATTAGGGATTTCCGCCGGTGCGACGATGTTGTCGGTGATCTTAAAACGCAGTGGTTTAGCCGGAGAAGATCCATCACAAAACAATTTCTTACGTTGTAATGCGTGGCTGGCGCCAATTAGTATTATGATTGGTTTGTTATTGTTGATTTTCCATTTGGCGCGCCCTTGGACGTTCTGGTTTTTGATGTTTAATTACAGCCATACTTCCATTATGTCTGTTGGGGTAATGTTATTCCAAGTGTACATGGTCTTTTTGATCCTGTGGTTGGCGATTATTTTTAGAACTATTGTATTAAGCTATGTGAAACGTTTTGTGCCAAAATTGGAAAATTTTGTGGCAAAATGTATCGATATTGCAACGAAGTTTACGAATTTAATCGAAATTATCACCTTGCTTTGTAGCATTGCCTTAGGCGCTTATACCGGTTTCCTATTATCCGCCTTGGTCAGTTATCCAATGTTGAATAATCCGGTGTTGCCGATTTTGTTCTTAGCATCCGGAACCTCCTCCGGTATTGCGGCGTTGATTGTGTGTGCCTTGTTGTTTACCAAAGAAAGTACGCACTCAACATCTATGGCATTTTTGCACAAATTTGAGTTTCCGGTCGTGTTGGCAGAAGCCTTCTTGTTGTTCGCCTTTTTCTTCGGTTTATACCTTGGCGGCGGACAAAAAACGGTTGCTTTTGAGACCGCACTTTTAGGTGGTTTCTGGGCGAGTGTGTTCTGGATTGGCGTTGTTGGTATTGGTATTGTATTACCGTTATTACTTAACGCCTTTGCCAATGAGCAGCTAAAACACAAAAAAGGCTTTATGTTACTGGTTGCCACATTAACCTTAATCGGGGTATTCTGCTTGCGTTATTTCGTGCTTTACGCCGGACAAATGACCCTTGCCTAATTGCAATGTGAGCAACAATTTTATGTTAAAATAAACAGGTGGGCGTAGTTATACGCCTGCCTTATTTTTATCTACAGAAAAGGAATAGCAATGATCCCTGAGCTTGGTTTTATCGCCCTTATTTTTGCTTTTGTCAGCAGTGGCGTATTAGCGCTGATTCCGCATTGGGCGATTTATCGACGCCAGCAGGGATTGATGCGATTGACGTGGAATTTGAGTTATGTATTTGGACTGTTTACCACGATTTCCATTGTCTGCCTTGCCTATGCTTTTGCAGTAGATGATTTCTCCGTGGCGTATGTGGCGCACCATTCCAATTCTCAACTGCCGATCTTTTTCAAAATCGCCGCAACCTGGGGTGGACATGAGGGTTCCATGTTGTTTTGGTTATTTGCCTTGAGCATCTGGGTGATGGCGTTTGCGTATTTTAGCCCTAAAATTGATCCCGTTATTGCGGCACGTACCTTGGGGATTTTAGGGGCCATATGCTTTGGTTTTTGCTTATTTATTCTGTTTTTCTCCAATCCTTTTGAGCGACAATTTCCTATTGTCGCCGAAGGGCGGGATTTAAACCCCATGCTGCAAGATGTCGGCTTAATTTTTCACCCGCCACTCTTGTATTTAGGCTATGTAGGATTTGCGGTAAATTTTGCCTTAACCATGGCAGTATTATTTAGCGGTTATTTTGACGCTGCCATCGCGCGCTGGATGCGTCGTTGGGTACTTGGCTCATGGCTTTTTTTAACCTTAGGAATTATGCTGGGATCTTGGTGGGCATATTATGAATTAGGCTGGGGAGGTTGGTGGTTCTGGGATCCGGTGGAAAATGCCTCTTTGCTACCTTGGCTATTGGGATTGGCTTTATTGCACAGCCTTTCTGTCAGCGAACAGCGTGGCATTTATTATTACTGGACTATTTTATTTTCCCTGTTCACGTTCGCCTTCAGCCTGCTCGGTACTTTTATCGTGCGTTCAGGCGTATTAACTTCTGTTCATGCTTTCGCTATGGACAGCGAACGTGGCATTGCGCTGCTGGTCTTATTTTTCTTACTCACGGTTAGCGCGTTAACCTTATTCGCCTTGAAGGTTAATATTCAATCAAGTGCGGTGCGTTTTTCGTTAATTTCCAAAGAAACGCTGATGCTACTTGCCAACGTATTATTTACCATTGCCACGGTCAGCGTTTTCGTCGGAACCTTTTATCCCATGTTGTTTAGTTTACTCGGCTGGGGCTCCATTTCTGTCGGCGCGCCCTATTTTAATCGTATTTTTCTGCCGTTAGTGGCGTTAGCATTATTGGCAATGTGGTGGGTATTTTCGGCAAACTGGCAAAAAATTAACCGCACTTTATGGATAAAACGTACGATCTTGCTTTTGCCTGCTTTAGGTTTAAGCTATGTGTTAATTGATCTACAACGTCAACAAAACCCAATTTTGCCCTTTAACGTCATGGCGTTTGTGTTTGTGGCGCTCTCCTTTTGGTTGATTTTCACCATGTTATGCATTCGTTGGCACAAGATGAATTTACGTTATTTGGGCATGATCGTCGCGCATTGTGGCGTGGCGGTGACGGTGATTGGCGCGGTGATGTCGAGTTATTATGGTAGCGAAATTGGCGTGCGTTTAGCGCCAAATCAAAGCCAAACCTTAAACGGATATGAATTTCGCTATTTAGGTTTTAAACATGAAATTGGTGCTAATTATACTGCCGAAAAAGCCCATTTTGAGATTTATAAAAATCAACAAAAAGTGACCGCACTTTATCCCGAACGCCGCTACTATGACGTGCGTACTATGAATATGTCGGAAGTAGGTATTCATTGGGGTTGGCTGGGCGATATTTATATCGTGATGGGGGACAAATTAAGCAGTGGCGAATTTGCCTTCAGACTGCATTACAAACCCTTTGTGCGTTGGCTTTGGTTGGGCGGTATTATGATGGCATTGGGCGCGCTTTTGGCGGCATTTGGCTTAAAACAACGGAACAACACATGAAAAGATCACGTTTAGTTTTTTTACCCTTAGCTGGGATAATTTTAGTCTGCATCGCATTATTATTTGGTTTGCGCCAAGATCCGAAACAAATCGCCTCGGCGTTGATTGGCAAACCGGTACCGGAATTTTACCAATCGGACTTATTGAATTCTTCGCGCACCTTGAGCAACAACGATTTGCCGAAAACGCTATTTTTGATCAACGTGTGGGGCAGTTGGTGCGAATATTGCAAGCGGGAACATCCGTTTTTGATGCAATTAGCAGCACAAAATGTCAGCATTGTCGGGCTGAATTATCGTGATAAAGTACAAAATGCATTAGAAATGTTGAATAAAACCGGTAATCCCTTTAGCTTGGTGATCAATGATGGAAAGGGCGAATTAGCCCTGAAATTAGGTGTGGACGGTGCACCGGAAACCTATTTAGTGGATCAACATGGCGTGATTCAATATCGTTACGTTGGCGAGCTGAATGAAACCGTATGGCAACAAGAATTTCTTCCTAAAATCAAAGAATTAACTCCATGAAAAAGATTATTTTTAGCTTGATTTTTCTCGCTTTGAGTGCGCAAGCAGAGATGGTGGATACCTTTCAATTTCACCATGACGCCGATCGCTTACGCGCAGTAGAATTGGCGAAATCCTTACGCTGTCCGCAATGTCAAAATCAAAATTTGGTGGAGTCCAATTCGCCGATTGCCTACGATTTGCGCCTTGAAGTGTATAACATGGTCAACGACGGGAAAAGTAACGATGAAATCGTGCGTCACATGACCGATCGTTTCGGCAATTTTGTCCGCTACAATCCGCCTTTTGATTGGTCTACCGCCGCCTTGTGGTTACTGCCGATCTTATTATTTGGCGCCGCCGCTATCGGTATTTGGCTATACAGCCAAGGGCGTAGTCGTCATCGCGTTTCGCCCTTAAGTACGCAGCAACAGCAGCAATTGGCAAGCCTGCTGGCGACAAAGGAAGAGAAAAAATGAATCTATTATTGACCGGCGTGGTGATTTTTATTGTTTTAATCTTGCTTTTGTTATGGTTGCCAATGGCAAGATCGATGAAGCCACAGCATAATTATCGCCAACAACAAAATATCGCGCTTTATCAGCAACAAATGGCGCAGGAACCGAGCCACGAATTGGCGACAGAATTAAGCCAACGTTTGTTGCAAGATGAAAAATACTTGGAAAATCAACCGCACTTTTCCTTTGCACAAGATAAAAGTGCGGTCAGTTTTGGCGCTAAAATTGTTTTGGCGGGCGTGTTGATTGGCATTCCGCTCATCTGGTATGTAGCACTGCCACGTTATAGCGACGTATTGCAAGGCGAACAGGCGTATTTGGAGCAAAAACAAAAAGCGGTGATGGCGAATTTAAGCGGCGATAATCAGGAATATATCGAAAAAATTCAACAACAATTGCGCCAAGATCCGAATGATGCCAAGTTGTGGTTGCTGTTGGGGCAAGCGTATATGCAGGCGAATGAATGGGACAGCGCGTTGATAAGTTTTTCCAATGCGGAAAAATTGGAGGGATCGAAAGCTAATATTTTAGGCTTGGCGGCAAGTGCGTTGTATTATCAAGCCGGCGAGCGCATCACGCCGAAAGTCAGTCAATTGTTAGAGATTATTTTGCAGCAAGATCCACAGGAAACCTCCGCCTTGTCTTTATTGGCGGCAGAGGCGTATAAGCAACAAGATTATGCGCAAGCCTTGAGCTTGTGGCAAAAAATCCTAGACAGCGGAAAATCGCAAGTGGATCGCCGCATGATAATTCAGCGCATGAAAAGTATAGAAATGTTACAATCGCCCACTTCACCTTAATTTCATGGCAAGGAAATCTTTATCATGACCAATTTTTCGCAAGTGATCATCATTGGCGCCGGTGCGGCAGGATTGTTTTGTGCCGGCGAAATGGCAAAAGCTGGCGTACAAGTGACGATTTTGGATAATGGCAAAAAAGTCGGACGCAAAATTTTGATGTCTGGCGGCGGGTTTTGTAATTTCACCAATTTAGATGTCGGCCCACAGCATTATTTATCGCAAAATCCCCATTTTGTTAAATCCGCGTTGGCACGTTTTAATCAATGGGATTTTATTGCCCGAGTGGCAGAACGAGGCATTGCTTACCATGAAAAAGAACTGGGGCAATTATTTTGTGATAAAGGTGCGGAAGATATTGTCGCCATGTTAGCGGATAGTTGCGCGCAATATCAGGTGAATATCCAATTGCGTCAGCAAATTGAACAGGTGGAGTTGGTCGCTGATAATGCGTCGATGCGCTTTGCGTTAAAAGCGAATGGAGTGCAATGGCATTGCCACAGTTTGGTGATCGCCAGCGGTGGTTTGTCTATGGCGGGGTTGGGGGCAACGCCTTTTGGCTACCAAGTGGCACAGCAATTCGGGTTAAATGTGATTGCGCCGCGCGCTTCGTTGGTACCATTTACTTGGCGCGAAAAAGACAAATTTTATACCGCACTTTCCGGTGTCTCATTGCCGGTCTGCGTGAAAGCGAAGTGCGGTCAAATTTTTAGCAATAATTTATTGTTCACTCATCGCGGTATTTCCGGACCGGCAATCTTGCAAATTTCTAATTATTGGCAACCGAATGAAACGCTGGAAGTAGATTGTTTGCCACATATGAATGTAGTGGAGTTTATACATAACTTGCGCACAACCTCGCCGAAATTGCGTCTAAAAACCGCATTATCGCGTATTTTGCCAAGTCGTTTATTGGAGCTTTGGATTGAACAGGGGCTGTTGCAAGATGACACCTTAGCGCAACTTTCCAACGCTCAGTTGGCGGCATTGGATCTTCAAATTCATCACTGGCAAATTACGCCGAATGGAACCGAGGGATATCGTACCGCCGAGGTGACTATGGGCGGCGTGGATACGCAAGAGATTTCCTCTAAAACTATGGAGGCGCAACGCATCAGTGGATTGTATTTTATCGGCGAAGTGCTGGATGTAACCGGCTGGCTGGGTGGTTACAATTTCCAATGGGCTTGGAGTTCTGCCTATGCTTGCGCGCAAGCAATTTGTGCAAAACTTGAGGGATAACTGCAAGATTTACTTGTATATTTTGCTAAATTTGGTATAACTTGCGTTAAATTTTTGTTAATTTTTACTAAAGAGGAGTGAGCAAATGTTGAAATTCAAGCATATTTTATCCGTCGCCTTATTGGCGTTAGCGACCAATGTGATGGCAGATGTGGGCGCGGAAATGTCGCAAATGAACCGTCAAGTGAAGGCGTTAAACAATGCGACCAGCGCGGAAGAATTTACCCAATCTTCCGATAAATTCTTGGCGGCGGCGAATAAAGCGAAAGTGACCATGCCGGATAGTTTGAACGGTGACCAAGAAAAATTTAAAGGTTATCAACAAGGTATTCAACAGGTGATCGATGTTGTTGAGCAAGCAAAAGGCTTGGCGGCAAAGGGTAAATTAGACGAAGCGAAAAACATGGTACAAGGTTTGGATGCACTAAAAAAACGCTATCATAAAGAATATAAAAAATAATTGTTGATCATGTTGTTTGTTAAATAAATGTTAATTAAATTAACATTTAACGTTGAAAAGCACCGCACTTTAATGGGTAAAAGTGCGGTGCTTTTTTTATGAGTTTTTATCGATTTATAATAAAAACAAAGTATTAGGTGATTATTGACAAATGGTAAAATGTTAATTTCTGTTTAAATTATTGTTATTTTTTTGTTAAAAATTATAATAAATCCATCTTCAGCAGCAAAGCAGTTGTTAGAAGAAAAGAATTCACAGATTATATTTTAGGAGACAGATTATGAAAACTTTAGTCAAAACTTTCACATTAGCACTTTTCGCCGGCATCGTATCGACTAACGTAATGGCAGCACAACCAAGCGATGATGATTATGCAACTTATGCTAACCAATTGAAAGCAAATTTAACTGCGTTACAACAAACTCAAGACTTAACACAATTTCAACGCTTAGTTAATGAATCTTTGGATCTTGCAGTTAATGCAAAAAATACTGTTGGTCAAACTTTTATTAACAGAATGGATGCGAGCGACAATGCGATGGAACAAAACCGCATTGATTACCAAGAATGGAAATTGGTGAAATTGATTAATTCTTTGGAAGCTGCTTCAAATAAAGCCAGTTTAACTAGTGCCAAAGACAGCGTGTTATTCGATCTTGCTAGTGCAATTTAATTGACCTTACCCCTCAAAAAGTCGGGCATCATTAAGATGTTCGGCTTTTTGTTTTTTGTGGCGATGCGCTGATGGATGTTTTCATTCGCTAAATCATGAAATTCTCTTTATAATAACCGCACTTATGACTAAAGTGCGGTTATTTTTTGCTTAATTTTAGGAAAAATGATGAAAATAATTCAACCTCATGACCATGGATTTTGGTTGTTGACGCAAGGATCAGCGATTTATTTACAACAAGAGACGTTGCCGCAAGGTCGCGCTGAAGAGTTGGCGTTGCAAGGTAAATTAGGCATGGTGATCGGTGAGTTGGAGCAGCAGCCTTTGTGGTTGCTGGAAGAAGAGCCTGATGATGCAGCGCGGGAGTATGTTTCTTTGCGTACGCAACTTTTTTTGCCGGAACGCACCTTTAATTTGTTAGCGCGCGGTGTGGAATTAAATCATTTTTTTAACACCCACCGTTTTTGCGGCAAATGCGGACATCAAACTTGTATAACCGAAGATGAATGGGCAGTGCAATGCCAAAATGATGCTTGTGGTTATCGTACCTATCCGGTGATTTGTCCGTCAATTATTGTGGCAGTGCGTCGCGGAAAGGAAATTTTATTGGCAAATCATTTGCGCCATAAAGGCGGAATTTATACTACGCTGGCGGGCTTTGTTGAGGTGGGCGAGACCTTTGAGCAAACGGTGATGCGTGAGGTGTTTGAAGAAACGGGCATTAAAGTCAAAAATATTCGTTATTTCGGTAGCCAACCTTGGGCATTTCCGAATTCGCAGATGGTGGGTTTTTTGGCGGATTATGACAGCGGCGAAATTCGGCTGCAAGAGGCGGAGATTTATGATGCCCAATGGTTTCGTTATGATGCGCCGCTGCCGGAATTGCCGCCGCCGGGGACCATTGCGTTAAAATTAATTCAGGCGACGTTGGCGTTGTGTGCCGATGATGATCGCCAAATCCAGACATAATTAAGTAATGACTAAGGAAATATAATGAGCATATTAAAAAACGATCGCTATTTACGAGCATTATTGCGCCAGCCGGTGGACATGACGCCAGTGTGGATGATGCGTCAAGCGGGGCGTTATTTGCCGGAGTATAAAGCGACACGCGCGCAAGCAGGCGATTTTATGTCGTTGTGTCGCAATGCGGATTTGGCTTGTGAGGTGACATTACAACCCTTGCGTCGCTATGCGCTTGATGCGGCGATTTTGTTTTCCGATATTTTAACCATTCCGGATGCGATGGGATTGGGGTTAAGTTTTGGCGCTGGTGAAGGCCCGCGATTTGAACGCGTGATTGATAGCCAAAGTGCGGTGGATAATTTGCCAATTCCGGATCCGGAACAAGAATTGCAGTATGTGATGAATGCGGTGCGAACTATCCGTCATGAGCTAAAAGGTGAGGTGCCTTTGATTGGTTTTTCCGGCAGCCCTTGGACTTTGGCAACCTATATGGTGGAAGGTGGGAGCAGTAAAGCCTTTACGAAAATTAAGAAAATGTTATATGCAGAACCTAAGCTATTGCACCAATTGTTAGAAAAACTGGCGGAGTCAGTTGTTTTGTATTTAAATGCGCAAATTAAAGCTGGCGCACAGGCAGTGATGGTGTTTGATACTTGGGGCGGTGTGTTGGGTCATCGTGAATACCTTGATTTTTCCTTGCAATATATGCACAAAATTGTTGAGGGTTTAATTCGTGAAAATGAGGGGCGTCGTGTGCCGGTGACACTGTTTACCAAAGGCGGTGGTTTGTGGTTGGAAGCCATGGCGGATACGGGTTGTGATGCGCTTGGGTTGGATTGGACCGTAAATTTAGCCGAGGCAAAAGCACGTGTTGGGCATAAAGTGGCGTTGCAAGGTAATATGGATCCATCAGTGTTATATGCAACACCAATGCGTATTGAACAAGAAGTCAAACAAATTTTGGCAGATTTTGGGCAAGGCAGCGGACACGTGTTTAATTTGGGGCATGGGATTCATCAAGATGTACCAGAAATGAGTCCGCAAATTTTTGTGGATGCCATTCATCAATATTCTCAACCTTATCATAAATAAGTGCGGTGATTTTTATGCGAAATCCAATTCATAAACGTTTGGAAAATTTACACTCTTGGCAACATTTGACCTTTATGGCGTGTTTGTGTGAACGGATGTATCCGAATTTTGTGATGTTTTGTCAGGTCACAGAGCAAGATCCGCAAGTCGCAAAAACCTACCATAATATTTTAAATTTGGTCTGGGAGCAGTTGACGGTGAAGGGCGCGAAGATTAATTTTGAAAATCAGCTGGAAAAACTGGAAGCCATTATTCCAGATGTGAATGATTATGAATTTTTCGGTGTGTTGCCGGCAATTGATGCTTGTGAGGGGTTGGCGGAATTAGTGCATGGTATTATTGCCGGTTCAACGCTGGAGCAAGCCGTGAAGTTAAGTCGTTTGTCTTTACAAACTGTGGCGACGGTGTTGGAAATGCGAAACGGTGGGGAACTTTCGGAACAAGCACTTAAAGAGGCAGAGGAAATTCAGCAGGAATTGGATATTCAATGGCAGATTTATCGCGCATTAAAAGAGTGCGAAGAACGGGATACTACCTTGATTTTAGCGCTAAAAAACGAGTTACGACAGGTGCAAATCTCAAATATCGGTATAGAAATTGAGCAATAATGTGATTTTGCTAGCAATTTTCGCATATATTGCTTTGATTTATTGGTAACTTAGATTATGCTTGCAGTGCTGTGATTACAGTGATTATAGGTTATCGGGTACAATTGACCCACGTAATGTCAGATCTAATAGAAATTATAGAAGGTACTAATTTATGAACAAAACAGATTTAATTGATGCAATTGCAAGTGCGGCGGAGTTAAACAAGAAACAAGCTAAAGCGGCACTAGAAGCAACTTTAGATGCAATTACAGAAAGTTTGAAAGCGGGTGAACCGGTACAATTAATCGGCTTTGGTACATTCAAAGTAAATTCACGTAAAGAGCGTACCGGTCGCAATCCACAAACTGGCGCAGAAATCAAAATTGCAGCGTCTAAAGTACCTGCCTTTGTTGCCGGTAAAGCATTAAAAGATTCTGTAAAATAATCAGAACGTCATACTAAAACGGGTAACCGTGTAGCGAAAACCAAGTTGGATAAACTTGGTTTTTTGTTTTATATCAGTTAACAATTTAAGTCGTATTTTGCGTTTAAAAACGAATTATTCGCAATAATTTGTTAATAAAATGTTATAAAAAATTATCATATTAGATCGCAAGCCTAGAGGAATAAGGTTTCTTGATAGAACAAATTTAGTACAATTTTTTTACTAAATTTTCTCATACTATACAAAAAAATTTAATATTTGTGATCTTCATCAATAAATCTACCTAATTTTGTTTAGATTGTGCGTTGACAGTAAATTTTTTCTTTGTAACTATTAATTCCGCTTTAAGAGAAGCGTGCTTTGACATATCAAGTTTTGAAAAGTTCAATGCCTTGTTAAAATTTTGTAACAAATCTAATCTGTGAGTTTAAAAGGAATTTTTTATATGAAAAAGACATTAATTGCACTAGCCGTAGCAGCAACTGCGGCAACTTCAGCCAACGCATTTGTAGTTTATGAACAGGATGGTTCGAAAGTTGAGTTAAGCGGTTCCTTTCGTATGTTTTTAGGGCGTAACCCAGATGCTAACAATGGACGTGGTGATTTAACTAATGATGGTTCCCGTCTTATCGTTAAAGCTACTCATGATTTAGGTAACGGTTTATCCGCTCTTGCTGGGTATCAAATCCGTTTTGAAGATAGTGATGGTAATGGCGATGCATTTAAACAAGCTGGTTCCCCAAGTCCTATTCCACCAAGTAACTTCGGTAGCCCGACTACGCGTGAATTGTTTGGAGGATTTAAATTAGCGGATGTAGGTAGTTTGACTTTCGGTCGTCAAAGTACCAGTGCTGATGAAGTATTGCAAGATATGACATACTGGCGTACCGGTTGGTATAACGAGATTACCAAATATGCGGATAAAGGGGCTAAATTCCGTAGTGCAGAATGGAATGGTTTCAGTTTTGGTGCTGATTATGTATTTGGTCATTCGAATAAAGATATTGATACTTATGTCAGCAACGGATACAAATATAAGAGCGGTTATGCTTTAACTGCCTTCTATAACACCAAAGTAGGTGAACATAAATTTGAATTTGCCGCCGGTTATACTCATGATAATTATGATGGTAAATTTGATTCAGCTGTAGAGGGGTATACACAAGAATCTGCTTCCAATACAGCAAAAAGACGCGATATTTGGTTAGTACATGGCGACTATACTTACGGTCCTTTCTACTTAGCATTAAACTATGGCCAAATAAGAGAAAAATATGATAACTTGGATTGGGCGAACCCACCTAAAGTTTGGGGACAAACAGATAATGGCCCAAGAAAAGGGCATTATGCTTTAGTAGATTTCCGTTATCAATTCACGGATATCGTTGGTCTTTTCGGACAATGGGAATATTTGAACTACAAATATGACAATGTTGACTTATTCAATGCTTATGACAAGTCACAGAAAAACAAAATGCGAAACCGCTACCAAATGGGTGTGGATTACAGACTTGGTCGTAGCGCAGTGGTTTACGTAATGTATGAACATGAACGTAACAAAAAACTTAACGATGAAACCGATAAAGAACATATCTTCGGTACTGGTTTACGCGTTTACTTCTAAGCCGATAGCATCATTAGGTTAACAGATAACAATTAAGGTGGGTTTTAGCCCACCTTAATTTTTTTACCATATCTATTTCATTAAATCGCGTTAAATAACACGGTTCCTTTCATACTAGTCAAGTTAGTTTTGCTTGATGCAGATTCTAACGAATTAATTAATTTTGCTAATTTCCATTCTTGATAGGTAATGCGTTGTTGTTCCATCGCATTATCGCTGGCATCCATTCTGTCAGTAAAGGTTTGACCGATAGTATTTTTCGCATTAATTGCAAGATCTAATGTTTCGTTGACTAAACGTTGGAATTGTGCAGTATCTTGAGTATGTTGCAATGCGGCTAAATTCGCTTTTAATTGGCTGGAATAAGTGGCGTAATCATTGCTGCTTTGCGCCGCCATCACGTTGGTTGATAGGACGCCGGCGAAAAGTGCTAATGCGAAAGTTTTGGCTAAAGTTTTCATAATCTGTCTCCTAAAATGTAATCTGTATCTGTGAATTTTTTTCTTCTCACAACTGCTTTGCTGCTGAAGATGGATTTATTATAGTTTTTAACAAAAATATAACAATAGCTTAAAAAGAAATTAACTATTAGCTTTTAGTGAAAAATAATAGGTAATTTTGCAATATTTTAAATCAAGGATGGATAAAAATACCTGCTCCGAAGTTAAATCGAAACAGGTATTGATGATAAGATAACATTGGTCGAGGATAGCTTTCCTACCATGCGTAGAAAAATCCTCAATTATTCGCTATAAATAAATCAACGATTGATTATTTTCTACGTTCACGGAGCTCTCTTGGGGCACGTTCGTTAAAAGAGCGGTCATTTTTTTCTTTAAATTTACGCTCTGGTTTGCCGAAGCGAGTTTCGCTGTTACTTCTGCCTTTACGTTTACCGCTGTCGCGATCATAACTGCGCTCATTACCACGTTCATGCCCGTGGGCGTTATTATGGGCTTCGCCGACAAAAGTCATGCGCATTTGTTTGTTTAAAATGCGTGTTTTGCCAAAGACTTGTAATAATTCTTTCGGCATTCCTTGCGGAAGTTCAATGGTAGAATAGTCATCGTATAATTTAATGTGTCCAATATAGCGGCTGTTAATATCGCCTTCATTCGCGATAGCGCCGACAATATGGCGCACTTCTACCCCATCCGCACGTCCAACTTCAACGCGGTATAAATCCATAGGTTGTGGATTTCCGTAGCCGCGGCGTTCTGCTGACCGGGAATTTTCACGACGCTCACGGCGATCGCTGCGTTCACCACGTTCTCCGCGACGGCGTTTTTCGATAACAGGATCCGGTGGTAAAATCAGTTTTTGTTTACCTTGTAATAGCATTAACATTGCTGCTGCAATATCTTCTTGATCCTGATCGGCGGTAAACAAGTCTTCCAGCAAACCTCGGTACATATCAAGATCATGATGTTCTAGCTGTTTGGTAATTTTTGCCACAAATTTTTTGCGGCGACAGGCTTGCAACGCTTCATGATTCGGTACTTCGACTTCTTCAATCGGTTTTTTCATTAATCGTTCAATATTACCAAGCAAACGACGTTCTTTCGGTTCCACGAAAAGAATAGCACGTCCGGCACGTCCGGCTCGTCCGGTACGACCGATACGATGTACATAGCTTTCTGCATCAAGTGGAATATCATAGTTAAATACCAAGCTTATCCGTTCTACGTCCAAACCACGTGCGGCAACGTCGGTGGCAACTAAGATATCCAAACTTCCGTTACGTAAACGATCAAGGGTTTGTTCACGTAATTGTTGGGTCATGTCGCCATTTAACGCTGCGGCACGGAAACCGTGTTTTTCCAATAATTCGGTGATATCTAGAGTACCGGTTTTAGTGCGGGTGAAAATAATTGCGGCATCAAAATCTTCCACTTCAAGGAAACGCAAAAGCGCTTCATTTTTGCGAAAACCGTGAACGTACCAGCAACTTTGTGTAATATCCGGTGCAGTTTGTTGATTAGATTGAATTTTAACTTCTTGCGGCTCTTGCATAAAGCGTTTGGTAATGCGACGGATTGGTTCCGGCATGGTCGCTGAGAATAGCGCAGTTTGGTGATTTTCGGGTAATTCCGCCATCACGGTTTCAACATCTTCAATAAAGCCCATGCGTAACATTTCATCGGCTTCATCCAATACGATAGATTGCAATTCAGATAAATCCAGTGTACCACGAC
Source organism: [Pasteurella] aerogenes (assembly GCA_900637275.1). Taxonomy (NCBI): domain Bacteria; kingdom Pseudomonadati; phylum Pseudomonadota; class Gammaproteobacteria; order Pasteurellales; family Pasteurellaceae; species [Pasteurella] aerogenes. The sequence goes on from LR134362.1 coordinate 2,247,797, forward strand.
GGATATGATCTAAAATACGTCCGGGAGTACCGACTACGACTTGTGCGCCTTGTTTTAGTGCGCGCAATTGAATGTCATAACGTTGACCGCCATATAGAGTGACAATACGCATGCCTTTGGCGTGTTTTACAAATTGTTCGCAAGCATCAGCCACTTGAATTGCAAGTTCACGGGTTGGTGCCATCACTAACATTTGTGGATATTTTTTATCGGTGTCAATTTGTGCTAATAACGGGAGTGAGAACGCCGCTGTTTTTCCGCTACCGGTTTGTGCCATACCCAGTACGTCGCGCCCGTTTAGTAAATGTGGAATACATGCTTGTTGAATTGGTGAAGGGGTTACAAAGCCCATTTCGGAAACAGCAGTAAGAATAAATTCAGGCAAGCCTAAATCATGGAAAGTGGTTTGAATTTCAGTCATTAAAAAATACTCGAATGTAAAAAGGAAAGCTCAATAAGGCTCCTTTCAGATAATTATAAATTGTTGCTTACAAGGATAATCCCTAATTCGTTTCACAACACCTGAGACAAAAAACCGGAAAGGTTAAATGTCTTATTCTGCTTGATTGCGTTTCAATTGATTCAATTCAAGCAATGCAAAACGATACTCAACAAAGTTATACACCTGATTTGCCATGGCAAGTTTAAATAGCGTTTCCGCCTCGTCAACTTGACCCATATTGAGTTTTTGTTTCGCTAGATAGAAGTAAGTTTCAGTCAAAATCTCCGCATATTGCGACGATGTCGGATCAACAAAACGCTGTGCTTTCTTTTGTAATTCTTCGACTGTCAATTTACCTAAATAATATTGGACAAGATTTGTGCCCCAGTAGTCTGCGGAAAGTTCCGTTGCACGCGTTGCTAGATTTTGTTGCGCTTCATTTGGTTTCAATTTCAGCTCATTTAAATATAGCCATAATACACGATAAGGATCAGATTTATCTGCTTGATAAAACTTCAGAAAATCTTCTTCCGCTAGATTATAACGTCCCACATAATAGAAATCCAAACCTCGGTTGAGGTAAGTATATTCATAGTTAGGATCCAATTCCAACACCGCATTAAATGCATCCAATGCACTATCATAGTCTTCATCCAATAGGAGATAAAGCCCAAGATAATTATACACCGCCGCCATTTTAGGTTGGAGTGCGAGTGCTTGAGTAAAATCATAACGAGCTAATCCCCATAAACCGAGGCTGTCATATAAAACACCGCGTTCAAAATGCAGTGCCGCCCGCTCATCATTACTCATCTGCCCCACGAGCAATACTTGGCTTATACGAACAATCATGACTTCTTGTTCAAAATGAATATTCGGATTTTGTTCTGCCAATACAATCTTATTTCTATTTCCTAAGTTTGAACCAGTACTGATACAACCGCTCAAAAATAGAACAATACAAAAACTTGGCAAAAATCGAACGAATTTTAACAACTGAGAAAGTTGTAACATCACGGATAAGCCTTATAGCACAGATATTGCTTTGTTTTTCATAGTATTACGACAAGATTGTCATACCATGATATTAAATTCTCATCGAATGATACCGGGCTGAGTGTCCGGTATCATTCAGTTAAACCTTAAATTTCGTCTTGTTCCATATCAGAAGCGACAGGTTGTTGTGCTTCCGTTGTTTTAGCGACAAGATCTTTCATGGTTAAACGAATACGTCCTTGACGATCAATTTCGACAACTTTTACTGTCACTTCTTGGCCGACACTTAAGTAATCGCTTACTTTCTCAACGCGTTCTTCTGCAATTTGAGAAATATGTACTAAGCCTTCTTTGTTTCCGACTAAGGTTACAAAGGCACCGAAATCCGCTAAACGGGAAACTTTACCCTTATAAGTTGCGCCGGCTTCAACTTCGGCAGTAATGTCTTCGATACGCGCCATGACTTCTTTAACCGCATTGTTATCAACTGCCGCAATTTTAACAGTACCATCATCATCAATATCAATAGAAGTGCCGGTTTCTTCGGTTAATGCGCGAATTACTGCACCACCTTTACCGATCACATCTTTGATTTTCTTCGGATCAATTTTCATGGTATGGATACGTGGCGCGAATTCAGAAATACTTTCACGCGGCGCAGAAATCGCTTGTTCCATTACACCTAAAATATGCATACGCGCACTTTTCGCTTGGTTTAACGCAATTTGCATAATTTCGGCGGTAATCCCTTCGATTTTAATATCCATTTGTAACGCAGTGACCCCTTCGCGTGTACCGGCGACTTTGAAGTCCATATCGCCAAGGTGGTCTTCGTCACCTAAAATATCAGAAAGTACTACGAATTTGTCTTCTTCTTTCACTAATCCCATCGCAATACCCGCAACAGCTGCTTTAATTGGCACACCCGCATCCATTAATGCAAGAGAAGCGCCACATACGGATGCCATGGAAGAAGAACCATTAGATTCGGTAATTTCAGATACCACGCGAACAACATAAGGGAACTCGGCTAAAGTCGGCATAACCGCTGCTACACCGCGTTTTGCTAAACGACCGTGACCGATTTCACGGCGTTTTGGCGAACCAATCATCCCAGTTTCACCGACAGAATACGGAGGGAAGTTATAGTGGAATAAGAAATGATCGGTTTTTTCGCCGGTCAATTCATCAATAATTTGCGCATCGCGTTCAGTTCCCAACGTAGCTACGGCTAAAGCCTGTGTTTCACCACGAGTAAAGATTGCCGAACCATGGGTACGCGGTAACACACCGGTACAAATATCTAATGCCCTAACAGTATCTACTGTACGTCCATCAATACGCGGTTCGCCATTTAAAATACGACCGCGTACGATTTGACTTTCAAGTGCGGTGAAAATATCAACAATTTTTCCTTCGCTGATTTCTTCGCCTTCCGTTGCTTCTGCGGTGATTTGAGCAATCACATCCGCTTTGATGCTATCAATTTGCTCATAGCGAGCTTGTTTTTCTGTAATGCGATAAGCATCACCCAAACGTGCTTCAGCAATAGCTTTTACTTTGTCGATTAACGCAGTATTTGGTTGTGGAGCAACCCAATCCCAACGCGGTTTTCCAGCTTCAGCAGCAAATTCTTTAATTGCTTCTACAACTACTTGTTGTTGCTGATGACCAAAAACCACTGCGGCTAACATTTGCTCTTCAGTTAAAATATCCGCTTCGGATTCGACCATTAATACCGCTTTATCTGTACCGGCAACCACCAAATCCAAACGACTTTGTTTTTGTTCGTTAATGGTTGGGTTTAACACGAATTGATCGTTGATAAAACCGACACGTGCTGCTCCGATTGGACCGTTGAACGGAACGCCAGAAAGAGAAAGTGCAGCAGAAGCCCCGATCATAGCAACTAAATCCGGGCTGATTTGTGGATTAACGGATACTACAGTGGCAACTACTTGAATTTCGTTAAAGAAACCTTCTGGGAATAACGGACGAATTGGACGGTCAATTAAACGTGCGATTAAGGTTTCGCCTTCAGATGGACGACCTTCGCGTTTGAAAAAACCACCTGGAATACGACCTGCTGCGTAAGTACGCTCTTGATAATTAACGGTTAATGGAAAGAAATCTTGCCCTTCTTTCACGTCTTTTTTCGCTACCACGCTGACAAATACTGTCGTATCGTCCATACTCGCCATCACCGCGGCGGTTGCTTGACGTGCGATTGCACCGGTTTCTAATGTTACGGTATGTTGACCGTATTTAAACTGTTTAACAATTGGATTCACAATGTTTTTCCTTTCTATCAAATAAAACCATCGGCGAGACTATCGCCTTAACTTGTGCTTTTTCCTAATTGCGACTAGCGAAAATAATCTCCTAACTTACCGCTTTTTAGGGATTGTAAATCGGTCGTTATAAAATTATTTTTGATAGCCGCACGCCAACAGGAAAAAACAAGTCACAGCATTATACAGGTCTTTTGGGTTTATGGGTAATGTTTTGTGCGCTTTTACTAAATGTTTATATTTTGTTTAAAAATTATTTTTTAAATTTTTTAAAAAATGAATTAAAAATAAGCATTTTATTCAGTATTTTTGTTTCAAAAATTTAAAATCACCCTTAGAAAAAACGATTTTTCAATAATTAATAAAAAATAAATAAATGTATAATTGTTAACTTTTTAGAAAATATATTTTAACTAAAAATATCTTTATCTGTAACAAGTGCTTAATATAATTAAGACTCATTGTGTCTAATGATAAGGAAATTAATAAAAATGAATGCTCTAATTCAAAAATTCAATCAAATTGTAGATCATCCTGATCTTGCCAAACTTGTTCTTCGTGTGGTTTTTGGTGGTATGTTCTTGTTGTACGGTATTGCTAATGCGACAAATGACAGAAGTTTTGGTTTTATCGTTTCTCTAATGGAAAAAGCAAGCCTTCCTGGCTTCTTTGCTTACGGAGTCTATTTGGGTCAAATTCTTGCGCCAATTCTCATCATCATCGGTTTATTTACCCGCATCTCTGCGTTTGTTGCAATGATGACTTGTGTGATGATTATTGGTTTAGCTCACGCTCACGAAATTTTCAGTTTAAATAAATTCGGTGGCTGGGCGATCGAATCTCCGGCAGACTTCTTATTCGCTTATTTAGCGATTATGTTATGGGGTTCCGGAAAATACGCGGTCAAATCGGATTAAGTTGAATTCTCCTCAAAAAAGTAAGTTGCTCTAGCAACCAAGTGCGGTCAGAAAATGAAATATTTTTGACCGCACTTTGATTTGAATTGTTATATCAGTCTAGCGGGCGTTTTGGGGTATTTTTATTTACATCCCACCATAAAAATGGACAAAAGTATTAACTTTGTCCATTTCTGATTAAACAAATGATGTCATCTTTATAAGATAAAACGACTCAAATCTTCGTTTTCTACTACATCACCTAATGCATCAATCACAAAGGCTTCATCAATATTAACAGTCTGACCGCTCATATCGCTGGCGTTAAATGAGATTTTATCCATCAAACGCTCCATGACCGTATGTAAACGTCTAGCACCGATATTTTCCGTTTTTTCATTAACACGGAAAGCCGCTTCGGCGATTTTTTTGATTGCCTCTTGGGTAAAGCTAATATTTACGCCTTCGGTTGCCATTAACGCTTTGTATTGTTCCGTTAATGAAGCATTTGGTTCGGTTAGGATACGCTCAAAATCATGTGCAGTTAACGCAGATAATTCTACGCGAATTGGTAATCGACCTTGCAACTCCGGAATAAGATCTGACGGACGAGCAACTTGGAAGGCGCCGGAAGCAATAAACAGAATATGATCGGTTTTGACCATCCCATGTTTCGTATTGACGGTGGAACCTTCGACTAGTGGAAGTAAATCGCGTTGTACGCCTTCGCGTGAGACATCAGCGCCGCTGTATTCGCCTTTTTTACAAATTTTGTCAATTTCATCAATAAACACAATCCCATTTTGTTCAACTGCATCAATGACTTTTTGTTTTAATTCTTCCGGATTAATTAATTTTGCCGCTTCATCTTCAATTAAGGTTTTTAGTGCATCCTTAATTTTCATTTTGCGCTTGGTGGTTTGTGAGTTGGATAAGCCTTGGAATAAGGATTGTAATTGATTGGTCATATCTTCCATGCCTGGAGGTGTCATGATTTCTACGCCCATCGGTACAGCAGCAACGTCAATTTCAATTTCTTTTTCGTCTAATTGTCCTTCACGTAATTTTTTACGGAAAACTTGGCGAGTATTGCTGCCAAGGTTATGCCCTTCAACTTCACCCCATTGATTTTTACTCGGTGGCAATAATACGTCTAAAATGCGATCTTCTGCTGCTTCTTCCGCACGAAAACGGTTCTTTTCAATTTCTTGTTGGCGCACTAATTTCATGGCGCTGTCGGTTAGATCACGAATAATAGAATCCACTTCTTTACCAACGTAGCCAACTTCAGTAAATTTTGTGGCTTCTACTTTAATAAAAGGGGCATTGGCAAGTTTTGCCAAGCGACGGGCAATTTCGGTTTTCCCCACGCCGGTCGGACCAATCATTAGGATATTTTTTGGTGTCACTTCATGACGAAGCGGTTCTTGTAATTGCATTCTGCGCCAGCGGTTACGCAAGGCGATCGCCACTGCACGTTTGGCATCCGCTTGGCCGATAATGTGTAAATCAAGTTCGGAAACGATTTCTCTTGGGGTCATTTCAGACATAATATTATTCCTTTTACAATGTAGTGGGGTGCTATGGTATTTGCTGTAGCATCAAATTTAAGGTAATTCTTCGATAGTAAAATTGGTGTTGGTGTAAACGCAAATATCGCCAGCGATTTGTAAGGATTTTTCGACGATTTCTCGGGCGGAAAGCTCGGTATTTTGCACCAATGCACGGGCAGCAGAAAGGGCATAATTGCCACCGGAACCAATTGCAAGAATTTGATCGGCTTCCGGTTGAACCACATCGCCGATACCCGTAATAATTAAACTTTCTTTTTCATCTGCGACGATAAGCATGGCTTCTAATTTGCGTAAGGCGCGATCTGTTCTCCAATCTTTCGCTAATTCGACCGCACTTTTAAGCAAATGTCCTTGGTGTAATTCGAGTTTGCGTTCAAATAATTCAAATAAGGTGAATGCATCAGCCGTACCACCGGCAAAGCCCGCTAATACTTTGTTATTGTATAAGCGGCGAACTTTGCGCGCGTTGCCTTTCATTACAGTATTGCCAAGAGATACTTGTCCATCACCGCCCACAACCACTTTTCCGTTGCGGCGAACACTTACGATTGTTGTCATTTTCTTTTCCTATGTTTTATTGACATATGGAAACTAAATGGGGGCGAAATTGCGGCTTTCAAGAGGTGGTGTCAGATTTTCAAAGGGTTTTTCACGTAAACAATGTGTGCCGGCATAGAAAAGTGCGGTCAAAAAATGCCATGTTTAGTTAAAAAAGAAGGCATCAAATTGATGCCTTCTACAATTTGGAATTATTTCTTACGAGAATGTAAGCCTTTTTTCTCCAATCCACGATAAATCAATTGTTGCTGAACAATCGTGATCAAGTTAGATACCAACCAGTACAAGACTAAGCCTGCTGGGAACCAAAGGAAGAATACCATGAAAATCAATGGCATAAAGTTCATTACTTTTTGTTGCATTGGATCTGCCACTGGAGTTGGCGACATTTTTTGCAACAAGAACATTGAACCGCCCATCAAAATCGGTAGGATATAGTATGGATCTTGTGCCGATAAGTCTTGAATCCAACCAAAGAATGGCGCATGACGTAATTCGACTGCTTCCATAAATGTCCAATATAAGGCGATGAAAATAGGCATCTGGAGTAGAATTGGCAAACAGCCGCCTAACGGGTTCACTTTTTCTTCTTTATATAATTTCATCATTTCTTGGCTCATGCGTTGGCGATCATCACCGAAACGTTCACGCATTTCTTGCATTTTCGGTTGTAACATCCGCATTTTTGCCATTGAGGTGTATTGCGCTTTGGTTAATGGATACAAAATCGCTTTCACCACTAAAGTTACCCCAATAATCGCCAAGCCCCAGTTTTGCACTAAAGATTGAATAATGGTCAATAATTTAAACAACGGTTTCGCAATGAACCATGCCCAACCGTAATCTACGGTTAAGTCTAAGTGATTTGCCACCTCGCCCATTTGTTCTTGCAATTTAGGACCTGTCCATAATTTGCTGGTGATGGTTTGTGTGGTACCTGCCGGAACAACCGTCACTGGTCCGCGATAACCGATAGAACCGATATTATTTGCTTTGTCGGTTAAGCTATAAAGTTGGTTATCTGAATCTTGATTTGGGATCCAAGCAGAGACGAAATAATGCTGTAAAATTGCTACCCAACCAGCTTTGGTGTTAACGGATAGATTAGCATTTCCCATATCTTCAAAACTGTATTTTTTATAGTTCGTTTCAGAAGAAGAGTATGCGCCCCCGGTATAAGTTGGCATTGCCATGCTGCCGGAGCTTTCTACTAGGGTATGTCTTAATTGACCGTAAGGCTCAACTTCAATGGCATTCGCACTTTGGTTTTGAATTTCAAAGTTGACGCCAACATCATATTCACCGCGTTTTAACACGAAGATTTTACGATAAGTCACCCCGTTTTTCTCAAAGACGAAAGGAACGCTAAGCTCATTTTGCCCATCTGCTAATTTGAAATTATCACCGCTCACTTGATAATCGGCACGGCCAGCAGTGCTATCAATACCGTCTTTTCCGATTAAACCGCTTTGTGCAATATAAACGTGTTCAGGTGTATTTGTTAATAACACAAAAGGTGTATTGGATTTTAATTCCGCATCATATTTTAACAATTCAGAACTAATCACATCACCGCCTAAGGTATCTACTTTTAAGCGAAACACATCATTTTCAAGGGTAATTACACGCCCTTTTACTTGTGTATCGGTAGCGATTGCGGCGGTTGAAGAAGAACTTGCCGGAACATCAGAAGTGTTCGTAGGCGTTGTGGTTTGCGCTTGTTCAGTGGCAACCGGCTGAGGAGTGTTATAATCCATTTGCCATTGCTGATAAACAAGAAAAGAAATAAAGAGTAGTGCTAGCACTAAGAGGCTACGTCTTGAATCCATTATTTTTTCTCTTTTTTGTTATTAATATTCGGCGGCACAGGATCGTATCCGCCAGCGTTCAAAGGATGACATTTTAATATACGTTTGACTGTAAGCCAACTACCTTTTGCAGCGCCATGCATTTTTAATGCTTCCAGTGCATAGCAAGAACAGGTTGGTGTGAACCGACAACGAGGTCCAATGATCGGGCTTATCACGATTTGGTAAAACCGAACCAGTCCGACTAAGATTTTTGCGCCAAACGAAGGTGTCTTTTCCATAACTTATCCAAGGTTGCAAATAACGTGCGGTTATCTAACTTACCAATACCGGCTTTTGCCACAATAATAAAATCGTAAGCAGGTAGCTGATGTTGTAATGTCCGAAAACTTTCGCGACAAACGCGTTTAATGCGGTTGCGATCGTGGGCGCGCTTTAAATGTTTTTTTGCCACAGTTAAGCCTAAGCGAGGATGCTCAAGGTCATTTTGGCGGGCAAGAATGGTAATTTCTGGACTACTCGCTCGAAGCGGATCTTGAAAAACGTATTTGAATTGAGAGGGAGTTAACAGACGTAACTCCCGAGAAAAGTTTAGCGTAATCACACCGATAAGGTTTGATTATGCAGATAAACTTTTACGACCTTTAGCGCGACGACGAGCTAAAACTTGGCGGCCGTTTTTAGTTGCCATACGTGCACGGAAACCGTGAGTACGGCTGCGTTTTAATACAGAAGGTTGAAATGTACGTTTCATAACTATAATCTACCTAAATCAAAATTGTTACATCATTGTTTTTGATTCAAGGAGGATCAAAAACACGAATATTGGAACAAGGGTTACTCAAATAAGGAACGGAATTGTAATCTGAAATTCATCGTTCGTCAAATCAGAATAAGCAAAATTGAAGAAATAAATCTTCTTTTTCGACTAAACCGCATAAAAGCGCTGGGAATTATACGGTTTTTACAAAAAATCTCAAGCAACCTTTTTCGCTTTTTTTGATCCTTTTCTAAAGATCTTTGATCAACTTTATTGTAAAATTACCCGAATTCACACCGCACTTTTGGCGGGTTTTGCTAATTTTTTGATTTTATAAAGATAAAATAACAA